>JAZRYE010000011.1:0-80469 GCA_045600585.1 Bacilli bacterium | reverse complement strand
CAGTGTTACTCTTTTTTCAAGATTAAACTGCTTTCCTAAGTTTTTACCCATATAATAAAAATGCCTCCTTTGGGTTTGGTGTTTAGTTCTGGGGAGAACTATAAATATCGTACTCCAAAAGAGGCTTTGTCATACTAAAAGGAGTTTCCGACTATAAAGTTGCATTTAGTTTGTCAGTTCGCGAATAAAATTACTTAACTTTAGATGTATTGTAGGATTCTTTGTATAGTTAAGCAAATTTTAATGACTTAGCTGGTATAAGTTACATATTAGCGTAATACTTACCAATTATTGTTTTTGGGACTTTTTGTTGATAAATAAAAAAATAGCCAATCGTGATTTTGGCCACGGTTGGCATTGCTTATGTCAATACAAGTTATTTTTCTAAAAACTTATAAGAAACTGCATTCGCTTTTTTAAAAGATTCCACTAGATTATATTCTTCCATTTTCTTTAAAAGTATTCTTGTCTTCTTTTCATTAATACTTACAACTTTAGAAGCTTCAATTGCGGTGAATTCCTTGATTTTCGAGAATGATTTATATATTTTCGATATGTTTATCTTTTCGTCATCTGAAAAATCCTTTAATAAATCAGGATTAACTTTTGAAAAAGATAAAATGTCAAATCCATCTTTAATCGATTTAACCCAGCCACCAAGAAATGGTACACTACTTAACACTATAAATAATTGAAAATAACCAGAATTACTTGGATCCTCAACTTTTGCCAAAGAAATCGCTGCAACAATTATAAATGCAAATCCCAAAGGAGCAAAATCTATGAATTTCTTTTCCTTATAGTTAAACCAAGGAACAATCAAAATATAGCTTATCAATCCCGATAAAATCCAAATTAGCATTCGCCATAGGAAATATTTAGGCAATCCAATAAAACCAATAATCGCTGTAAAAGCCACATTTAGAAAGCCTACTATCAGACAAAGAATTATCTCTTTAATTATTCTCCATGCCATCTATTTAACACCAGCTCCTTTGAAAAAATAATCCCAAAAGTTAGTTATAAAATCGATAAAACCATTCGTTTTTGTCTTCTCTTCAGAAGGCAAAATATCAACCATGAATTGTTCTAATTCTTTAATTTGAGTTTCATCATATTCGAATATAGATTCATCCAATATATCATCCAATTGGTTGACGATCAAAGCCTTGACCTCGATATTCTTCTTTCTCTTCATCCAATCAAGTATGTTCTTGATAAAGAAATCTTTTCGATCGTATTTCATTCTAAATATCGTGATTTTAGTAAATAAGGCATTAAGAACTTGATTATCGCTACAATTAGTAACGTATGCATTAATGATATCTTTGCATTTATTAGCTTTCTCTAAGAGCTCCTTGTTATATTTCTTTTTTCCAAACATATATACACTCCTCAAATAATACGTCCATTTATAAGACTGCAGCCATAAAATAAGGGAGATATAAAATTCTGTCTTCCATATATATGTCTGCGTTAGATAAGACTATTGACTCGCCAACTTTATCTGAAAACGACTTTTTGAAATCTAATAGAGACTTTGTTGTAAAGTTATTAGATGACTTTACTTCAATAGGAATGATTTTATTCTTTTTTCTAATGATAAAGTCTATCTCACGAACAGTCTTTTTAAGAGCAGGATCAACTTTGCTATGATACCTTAATTTATGCCCATTAGATGCCAAACATTGTGCTACAAGATTTTCTATAAACATGCCTTCATTTATATGAAGTTTGTCAAATAAAATGGCATTATAGTATTCATTATCAAAGTAACTTCCATCAGCAAAAGCTAAATCGATTAACAATCCAGTATCGACTAAATACATTTTAAACCTAAGGTCATCTAGTGACAGCGATAGCGCAGTGCTTGGTTCTGATACATTTCTCGCAACATTTACAATCATGGCATCTTCTAACCATCCAATTGACTCTTTATAAAAGGCTAATCTAGCGGATTTATCGGCGTGAGAAATAACGTATTGTTTATCGTGCTTTGACAATTCGCTAGGGATATTGTCGAACAAATTAAACAGATGATCGATATTAACATCGTCTTGATCATTAATATCTTCATGATACAAATTAACTATATTCTTCTTAGTAAAATCAACTTTTGCAAAATCCTTCGTTTCCATATACTTAATAACAGCTTGAGGCATACCGCCTACACACATATATGTTCTAAATTTTTTCAAAAGTTCTCTACATAATGCCTGTCCAAATGGCTTTTTATCTTCTAAATGACTTCTAATCAAAGGGAAAGTATCAAAATCATTCTCGGTTGCCCATAAAAACTCTTCAAAATCTAAAGGATACATTTCAATATGTTCTTCTTCAGAAGGTATTAATATCTTCTCTTTTCTTGATTTTTGTCTAATTCCTGCAAGAGAACCAGTTTCTATATAATCAAATCTTTTATCTTCTAATAGAGTTTTTAGTGCCTGTCTTGCCTTTGGGAATAGCTGAATTTCATCAAGGATAATTAATGATTCATGCGGATATAATTTCTTTTTATAAACCTTCTCAATTGCTACAAAAAACAAATCAAGGTCCATCAGTCCATTTACAAATAAGTTCTTGATTTCATCAGATGCTTTTTGGAAGTTGATAGTTATGTAAGATTTATATTCTCTTTCGCCAAGTTCTTCAGCTATTGTTGTTTTGCCAGTACGTCTTGCGCCTTTTAAAAACAAAGCGTAATCAGGTGCATGCTCATTCTTCCATTCAAGCATTTTGTCATATACTTTACGTTTTAAAACAATCTTTTCATCCATAACAATACCCCCAAACTAAGTAAATTATAATAGTTTGGCGTCAATAAGTCAATTTGGTTTCAACAATTGCGACAACATTTTTATATAGTGTTTCAACAATTGCGACAAAGATATTTGTGCATTTTCAACAATTGCGACAACAGAACTTAAAAGTAGTGCATTGATATGTTGCTTAATCTGCAATCCCTTCTATATAAATCTCTTGTATATGCTTTATCTTCTACATCATCAAGAGAACTATCATATCTATTAGCGACAATGACATCACATATGTTTTTAAATTCGACTAAATCATGAATGACTTTATTTTCAAAGAAGTAATCTTCATTAAGTGTTGGTTCATAAACAACTATTTGAGCACCTTTAGCTCTCATTCTTTTCATGACGCTTTGAATAGATGACTGTCTAAAGTTATCGGAATTAGATTTCATGGTTAATCGATAAACACCAACCACTACTTTTTTACCGCTTATTCCTCTACCAAGTTCACCATCTTCTCCATAATAACCAGCTTTAGTTAATATTTCTTCAGCAATGAAATCTTTTCTTGTAGAGTTAGATACAACAATAGCGGAAATTAAATTTTTTGGTACATCTTGGAAATTTGCTTTTAATTGTTTTGTATCTTTTGGTAAACAATATCCACCATAGCCAAATGATGGATTATTATAATGTGTTCCAATTCTTGGATCTAAACATACTCCATCAATAATTGATTTTGTATCTAATCCTTTAGATTCAGCGTATGTATCTAATTCATTAAAATATGCAACTCTTAAAGCTAAATAAGTATTAGCAAATAATTTAACCGCTTCAGCTTCAATAGGTTCCATAAAAAGAGTTGGAATATCTTCTTTAATAGCACCTTCTTTAAGTAATTCGGCGAACTTGTGCGCCATATCTTCTACTCTATTATTGCCTTTAGAACAACCGACAATAATTCTTGAAGGATATAAATTATCATATAACGCTTTTGATTCTCTTAAAAATTCTGGTAAGAAGATAATATTTTCAGTATTATACTTTTTTCTAACAGATTCAGTATAACCAACAGGAATCGTTGATTTAATTACCATAATAGCGCTTGAATTAACTGACATAACAAGTTTAATTACTTGTTCAACATATTTTGTATCGAAGAAATTTTTCTTTTAATAGTAATAAGTTTGAGCAGCAATCGGATAAAATTTCTTCTCAGTTAAATATTTTTCTAAATCACTCATCTCGAATAAGACAAATTCTATTATTAATCTTTTCAACTTTTTCATGATTTACATCCACAGCTATTACTTCATTATGCTGCGGAAAAAGAATAACTAAAAATTTTTCGACATATTCCGTTCTCGCTAAGGCTATTTTATATTTTGCAATTACCTTATTTTATTCATTAATTAAAATATAATTAATTTTGTTCGATTTATTTAATCTATCAAATAAATCAAGACCTATAAGCTTTGCTAGTTTAAGTTTATATTCGCCAATGTTTTTATAACAATAAATATCATATGACGAGCATTCTAACTCAAAAAGAGGTTTCAAGATTGATCTATCTGCCAAATCAAGTGAATGTCCATATATTCCAATTACAGATTTATTACTTAAATTATTCATTATTTTATATTCATAGTTCCTATTACAATCAAAAAACACCCTTCTAAATCTTTTAAAAAATTTAATAAAATCTGTTTCTTCATCAAATGTTTGATTAGATATCATCGATGGTTCAATTCCGAGAATAACATTAGAATTTATATCTCCATGAACATAAACAACATTATTTTCAGGTACATTAAACAACTTGGTGGCAGTATGAGTGTAATTAAACGAAATTAATTTTTGTACACTAATATTGCGTAACAATTTTGGAAGATCAGTTTGCGAGTTACTTTGTTGCTTAACGTAATCTCTTAATTTTGATTCTATGTCAATTAACATAGCTTCAAACTCTTTTAGTAAGTAGTTCAGAACCCATTTTTTATTGCGATTAACATCATTAGTGTTGACAAAACACCTAAGATAAATAGTTTTAAGATCATTGGATTCTATATAAGATAAAGCATTTTTATAATCGGCATCAGAGTAAAATCTAATTTTATGTTCTAAGCAATTAGGCAATCTTAGTAATAAAATTATCTCGTACGGAAGTTTGGAAATATCATTAATGGTCATGTAGAAATATTGATAGATGTTATATCCATAAGCATCATCTTGCGGATTAGAGAAATAAGATTTTACGTTATTCGAATCAGTAAATATGTAATTAAGAAATTGAAGATATTGGCATATTAATTTTTCAAAACTATTCCACTCATCGTTTTCATAATAGTTGTAATGATAGGCTTGATTAAAAGAAACTAAAAGACTATTTTTAATTCCATTTGAAGTATAGAAACTTAAAAAATCACTATATTTAGTTTTCAACCCACATCCAATATCAAAACCATTACCAACTATAAATAAATCGTAATTTTTCATCATATGCACCTCACTATTTCATCGCTTCTCTTTGAAAGCAATATTTATAATATCGTTTTTAGGAAAGAACGCCAACATGATCGATGCAGAGAATAATCCTACACATAAATTCTTAAAATAAATTCCGGTTTCACTCGAAATCCTGCTTTTAGTCTGAGAAATGTATAATAAATACATCCTGTTGGCTACAAAAGGAGGTGTATTTTTATGTCACGTTTGACATTAGAAAACAGGAAAACAATTGCATCTATGTTAGCTCGTGAAAATAAATGTATTGAAATCGCTGAAGCAATTGGATGTGATCCTACTACAATTGCTAAAGAAATTAAACTAAATAGAATCATTTCAAGACAATCCACTATTAGGGGAAATAAAATACTTTGTAAAAAGTTAGAGAGATTTCCTTATGTATGTGGTTCTTGTTCGCGTAAGTACACAACATGTACACTTACTCAGCTTAAATATGATGGATGCATAGCTCAAAAGAAATATGAGTTCAGACTTCATGAAACAAGAAAAGGAATTAATCTCACTAAAGAAGAATATAATTCGTTAAATCAATTGCTTAAGGAAGGATTAGCCAATAAACGATCAGTATATGAAATAGTCCATTCTTCAAATATTGATGTCTCTCTTCCTACTGTATATCGATATATAAGCGAAAAGAAAATGAATATTACTAAAATGGATTTGCCTTATGCAGTTACGTATAAGAAAAGAAAAAAGCAAAATAAAAAGTACGAATACCCAAACAACCATGTTGATCGTAGTAATCGTACATTTCTAGACTATCTTGCTTATAAGAAATCTAGAATCAATGAAATGACTGTCCAAATGGATTTCCTAGGATCTATTAAGTCGGACAGCAAATCTATTTTAACCCTTATTATCCCAGAATTACATTTTGTATTTTTATACTTAATTGAAAACAGAAATTCAAATAAAGTTCTTTCTGTTTTTAACGAGATAGAAAATCTTATAGGATTTGACAAGTTTAATGATATATTCCCTTCTATTCTTACAGATAGGGATCCTTGTTTTGCTGATATTAAAGGAATTGAATTCTCTTTTGAATTAGGGGTCCAAAGAACCTTTTTGTTCTTCTGTGATGCTTTTAAGAGCAATCAAAAGGCCTCTGTAGAAAACATGAACAAACAGTTAAGGAAATTCTTTCCTAAAAAGAGTTCGGTAGATGGATATAGCCAAAATCAGGTAAATCTAATCGCTAAAACAATAAATGAATCGCCATTATTTTCTTTAGATGGTCATTCACCTAAAGAAGCATTTACTCTAATATTCGGTTTGGAAACTTATATTAAATTTTTCGGTGAATAAATAAGGAAAAACTGCCAACAGGAAACCGGAATTTACTTTAAGAATTTACGATTTTAAAAAATGCCTTAATAATAAAAATTTAATAAATCAGGTACGTTCTATCAAATCACGTTTAATAATTAAATCGAAATTCATATGTGAGAAAAAGCACACAATCATCAAAATATAAAAGTAATTCGTAAACATCATATATTCCTTCTTTTAATCCGATTATTTTCTTTGCAACTAATTGCTTTTATTTTTTAATGTCGTTCATTAATTTGGCATAATACAATAGCAAATCACCATCTTCATCAAAGGCTGAGCAATAAGAAACTTTATTCGAATTTTTCAATTTAGCTTTAGTAACTTCGTACTCAATATCATTTATGGATTTATTCGTAATTATTAGTGTAATTTCTAAAGTAAATCATTAGAAAGACTTGCAAAATCAAAAGCAAAGTCTTTTTATATCATAGAAAATCTACATAAGAAGAATCACGTGATTTATAAATCACGCTTAAATCATTATTTTCAATATTATAAAGACTTTTCGTTTGTAAAAGATTTCAAAATAGCAAGTTATGTTTGTTTTAAAGAATGCATTAAAAAAAAAGATGCGATTACAATGTTAACTAAATATAGTGCTATTAAATAAAAAAATAAGTATTTTACATTAAACAGATAATAATCTAAGCAAGTTACCAAAGGCATTTAATAGCAACAAAGAATGTTCAATAAATAGACAACATGTAGATAGCAATAATTATTTAAGGGATTTTACTATTTTTTGCAGTTCTTCTCTAATCTGATCATTGTTTTCAAACCAAATAACAAAAACACCTATGGATAGCATGTATTTTTGAAAATATGTAGCAAACTCAGTATTCTTTGGCCTTGCTTTAAGCAAAAAATGGAAAATATGGTTTTCATCAAAAGAAATCATAATTCTTTTTCTTTCTTCGTAATCACTAACACTATTTCCGATGATTGTACAGCTTTGTGTTAAAAGATACTTTAGTGCTGATACTGGATATGCAGACCCACTGTATCCAGTATCATAGTCTTTATCAGTCAAAATAATAGATTTTTTATAGCGATTGTCTATATTTGTACTTTTCAAACAAGATCGCGGATAATACCCATGCAAATGAAGAATTATAATGCTATTATTAAAACATGAAAACCGATTAGGTACTTTCTCATCAGCAAATAGAGTTGAAGAAGAATAATCAGGGCATTCATCGGAGTCCGGCAAAAAGGATAATTCCTTTTCAAGATTGTCATCATAATTAAAAGTTCCAACAAATTGACGATCAATTAAATTGTTTTGAGCATTAAGAATTTTAGCTATTTCTTTTAATGTAGTATTTGAAGATTCGTTAGAAGGAAATACTAAATCGTTTTGATAAATAGAAGATAGTAGCTTATGCCAATATATATCTTCATCGTTATCTTTTAATGCTTGGGGTATCCCGTATTGATTACCAAAAAAATTTTTAACTTCGTTGATATCAAGAGAAGGCATTTTTGTTGCTAAGGCACTTTCCATTTCAGCAACTAATGAATCCCAATTCAATGAGTCATAACCAGATTCTTTTAGCGATAAGCCACTGCCTATCAAAAATCTAAAATTTCCATTTTGCCAGTAACCCTTAATAGAATCATTTAGATCAAAGATAATATTATCATTTTTTTCTATTTCTTTTTCATGATAGATGTCATTGTCTATAAGGATGTCATTCAAGTCAACGCCATAAAAGAAAAGTCCAAATAGATAATCTAATGAGTCATTAGCAATTTTATTTGTAATTTTTCTAATATAATCTTCCAAAGACATTTTATCAATTATTTGATTCGTGTCAGTATATCTCAAAACGCACTTTTCAGAATCGTTGCAAATACCGAGCCTTGAATCGCCACAAGAGCAAAAATCATAAACTTTATATTTTTCAACTATTCTTAGCGAATTACTTTTTAGCCATATCAAATTTTTTCTTTCGATTTGCCCAATAAAAAAAGTAAATCTACGCAATATTACTTTTAACTTTTTTGTTTTCAATTTCTAAATATAAATATAGTTCATTTCAATGTTTCTTTATTTAATGTGTCTTTTCATATTTGACAATATTTCGCATACATATCGCAAACAATCTATTTGTATTATTACTGTTTTTATTTTTTTGTTAATAATCTTTCTACTTTAACAATTAAGCTTCTAAATAAGTTTGGCTTTTTACAGTATTTTTTATTTACAATCTGAGAAAAATTAGATGAGCAAACAGCAGACATAAACTCATTTTTTTTCTTAGGCTTTGTAGTCGAAACTATATATGATGGATTAAATTTAATAGCATCATCAAGTTTTATTTCTTTAAACACAATTTTATCTTTTAAATCATCAAATAGTTTTTTTGATTTATTGTTATTCAACACTAATAATGACAAACCTTTGTTATCGTTCATTTCAGGAACAATATTATTAGCACCCCATAAATCTCCAAGAGTAATGTCACTACATCTATTAATCTTTTTAAATTTACAATTATGACAAGATGGTCTAATAGAAAAGCCAGGAATAAAGACTTTCATATATTCATCATTAGATGCAAGATGAGTTGAGCCATTTATTCTAATTGAATAATTAATCCACCCAGTTTTTTTATCCCTAAAACTAAAGTCTTTAATTTCTCCTTTTGATTTTTTGTATAGTTCCCATATTTTTGGTGAGGGAACCCCATGACATACAATATCTTGAGTTATTAAATTTGGATATTCTTTGTTTAAAAAATGGAAAAGCCCCTCTATTTGACAAGGCGTGCCAGAGAAATATACAAGTCTTCCATTATCTAAAAAATGCTTGGCTTCCTTATAAGATGTGCCTATAGCAGATTGAACATATTTTGAGCATCTAAATTTCTTTAACTCATCA
This sequence comes from Bacilli bacterium, assembly GCA_045600585.1. GTDB lineage: Bacteria > Bacillota_I > Bacilli_A > RFN20 > CAG-826 > JAZRYE01. The sequence goes on along the minus strand of JAZRYE010000011.1, from coordinate 70,971 downwards.
AATGTTTCTACATAACAATGTTTTACAATATAATTGTCGTCAAACGCAGCACCAAATACTACACCACCTTTATCAATAACACTTTCAGCAAATAAGGTAAATAACCCGCCAGATGTCGATTGTTTTCTTATTTCATCATTCTTATTAATTGCCGCATATGCTACAGGAGATCTATCTATAGATAAGGGGTTAATAATAGGACATGCAGCTTCACAAAGTCCACAGTTGATACATTTAGTTGTATCGATTTTTGGATATAAGAATCCTTCATTATCTATTTTCATGGCAATAGCATTTCTGTAACATGTATTATAACAACTATGACAGCCACAACAATTTGATTTATTAATTATTTTAATCATTTTCTAAACACTTTCTTGAATATATTATTTATCATATTTTTTTCATCTTTATTCATTCCTAAGAAATAAATTGAGATAATATAGAAAAAAGTATAGCCGAAAGCTAATAAAACAAAGTCCAATAATGTATTAAAATTGTAGAAAACCATCAATGCAGTTCCGCTTAATACAGGAACTATTAATCCAGGTAATGTTTTTCCAATTGATTTCCAAAACTCAGCGATATTAATTCCAAGTTTCTTCTGGTAATAGATATTCATTATTAAACCATTAGACACCAACAAGGAAATAGTTGTTCCAATTGCAGCTCCAATTTCTCCCCACATCATTGCGAACCAAATACTGATTCCAACATTCAAAACAGCCATAATTAAATAAACAATAGATCTAAATTGATGTTTATTTTTTGCTCTTTGAATCTCGATACCAATATTTTGTATTAAAGGTATGATTGCAGGCGATATTAATAATAAAGCCACCCAATATGCATTTTCATATCCATCGCCAGCCCATTTTAAAATAAAGAATTGGCCAAAGAAAATAAACCCGGATAGAATTAAAAACATAATAAACCATTGAATTCTTCCAACTTTAATAAATAGGCATGTTAGTTCATTGTCCATATCATTTTTATTTTCTTGAACAATCATATTTACTTTGGGTGCAAAGATGCTTGAAACTGCCGTAGAAAAACTTGTAAACATTGTGTTAATTTGAGCACCAACAGAATATATAGCTACGGCGGTACCATTTATAATTTTTCCAAGAATTACTTTATCAGTTTGCCAGTTTATTTGATCGATAATTTGGTTTAATGCAATAAAGAATGAAAAAACAAAAATCTCTTTTAATAGGCTGAAATTAGGGTTTTTAAATGAAAATTGCATCTTAAGTTGAGCCAAACAAAAAAACACATTAATTAAATCAATAACTATAGAAATTACCGTTGTAGAAACAACCATTCCTATAGAACCATATCCTAAATACAAAAAAACGATATTAACCAATGGACCAAAAAATGTTTTTCCTAGGTTAAGCATCTTTTGAAAAATAAAACGTTCCTGGGCAGTAATATAAGATACAAAAACAGACATTGGAAACGAAATAGCTAAATTAATTGATAATATCAGCATCAATAATTGCGCAATTTTGATTTCATCTGCAGTATATGTATTATTATAAAATATATTGGCATTACTAGATAAAATAAATCCGCCAATCAATACAACAATCCCCATAATGGAAAATACGATTAAATATAGGCCATTCATTCCCCTAATAGAAAGATTATCGTTATCCTTTTTATATCTTGAAAAGAATCGCAAATAAGACGAGCCAAACCCCAATGAAAGAAGGCTGAGATAAGCGATGATAGAAGATGCCAAATTATATATTCCGTACTCGTTCTTACTAAGAATCCGCAATATAATTGGAGTAGATATAAGTGTTACAATGATGCTAATAGCCATTTGCAAATATTGTAACAATATGCCAAAACTTCTTTGTTTGTTCATTAAATTTCTCTTTTTAAAAGCATTAGCAATCTAGATGTTTGATAAAATCTTTGTACATAACACTCGTTTTCTCTCGAATTTGCTTATCAATAAAGCAAAAACGTTCTTCTGAAATTTTGTCTTCAATACAAGATGAATGATTAAATATTCTGTCTTCCAAGGAAAATTCTTCAAGAATAGATGTAATTCTAGTAAACATATCTTGCACGTTATTTTGTATCCTTCTAAAAACCCAAAAATTCTTATGAAAAATTATTGAAAAAATGGTAGCATGAAAGGAATCTGTAAATACAATATTTGCGTTCTTGATTATATATAAAAATTCTCCAGGATTTACTATAAATATTCTAGGGTCATTTAGATCATTAAGTCTAATGATGTTAAGATTATTTCTTTTTGCATAATTTAAAAGAAATAAAGGTAATTCACCAAGAAAATACACACAAATATATTTACTTGGTAAACAATACGAAGGTTTTTCTAAAAATTGATTCCATTCATCGCAGCACAAAAATAATGTCGGATCATATGTATAATATGGACAAAAACCAGTTAGTTCGCTTATTAGATTCATAGCGCTTTTTTCTCTTACCGATACATATTTAAAACTTGAAATATTATCAATAAATTTTCTTTTCGCCTTATCGCCTATAGAACTAACTCCTATACTAGCAGAAAACGAAAATCTCTTATCCGCTGGAACAGCTGTTAAAAATTCATAATCAAAGCACTCATAATTTGGATTCCAAACTTGGTCACTACCAACAATATAATAATCAGCACCAAGCATATTCAATTTTTTCAATACGCCTTTGTCATTTCTATCTACAATTTTATATCCAATTTCGCAATATTTTTGGTAGTACGTTAAAAAATTTTTTTCTTTTTCGATTAAAAGCATATTTTTATGGCGACGAGTAGTAACCCTCTTTTTAAAAACAAAAAATGGAGTAATAACTTTTAATAGTCTTTTAAAAAAATTAGAAGATTTATTAACCCATTCTTTCTTTGTGTAATATGAAAATCCGTTGAGCACTATATAGCCTGACTTCGTTAGCATTTTAGTTAAAGCCAAATTTTGAAGTCTGTTTCCGTAGTTTGAAAAGTCATTAATTGTAAAAATACAAATTTTTTTAGCCATATTAATTATCCTTTTATCATATATTTATTAGAATTTCGTCTATAACATATGCTTAAAATACAATCAAATAGAACAGGGACTTTTACAAGCAAAAAAATAGAAATTTCGTATCTAAAACTTAATCTTACCCTGTGCTTATCGCTTTTTAGTCTAGAAATGATAAACTTCTTATATTTTTTATTTAAGAAACATTTAAAGGCAGAAACATAGATCTCGACGCATCTTTTAGCATCTCTTCCATTAATCAATTTTTTTAGATATGAAGAACTATTAAATCTATTAAGCAAATAATCATCAATATCAAAATCATCAAATTCTTTTAATGAAAAAGTTGAGTTTGTTGCAGAACCAGACCTCTTATAATAAACATAAAGCAAATTCGGAATTATTCTTATTGACTTTGATATCAATAAGGCATCAATCACAAAAAGAAAGTCTTCACCTATCTTTAATTTTTCATTAAATTTAATACTGGTACAAACGCTTCTTTTAATCAATTTAGTCCAAACATTATTTGAAATATATTTATGCGGATGAAATAGATAATTTACAAAATTACAAGAAGCAAGATTATCGTAGTCATATAAATATTCTTTAAGGCAAGAACCATTTATTTTTATGGTTTTAAATCCACATTGAACAATATCTATTTTCCCATTATTTGTAGCGCCTATCATCATTTCAATCATGGTTTGGTCCATCAGGTCATCAGCATCAAGAAAAGATATATAATCACCATTTGCTTTTGCTATGCCAAAATTCCTCGCATGTGAGACACCCTGATTACTAAGATGATAAGTTTTCACTCTTGTATCTAGAGATGCATAATAGTCACAAATTGATTCGCTTCCATCAGTTGACCCATCATCAATCAATAAAATCTCAATATCTTTATAAGACTGATTTAGAGCTGAATTAACACATTGCTCTAGATAATTAAAAGAATTAAAGACGGGAATAATAATGCTTACTTTCATATTTCTATATTCCAATATAATGTACCTAAAAATATATCTATTTGCTTATAAAAAGAGCGTGCATTATATTAAACAATCCTAACAAAATCAAAATGAATTTAATCTTATTTTTAAATGATAAAAATCTATAGTTATTAGCAATAATATGTTTAAGATATTTTTTCTTATTTGTTTTACTTTTCATTATTAAAATCATTTCAAATTGCTCAAAATAGCAATCAGTTAAAAACGTTTTTGCTGAAATAAGAATCTTAGGATAATTGCATTTAACAAAACCCACAATAGTATTGCCATAAAAAATTAAGTCATCAAATTTTTCATAAGAAGAATGTGTAATACTATTTATTCTTTGATTATAAATATAAAGCATTTTAGGAACAAAAATAGCTTTATTAATTAAAGGAATGATTTTATACATTGTGCCTGTGTCTTCAAAATATTTCCCTTCTGGAAAGAGAACGTTACTAAAAAGACTTGATTTAAACATTTTGTCACAAAAGGAAAAATTTGTACCGTGAAACAAGAGCATTTCTTTTAAAAACAGCTCACCATCCATAATTTGATTATTTTTTGGACAAAGGCTCTTATAAAATCTAGTTCCATCAAATATTTTTCTCCCACAACATGCAACATCACACCCAAATTGAGTAATAGAAGAATATAGGTCAAAAATAAAATTTTTATCTATCCAATCATCGCTGTCAATAAAGCAAACATAATCGCCTGATATTTTTGATAATCCGAAATTTCTTGCGCTACTTAGACCTCCATTTTTTTTATGAAAAGTTTTAATTCTTAAGTCTTTCTCCACAAATTTGTCACATATTATTTCACTGCCATCAGTAGATCCATCATCAATCAATATAATTTCTATATCCTTAAATGATTGGTTCATAATTGAATATAAACATTTCTCTAAATATTCACAAACATTAAAAACAGGAATAATAATTGAAACCAGCATAAAGACATTAAAGGATAAAAAATTTATATCCGCACAAATTACCTCTAATACAAGCTATAAATAAAATTAAAAGAGAGAGATAAAAAATATTTGATTTAATACTAGGGCCAATAAACCTGAATATTGGTTTTTTCGAACCGACCAAAGTTGAAAGCATTGGAATCATTAAAATAGATAACGGCAATAAATATCTATGAAATATGTTATATTCCCACGAGAATGCAAAAACAAATAGAAGTATAATTATGCAAAAATTTAATAAATCATCATCTTGAGTATGTAAGGAATTTTTCTTTTTGTCTATTAAAACTAAAGTAAAGACGATAATTTCTATAAAGCCAATTAAATATTCCCAAAAATATGAATAAATTTCATTTTTGAAGAAATTTTCAGCCTTTGCCACGCTTGATTTAATATATCGCCCACCATAAAAAATCACTAGCATTACAAACAAGCAAATAAGCATAAAATTTATAAAAGTGTTCTTTATATTTGTTCTTCTACTACCAGTAAAAAGAAAAAATGAGATCCACATCATAACAAGCGGAATAGATGTTGAATGTATTAAACAAGCAATAATAAATCCAAAAATATCAATAATATGTATCTTCTTATCAAGAAACTCAAAATAAATAATTCTAGTAGTAATTGAAAAAGCCACGAAACATCTTACATCTGAAATAACTTCTAAAAAAGATCCGGCCGACATAAAAAGTAAAAACGAAAGTGCAATACTTCTTCTAGAAAGATGAGGATTTGCAAGTAATCTTTTAAAAATGGCAAAGACATTTGAATAAAAAACAAATGCACAAAACGCAGGGAGCAATCCATCAAACTTTGTCCTAGTAAAAATATAAATAATTAAATCACCAATTGGGGTTGAAGATTTAAATGCAATATTTTTTAAAAAATAAGAAAATTCAACATTTCGCCAGTTGACATTACCAATGTCTAATAATCTAGTCAAATCAGCTTGCTTTCCAGGAACATAAAAAAAGGCCATCGATGTCAAAACAATCAAGTAAATGCTTAGTGTACGTTTTGGATGACTATTGTTTGCAATTTTAAAATAAACAAAGAGCACTGAAAGAGCATAGAGAAAAACTCCAGCTAATCTTTCTATAAACATTGTTTGTCTAATCCAATCATTCATCCACATTTGCCCCAATATTTGCTTTATCAGTCGACAATATATAATTGTATCCTTGTATTGTTTGCTTAGAAATTTTGTCCCATGAAAAATTATCTTTAATTAGTTTAGTTGCATTATATGACATTAATTCATACTCATCATTAGAAACGTTTGCAGCTCTATTAATTGCCTCAACGATAGAATACAAAGAATTATCTGAACAAAATCCAGCATGATAACAATCAATGTACTCGGACATATTTGTTCCTTCTGTAGCTACAACAGGAATACCGAAAGACAAAGCTTCAAGAATTCCCATTGGCATGCCTTCAAACCTAGAAGCTTGAATAAAATAAGTAGAGGATTTTAGAATTTCAAGTTTTTTTGAACCGAAAATTTCTTTATATAGATAAATGCACGGGTCTTTTTTTGATTTTATTAAGTTACTAAGTTTTTGATAATCTTTACCATCAGGACCATAAATATTTAAGTAAATTTTAGTGTTATGATTTTTGTTATAAAGATTAAAAGCATCTACAAGTAAATCAAGTCCTTTGTGAAAAATAGAAATTCTTCCAATATAGGTAAAAATAAAATTTGAAGTAAACTGTTTTGGATGATCATTCAATGAATTAATACCATTTCCGCAAATAAAATATTTCATTGATTTTAAATTGCTTTCTTTCATTTCGTCCCTACTCAAAAAATGAATACCTGCTGCATTATGAACAAAATCATTAAAAAAAACAAAATTAGCAAAAAGTTTTTTTAATTTCTTTATTTTTTGAGCTTTCGATGTAAGCCCGCCATGCGGAACAATAATATATTTAATTTTGTTTTGCATCAAATTTTTATAAATATGAAGATATTGTCGATAATAAATTTCATGAAAAACAACTAAATCAGGGTGATTGAACGGTGATCGCAAATCAGAAATATCAAATTTTTTATTATAATTAAGTTGATTATCAATTTCGTGAATCGGAATGTTACTTAAATTCACTAATCCAACAATATTGTTTTTTTGCTGTGAAGCAACAATCTGTGGAACAACCACACCAACACCGCTAAATTTTAATTCATTTAAACATGCAATATGCAAAATGACCATAATATTATTTCCTTAAAATCAATGAATATAATATCTTTTTCATCCACTTAGGAGTATTGACAAATATTCTTATGTAAAGCATATTTTTTTTAGATTCTTTTTTGGTAATCATTGAATGCGTTAGCATAAAATCTTGAAGAACTTTCCAACCTTTAATTCTTTCTTTAGAACCACGTTTAGAATCGAAACCATTCCCCACTCTTACACAAACCAAAGATTCATTAATATTGGCAAGTTTGCAATTAGAAGCAATCATATTTAGCCATAAATAATAGTCTTCTAATAAAAGAAGCGTTCTATACCCACCACATTTATTTAGTGCTGTACGCTTCATACAAACTGAGACATGATTCATCGGATTTCTTTTCTTCCCCATTTTAACTATGTCATCATGATTTTGAGGACATTGTCTAACTCTTTTGTTTTCTTCATTTGGATTAAACTTAAATTCGGCAATGTCTGTTCCCAACACATCAATTTCAGGATGTGCTTCAATAAAAGCAATTTGCTTTTCAAACCTATCCGAGGCACTAATATCATCAGAATCCATTCTAAAAATGTAATCACCGGTGCATTTTTCTGAGCCAATTCTTAAGGCTTCGCCAAGGCCTTTGTTAATTTCCTGAGGATAATAAAACACCACATCCTCTTTTCCAATTCTAAAATTATTTAGCACATCATTTAACGTTTCAGGAATCGGTCCATCAAAAACGACAACAATTTCATCAGGCTTTCGAGTTTGTTTTTCATATATACTCTCTAACGCTACTTTTAAGAAATCAGGATCATCGTTCTTATAAACAGACATTAAAACAGAGTATCTCATCACTTATTTTCCTCTTCTTTTTTCTTCATTTCACCAGTGCCCCCTTCAACAACACTATCGTCTTTGCCAAAGACATGTAATGAGCCAAAAAAGCACTTACAATCCATTTTAAATCCATACTTAGCAACATATTCGCCATCACGTTTTGCTTTTTCTGGAATTTCAAGTTCATCTCTACCATTAATTTGGGCCCAACCTGTTAAGCCTGGTTTAACATCATTCGCATTATATTTATCTCTTTCTGATGTTAATAGATCTTGGTTCCATAAACCAGGTCTAGGACCAATGATAGACATATTACCAATAAAGATATCCCAGATTTGAGGGAGCTCATCTAAAGAATGCGCTCTTATGAATTTACCAACTTTAGTAATATATTGTTCTGGGCTATCTAACATATGAGTAGGTACATCATGAGGTGTGCACATTTTCATACTTCTGAACTTATGTAATTTAAAATATCTCTTGTTCTTACCAAGTCTTTTTTGAGTAAAGACAACTGGACCTGGATCAGAAACAAATACAGCAATTGATAAGCCTAATAAAACTGGAGATAAGAACACTAATGCAAAGAAAGAAACAATAATATCCATTAAGCGTTTAAAGAACGAGTAAGCTCTTCTTTTCTTTTCACTATTGCCTGTTGCTTCAAGATGTCCTTTAACGCCATCCGCGTTTTCTTTATTGTTTTCATCTTGAACAAATACTACTTTCTTTCCTTCCATAGGATTTCTTTGTTCAGGTTTATTTTTATAGATTGAGAATGGATGACTAATTAAAGCAATAAGACCTAATAAGACAAATAAGCCACCAAAAGATCCTAATATAATCCAAAGAACTAACATTAATTATTAGCCTCCACTTTCTTATTTTTGTTCGAATATAAGTGCTTATGACTTAATATCGAAATAAATCCAACTATTAATCCAATAGATACTCCAATTAAATCAATCCACACATCTTGGATCATTGGACCTCTATTAGATAAGATTTGTATTGTTTCATCTAGGAACGCGATTAATGCACAGAATGCATATGTTTTGGCAATTCCTAAGAATGCATTTTCCATACAGAATAAAAGTGATACTTCTAATCCTAATACGGTAAATTCAATTACATGCGCTAATTTACGGACATCAAAATCGACTTCTGGTTTACCTGTAATAGCTTCATAGATAGGTTCCACGATTTCTTCTTTGATGAAGCTGGATTCATTTGATGATGCTGTTTTTGACATCATTGATTGAATCCAAATAAAAAGAATTGTAATGCTTATTAGTATTAACATTACTGTTTGGTATTTAGTAAGTTTTTTCATATATTAATCGGATTGTTTTTTAACGTAACTTATTGGAACATTAAGATCTAACTTATTACCTAAGATAGATATTCTTAATGTGCATATTCTTTTATGTAGATCGACTTTATAAATATATCCTTCTAATCCTTGTAACTGTCCATAAACGACTTTAACTTTTTTACCTTCTTCGAGTTGGATTAAAGAAGCTTTTAAAGTTCTATCTACTTCTTTACCACATAAAGTATCCATCATGACAACTTCTTCTTCTGATAATGGTAAATAGTCACCACTAGATTCATCTCTACCTAACATTCTTGCATATTGAGGTATATAGAATAATTCTGCCGCGAATGCTTTTGGATCGTTCGTGCTAACAAATATATATCCAGGAAATAATACTTCATTAATCGTATATTCTTTCCCATCTTTTTTTCTTATTGATTCACGAACAGGTGAAAACACTTCATCAAAATGAGTTTTATCTAACTTATTATTGATTACTTCAATAATTGTCTTTTCTTTACCACCTTGAACATGAATTGCAAAATACATAATTGCTCCTTATATTATCTTTGATAATATAAATTAACATTTTTGTCGCATAGCAGACATTCTTGACATTATCAAGAAAGAGATATCAACCTACCTAAATACATGTGCCTAGCTTCACGTACTGTCTAATAAGTATCACAAAATGGGTTAATAAATAACCAAGTTAATTATATTTTATAATTATGTATTTTTACAATAAGTTATTTTTGACCTAAGTTTACATAACTTAATAACTATTTAAAAAGCGGTTTGAATTAAACCGCCTTTATAATGTTTATTGTTATTAGAGTTTTACTCCGTTTTCTTTTAATAATTCTCTAGCAGATTCAACGGAATCAACACCAGTTAAATTCTTAATAGGTGCGAATTCTTTATTTCTCACTACTTCATATGGTAAACAAGAATCCATTAACTTAACTAAGTCAACCGCAAGAGCTTCATATTTATAAGCATTAGGTTCTGTTGGAGTTACTTTATTGCCTTCTTCATCAATATAAGCACATTTCTTAAATGCTTTATGAAGTGGTAATGATTCATTCATAATTCTTAATAAATTATTAACAGAGAATAAGTAATTCATAATTACTCCGTAATAATAGATGTATTCACCTTGTTCATCTTTAGCAAATCTCATATCATCTGTAAGTTCATAGTATTCAACAATTGCAGGTCTATTATTTGCTAAACACATAACGCCTAATCCTTCATATGGGTTAGCTTTTTTAATGACTTTAGCTCCACATGAGTATTTGCCTTTTAATGTTGCTCCAATAAATACTGGATCAGCAATTCTTTGTAAGACATTATCAACTGCATAAAGGTTGAAATATTCAATACCTTCTTTTTTTACAATTTCCATTAATCCAGAATTAACAAATGATGTAAACCATCCTCCATTACCATTAGGAGAAAGAGCGATTTGTCCTTTTTCTTCTAATAATACTTTGCCATTCATATCGACGATAGGCGCCATATTTTGGATGAAGAAATGGACTTTAGATGCATCATATCCAAAGTAATTCTTTTCCATAAAGAAGTTACGAGTAGCAACATCATTTTTAGGAGAAGTCATAATGAATAAATATGGATAAACACCTGCTTCTTTAACAACATCTAAGATGTTATTAATTTGGCATTCAAAAATGTATAATTCTCTAGTTAATCCAACATTATACATACCCTTTGGATTAGAAGAACCAAGTCTAGTTCCCATGCCACCAGCAACTAAAAGAAGTGCCACTTTGTTAGTTCTTAAACATTCTAAACCGTATTCTTTATCTTCTTTTTCTTCTTTAGCAATTTCATTTAATGTTAATACTTTAATAGGTGTAATTTCTGTGACTTTTGCTTCAAAAGTTTTTTGACCAATAACACTAAAATCTGTGCTTTCAACTTGATCTAATAAGTCTTGTTTTTGTTCAGCGTTTAATTCGTCATAATACTTCAATAAATGCTCTTGATTATATTTAGCTAATTTAGCTTTTGCTTGTTCTAGATTCATATTAAAAATCCTTCTTTTTATTTTATAAACCTTATTAAGTATAAAACAAAAGCGGTTCAAATAGAAACCGCTTCTTAAATTATCTTTCGTTACCAGTGAATTCTGAATTAACTTTTCTATTATCTACAAACGTTGGAACGCTTTTAATAACAGCTGTTCTTGCTAATTCATCATCATTAGAGTCTACTGCTTTTTGTAGTGAATTTAACTTTATATCAAGTTCATCTAATGATATTGGTTCATCTCTTTCAATAAAGATTAATTCATTATCTGTTTTATCAAGTTCTTCTGTTTTAATTAGAAGTTCCTCATATAACTTTTCTCCAGGTCTTAATCCTGTCTCTTCTATCTTGATATCAACATCAGGTTCATATCCAGCAAGTCTAATCATGTTTTCAGCAAGATCTAATATCTTAACTGGTTCACCCATATCAAGAGCAAATAGCTCACCATTTTTAGCCATTGAAGCACTTGTTAACACTAACTGCGATGCTTCTGGGATTGTCATAAAGTATCTGATGATACGTTTATCTGTAATAGTTACTGGTCCCCCATTAGCGATTTCTTTTTTAAATAATGGGATAACTGATCCAGCGCTTCCTAATACATTACCAAATCTTGTAATTGAGAATGTTGTATGTTGTTCAATTTTCGAATGTGATTGAACAATCATTTCACATATACGTTTAGTTGCACCCATAATAGATGTTGGATTAACAGATTTATCTGTTGATACCATATGAACACGATCAACATTATATTGTTCTGCTAAAAGGACTGTATTTAATGTACCAAAGACATTGTTATCAACTGCTTCAATAACATTATGTTCCATTAATGGGACATGCTTATGGGCTGCTGCCATAATAACGATATTAGGTCTATAAGTTTTAAATACTTTTTCTAATCCTGGTCTATTAGTAATAGAACAGATTTCTACTTTTAAATCTAATGCATCTTTATATTTGATTTTTAGCTCTTGTTGAATGTCATAAGCACAGTTTTCATAAATGTCTAAGACAATGATTTGTTTTGGTTCCATTTTTGCGATTTGACGACAAATTTCACTACCAATAGAGCCACCTCCACCTGTAACTAATATAACTTTATTCTTATAGAATTCAGTGGTCTTATCGTTAGTAACATTTAAAGGTGCCCTAAATAATAATTCTTCAATATCAAATTCTCTTAATTTACGTTTAGATGAACTAGATGCATTTTGCATATCAGGATAGTCATAAGTTTTAAGTCTTAATCCATATCCTTTATATAATTCATATAATCTCTTCTTTTCTTCAACTTTAAGATGAGATACAGCAAAGATAACTTCTTGTATCTCATAATGATGTAATACTGATGAATCAACATCATTTACATCTTTAACAGCAATGCCAGAGATTTCTCTACCAATCTTGTCTTTATCATCATCGATAAATAATCTTGGAACATAGTTAGAATTTTTATTTGTTAATAATTCTTCTGCTAAAGATGTTCCAACACTTCCGGCTCCAAAGATAGCTACTTTGATCTTATTAACTGTATCTTGGCTATCTAAATTAATATTTGATCTACCAAAGATATTGATAAATCCAAAGATAAATTTTCCAAATTTAGAATCTCTTTTGACACATTTATAGATATATCTATACATCATTCTATAAACTAAGCATCCTAATAGATAAGTAGCAAAGATCATGATTGCACGAGGAATCATGAGGTAATAGAACTTCATTAAACATATATCAATTATGATATAAGCCGCCATTGCGGTTAAATCAGCGAAGATTAATCTTAAATAAGATTGAATTCCACCATATCTCCAAATCTGTCTATAAACACGCCAAAGCATTCTAAAAATAAAGATTAGAGCAAGATAAATACCGAAGTGGACATAGATTTGCCATTCAGCAAAACTTATGGAAGAAAAAAATATGAAGAAGGCATAGACTAAAGTGTAAAGCAAAACATCGTATATAAATAATAACCAACGAATGCTTTTTAAATAGTTAAAAACCTTTTTCATATTAATTAAAATAATTTAACTTCTTTAATATATTTACTAAATCTTTTATTAGCTTTTGCTAATTCGTTTTTCTTAAATGAATGAACATCACTAGCAATAAAGTTAACCATTCCTCTACGAACTATAGATTGAGAAAACAATTTAACTTTAATGCCGTTTCTGCCGAGTAATGATTCTGCGTTAACTTGAATTAACGCTCCCTCATTAATCATTTGGTTTACTTTTTCTTTAGTAATCCAGGTATATCGCTCAACGTGGGCTACAATTACTTGATAACCGCACCTTGTGAAGTTATATATCGCCTCGGATAAGTCTTCAACTTCTTTTGCAAGGTTGAATTCTAATAAGACGTGCTGGGTACCATTTAGAGTTAGGATTTCGCCTTTATTGAGCATATCTACGAGATCCACTCTATTGGTAAAATATATTTCTTGGCCTAAGTATAATTTCAAAGGAATGTTTTCCTTTTCCACTACACTTACTAGTTCATTATAAGCGGCTTTGAGCTTACGAACTTCACAACTATATTTCTTAAAGAAGTAATGAGGTGTGAGGATAACTTCTGTTACCCCATTCTCTACTTCTTCTTTAAGCATCTTTATTGAAGTAGACATGGAAGATGAACCATCATCGACGTTAGGTATAATATGTGAATGAATATCAAGCATATTATATTAACTCCCTTCGATAATTACTTTGATTCTTCTTTCTTTTCTTCTGTCTCTACTTCTTGTTCTGGTGTATCTGAGCTATCTTGTCTATCTCTATAGCCATAATAGCCACGGTAATATTTACCGTAATACTTAGATGAATAATATCTATCCTTTTCATCAATTCCAAGGAAAACTGTGCCTAATAAGTTAACACCAGACTGTCTTAGTAACTTTACTGCCTCCTTTGCAGCATTTTTGTCAGTTACTTTCTTGTTAATTACGAATATGCATCCATCTGTTAATGGAGCAATAGATGATGAATCAGATACCGCTAAAGCTGGAGGACAGTCGACAAGGATAATGTCGTACATTTCCTTTAATTTAGCGAATAAGTTCTTCATTTCTACACTACCGATTAAAGCGTTTGGATAAGGTGTCTTAGAACCTCTATTTAAACAATCAAAGCCTAATACATTAGAATGTTTAATAGCTTCTTCTAGTGTTATCTTTCCAGTTAAGTAATCAGTAACACCATTTTTATCTTCAATAGAGAATGCTCTATGAACCTTTGGTCTTCTGAAGTCAAGGTCAACGACGATGACTTTTTTATTTTCTTCGTGATAAGTAGCGGCAACATTTAATAACATTGTTGTCTTACCTTCACCTTGGGAAGCGGAACAGACTTGAATGACTTGAAGCTTTTTATCAACTTCACTATATTCAAGACCGACCTTAATTCTTCTATAAGCTTCAGCAGCCATGCTGTCTGGCTTTAAAGAAGTAATAACACGATAACGAGGATTTGATGCGCTTGTAGATTTTACTCTTCTTTTAAAATGGAATTTCATTATTTCTTACCTCCCATTTCTTTTTCCTTATGAATCTCTTCTAAGTCTTTGATTTCATAAGATGGGATATTAGCAAGAACTGGCATACCAAGTTCTCTTTCAATTTCTGCGTTGCTCTTAAATGAGTTATCAAACATTTCTCTAATTACAACATATGCTGCTGCAAGAACTACACCTGCTGCAAAAGCGATTAATGTATATTTCTTTGTAACAGATGCTAATGTGACTTTGCTGTTATCAGCGTAAGTTACGGGAGCAATGTTACCATGTAATAAAGGATATTTATCTTTAGATGGATCAACTGGATCAGGTAAGTTAGCAATTGTAACTGCTGAATCACATACTTTATTAATAATGGTAATTGCTTCATTTGGATTTGTGCATGTATAAGAAACTCTAATAATTAAAGTGTCTTGAATTAAGTTAGCAGATAAGTTCTTTTTAATTGTTGAACTTCTCATACCTAATTCTTGTGCAACTGGATCAATAACAGCGTCTTCTTTTAATAAGACAGCAACTGTTTCTGAAATATATTTAGAATATGTATAACCTTGTGTTAAAGATACACCTTCATCAACGGAAACCATCATAGTTGCGTGGCTTGTATATTGAGGTGATATTTTATTTTTAACTTTGCCTAAACCAAAACCAGCACCAGTAGCAACAACAACAAATAAGCAGATTGCTAATAAATGCTTTTTGATAATGTAGAATATGTCTTTTAACGATAATCCTTCGTTTTCAGATTGGACATTTTGATTAATTGGTGTTTCTTCCATGTTAATCTCCCTTAACCTATTCTTTAAAAAACTATCAATTGAATTATATACAAATAACAAAAATATGACAACTCACAAAAAATCTATTGATAGATAAATCTATTGCATCTTAATTGAATAGTTCAATAAATGATAAAAATAGTATTAAAAAAGTTAATGCATCATCTAGGAGGTTTTTTACATGTTTATAAAAAACGATGACGCATTAACAATATTTTTTACTACTTATTTGTTATTTAACTATCTCTTTTATAGAAGTTGCAAGAGAAGCCATGTTTGTCATATCACTAGGAATAATGATTTTTGTTGCTTGTCCATCAGCAACTTTTTGCATTGCTTCGTAAGATTTGAGCTTTAACACTGCTTCGTCTGCACCTGCTTCTTTAAGAGCTTTTAAGCCATTGGCTTCAGCTTCTCTAACAAGTAAGATACCTTTAGCTTCTGCTTCTTTTAAGCTCAAGATAGCGGTTGCTTCACCTTCCGCGTGTTTAATTTTTGTTTGTTTTTCAGCTTCTGCGTTTAAGATTGCAGATTCTTTATTACCTTCAGCAATGAGAATCGCGGATTGTTTTTTACCTTCAGCAAGTAAGATTTGTTCTCTTTTTTCTCTTTCTGCACGCATTTGACGTTCCATTGCTTCACGAATATCCTTTGGAGGGATAATGTTTTTAACTTCAACACGGTTAACTTTAATACCCCATGGGTCAGTAGCTTCATCAAGAATTAATCTCATCTTATTATTGATGATATCTCTTGATGTTAATGTTTCATCAAGATCAAGTTCACCAATGACGTTTCTTAATGTTGTAGCAGTTAAGTTATCTAACGCGTATACAGGATTTTCAACACCATAAGTGTAGAGTTTAGAATCAGTTACTTGATAGAAGACAACTGTGTCAATTTGCATTGTAACGTTATCTTTTGTAATAACAGCTTGAGGTTGGAAGTCTTTAACTTGTTCCTTCATTGATACTTTTTGAGAAATCTTATCAACAAATGGAGCAATTAAATGGATACCTGGTTCTAAAGTTCTTTTATATCTACCAAGTCTTTCAACAATGCTCTTTTCTGTTTGATTAACAATCTTAATACATGATAAGAACACGATAAGTGCGATAAATAGTAATACACCTAAACAAATAAATAATGCGATCATATTGATTATTCTCCTTTCACACTACTATCTTTTTGAACTTTTAATCTATTTCCTTCAATAGATTTAATAACAACATAAGTACCAGCTTTAATTTCTTCTTCGCTTTCTGCGGACCAAATAATACCTTTATATTTAATCTCACCTAACTCTAAAGGTTTGATATCAGATATAACAGGAACAATTTGACCAATCATGCTATCAGAATTGCTTTTGAATACTTTGCTTTTAAATAATTTCTTGAATACTTTTCTTAAGAAGATGATTTGTAATACTGATAAGACGACAAATACTATAATCTCAACAAAATAGGGTATTCCCGGAATAAAGGATAATATCATTGATACTATTCCCGCAAAGATGAACCATACTGATACTAATTCAGCAGTAGCAAACTCTAATATAGTTGCAAGAACAATAATGCCTAACCAAATAAAAGGCATTATTGATTCGACATTAAATGATGCTGTATCTACGAAAATCATATTCATACCTTTTACCTCCTTACAAATACATAATAATTTAATAATTATTCTTTAATCAATAAATATCGGAAAAATCGTATCTAACAAAAAAGATAGGCTAGCTATCTATTCTGTATATACATCATTTTCAAGTTGTTCCATATGTTTTGCTCCTGCTCCTCCAAAGGTAGATGAGTTATGCATATAGACAACTGTTATTTTATTAGTTGGATCACTCCAGAAATGCGTACCAAAAGCTCCTGACCAACCAAATGAGTTCTTAGCAATTTTTGTCCACGGCTTTTCTCTTACATGAACCGCTAAACCCCAGGTATCAAAAGATCCCCAAGGTGTTTCTTTAACCCAAGTAGAAGTCATTTGTTTAATGCTATCTTCAGTTAAGATTCTTATTCCTTTATAAATACCTTTATTAGTTAACATAGAGGCAAAATGAAGATAATCATTCTTTGTTGATATTAATCCGGCACCACCACCATTTAAATCAAATGGGAAATTGTCAAATGTTTGATTAATATCACCAAAGACTGATAATTTATCATCCTCATATTTATAGGTAATAACTTTATCAACATCATTAACATTAGAATAGTTATAACTTGTATGAGTCATATCTAATGGATCAAGAATGTATTTCTTAATAAATTCGAAGTATTTCATCTTTGATGTTACTTCAATAATTCTTGCTAATATATCAAGTCCTGCACATGGAGAATAATCATTTCTAGTTCCAGGAATAAATTCCACACTAAAACCTTGATAGTTATTTACTAGTTCTTCTAATGTTTTAGATTTAGCTAATGCTTCACTATATTCTTTTGTACATGTTGGATTACATCCTAATCCACTAGAGTGATGTAATATTTGTTCAATTGTTATTCGATATTTATTATTATCAACGATATTACCTTTATCGTCTTTAATAACAAAGTCTTTTAAAAATGGTAAATATTGATCTATATAATCAGTGATTTTTAATAATCCTAATTCTTGTGCTTTTAATACAGCAACTGCAGTTACTGGTTTGGTCATAGATGCAAGACGAAAAACACTGTTATCTGTAATTGGATAGCCTTTTTCAATATTAGCTAAACCATAGTTAAAATTAAGGATTACTTCATCATCTTTTGAAATGATTAAAGATGCTCCTGCTACTTTATTAGAATCTACTAATTCTTTTATATGGTTAATAATTAATTCTTTATTCATTTTAAAATCGTTTTAATAATGCTTGATGCATATACCCTAACTAAATAATCATTTGGATGGTTAATATTATTACCAGTCATATCCTTAAATGATTTATATTTTAATAACGCTAAATGCATAGATGTCATATCAACTATTGCAACATTATCTTTATTTATTTCTTTTAAAGCTTCGATATATTTACATTGATTGCCATACCAATTCGATTCTGTATTTGGAACTGTTGTTGCGATTAATAAAAATTCAACATTTGGATTATCCGCTTCAATAGCATTTACCATACTCATAATTTGAGATTTAAATGCATCATTTGATAAGCATGGATCATTCATACCAAAAGCGATAACAACTAAATCTGGTTTATACTTAACAACTCTTTCTTTAACATTATCAACACCCCAAATTGTATTCATACCACCTACCGCGGTATTAACATAATTGATTTTGGTTTGATATTTATCTTCTAAATATTTAGTAACCATTACTGGCCACATCTCACAATATGGCTTAACTATTCCACCAGTTTCTACTCCACTTGCGTTACAGCCAGTAGTAATAGAATCACCATAAAATAATATTGTTGCAGGTTTCTTATTTTCTAATTTTTTTATAAATCTAGAAACCTTATTACCTTGATAAGTTGGAACATAATCTTTCCAAGAATCATCATGGACATAAGTAACTGCGATTTGACGAGATGTAAAGAAATCTTTTTCTCTATATTTTAAATATTTTTGAGTAGTAAATTTTCTTTTACATCTTTCATTAACTACACCGATTTGAATAACTGGATCTTCTGGTTTATCAATGTAATATTCATCGACTTCAAAATATGGGATTGATGTATTTTCTGTTAAATAAAGTTTTCCATCTTTAAAAATGTAATCTTTATTCTCAATGTATTCTTTATCTAAACCAAAGTTTCTGACAGATATAATTTTCTTAATTGGGAATAATAAAGATTTCTCTTCATCTTTGCCAACAAATAATGCTGTTTCAAAATAGGCGATTTCGCCTTCGTAAACAGGTTTAATATATAAATCCCTATTATATTTATAATCCATCTTAAAAAACCTCTAAATAATATTAGAACAATAATATATTATCTTTTAGATACTTCGCCCCACTCTTGGTAGGTATCTTGACTAATAGAAGCACCTTGACTTCTTCTATATTTAGCAGGGGTAATTCCGTATTTTGCTTTAAATACATTGATAAAGTTACTAGTTGTTGTAAAACCTAAACGATCAACAATTTCTTGTAACGATATATTAGTAGTAGCAAGCATAACAGAAGAGAAGGCAAGCTTTCTTCCATTAACATAACTCTTTAAAGAGCAATTCATATATTTTTTAAATTCACGGTTAACATAACCATGTGAATAGTTTGTTGTTTTAACCATTTCTGAAATGGATTTAATAACAAATGATTCATCATCTAAATTTCTTAATAATGTATTAATCCATAATGGGGTAGCGTCTTTTTGAGCTTTGTTTGACATAAAGTATCCTAATAAATCAATAATTAACGCTTTATGGATATAGTCTTTTTCTTTTGTTATTTCTTGGCCGATTAAAAGAGATGCTCTTTCTGCGTAATAAATTAAAGCAGGGGAGCTGATTCTAAATACTTGAACATCATATGATGATATTTCATCAAATAAATTAGGGGATAATATAGAACAAAGTTCTTTTATCTCATTCTCATCAACATAGATATCACGATGTAAATAATTCTTACATCCTTTAAGTTGATAACCAGTTGCAACAAAAGCAGGAACGATAAAAGCATCGTTCTCATGAAGTTCAATTGATTTAATTGATTTTCCTTCTTGAGAAAAGATATTTAATGTACATGAACCTCTTTCAATAAAAGATATTTTATAAAAAGTTGTTAAATGTAAAAGTTCAGGTGGTAAAAAAATCATCGCGGAATAAGGGCAGTAATCAATTGTCTTTTTTGTGTAAACTTCCATAATTAGTTCCTTTTATATCATTTAATCGATAAATGTCATTTTTTAAATTTAAAAACAAAGCAAGAATTACAAAAATTCAATCAATGATCAAAAACTAAAAAAGTTAAGAATATTGGGTATTTAAATCTAAAAAACCTCTATTTATATAAATATCATAACCCAAGTAACAAAAAAGAGTAGAAATATTTTCCACTCTAAATTGCAATTTTTTGATATCGGTTTTTTGATATATAGATATTTTTAATCATTAAATGTTGATAATACGTAATCCAAAATTGGAATTGAGCTAGTTCCAAAGTTACCAAACGGGATTGGCATGATGTATTTAAATCCGCCTAAAGAGAAGTAATAGATAAAGTTAACTAAATAATCAGAATCTGTTTCTCCATAAGTAATATCAATACCAATAGCTAAACCCTTCGCGCCTTCAAACGATTGAGAAATAGAGAAGTTACGATCAAAGTCATTAATCATTTCTTGATTAGTAACAACATAAGATTCATCGCCTTCAGGAGCATATTGTTTATTTGGAATAGCTTCTTCATTCCATTTCTTAAGATATTGCATGTTACTTAATAACTTCATTTGGCTTGGATAATGATAATAGCTAACAATATCTGGTTTGCTATATAAAGGTGCGTAAGTAAATATTGTTGGATTACCATATGGATAATTTACTTTATCGGTATAGTCAACTTGATAATTATAGCAACCATATAACTTTGTGTATTGAGGTTCTTTATCGGTTCCTTCATTGATATTTACTGTTGCATCAATAGCAATTGCTCCAGTAATGACATTACTAGATAAGTATTTGCCACCGAAATAATTTGGATTAAATAAGTAGGACATTACAAATCCCCCACCATCTTCACCAAACGAATAAACTAATTGAGTATAGTTATTTGCCTCAAATAAATCTCTCATCTTATTTTGAGTAGAATTAGGAACAAATGCTTTACCACCATTTTTAAGCCAGCCATCAACAATTGGATTTGTTGTTTTACCAAAGTCTTTAGCGATGTAAATGGTTTCTGTCTTGTTATAACCAATTGTAAATTTAACTTGGTTATTATCATAGAAAGCACCGATATATGAGATATCCATGATTTCTGTTTGAGAATATCCTAATGTTGATAATAAAGCTAATTTATATGTTTTATCGGTAACAGAAATGGATACATCTTCTGTAATCGAATTAACATATTCTGTCGCTTTATCTTTTAAGGTGTATTGTAATGGGCAGTTATATAAATCATCAATGTCTTTATAATACTCACTAGCAATCAATTCACCTTCTTCATAAGAAATGGAATAGATACCACCTTTATCTTTGATATATTGAGTTTCTGTTTCTTCTTTTTCTTCACAAATAATGCCAATAGAATTTTCTGTAAAGACAAAGGAATGTGCTATTTTTTCTACACCCCAATATTCAATAGTATAGTTCTCATATTTATTCATATATTGAAGAGCGGTACTTAAATTAGTCACTCTCAAAGTTGGCTCTTGCTTTCCCTTTTCACAAGAAGCAAGAGTCATGACTGGTAATATAGAAATAAATATTAAAGTTTTTAAATTTGTTTTCATGATTATTAGTCTTTTACAAATGGAGTGTATGTTTCAGTGCCACGATCAGCAGCAAATCCACCTAAGATAATGTAGTCGTAATTTAATTCAAATTCATCATCATATGAATAAGCAGATAAGAATACGCCATAATATCCAGTTGATGATTGATAATAGAAGTATAATACGAAGTCACTTGCTGAATAACCGCTATAGGATTTGATATCAACTGCATATAAAGCAGCATTTAATTCATAATCTTTAAATGTCCAATAGAAGTAATATTTATCAATGACACCTGTAGAACCTTCTTCTGTATAGATTTCATCTTCAATATAGCCTTTTTTAGCACCCTCAATACCGTTATAATCTTCGTCTGTGAATATGATATGTGTATTTGGGAAATATTGAGTATATAAAGCAGACCAACTACCTAATGGGTTAACATCGTGTGGGATGATTGTAAATGTGAATACTGTTGGTTTGCTTGTTGTATCGTAATAGCTAGATTCCATTGTTACTGTAACAACTACTGGTTCGGTAATATCTAATGCGCCTTTAGCATCTAATTCTAAGTATTGAGCATTATCAGAAGAAACAACTTTTAATAAAGTAGGATTAGAAGAAACAGCATGATACATTCTTGGAGAATCTTTTCTGTGTTGAGAGATGCAGAACTTAGCAGTAGCACCTGCTCTAATATTTGCAGCAGTTGCTGTTTCAACGGAATTACATCCTTTAGCGTTAACAAGATTGAAATTCCAGACACCTTGAGTAGAAATAACTTCAACATCTAAGTTATATGTTGTGCCTGTTCCAGGAACGTGGTTAGTAAATGTAACTGTTGATTTGCCAATGTTAACAGCGTTCATTTGGTTATATGTGCAGCTACCATAAACTGGTGAGAATTCATTAGTGATAACTCCATTATCAGTTGATGCTGTAGGAGCGTATTCCCATAAGTCTAATGCTGTAGCAGGAGTAAATTCGCATTTAGCAACATTCTTAGGAGTTGTTCCATCTGTATTAGTAAGAGAAACATTATCACCTAATGATACATATGATTTGCCATCACTCTTATCTTTACCTGTAGCAGGGTTGTAAAGTTGAACGTTATCAAATGAAGAGATGAAATATGGAGTGACATCGAAATCTGGATGTCCTTCATATCTATTGCCGTATGTATATTCAGCAGCAATAGTAACAACTTTATTACCTTTAACACCAGTAACTGGTTTATGAGCTGTGAAGTCCCATTGATTTTCTGTATTGAATACTGTCTTTGTATAAGATAATGTTGTTAATGCACCAGAGACATCGAAGTCCATGTCAACTGCAAAGACATAAGCTTCTTTCATTTCTTTTGTATATGTGCCTGATTGAGAATTGTATTCGATATAAGAATTGATCTTTGTATTGAATCCGTTAGCAGTTGCTTCAGATGCAATGCTGACATTACTTGATGTCATTTCATCTGCTGTATAGCCAACTCTATAGGCATACATAATATCTCTTTCAATGAAGTATGCTGGCATATGTGATGATGTTCTAATGTTTCTATCTACATTTCTTGTGTTTTTAGAGAAACGGAATTCATAATCATCACCTTCCATAATGTTCCAAACACCAGAATAAGCTCCAAAGCCATTGTATTCTTCTCTATATCTATCATCGTTTTGCATTTTCTTACCCATGTTTCTTGCATAGGTATCGACAACTGTATAAAGATTATTAGTCATGTCTTTTTTCTTATAGACATACATTTCATCAGCGTCAGGATCTAAAGTATCAGTAACTGTTGCAAATGATTCATTTTCATATAACTTCCAGTCATATTCTTGAGCAATGACATCAGATGTTGATCTATCTAATACTTTGTAATGCGCTCCAACATAGTTATTTTTATAAACTGCTGGTTCGCTTCTAACTGAATAAGAAGTGATGAGAACAGAAGATAAAGCAGATACAGATTCTGGTAAGTTATCAACTTTAACTCTTTGGATATAGCAAGGTGCTTCAGAAGAAGCTGGATCAAAATAGAAATCATATGTTGAACCACCCATAACCGCTAAAGCATATGTTTTATTACCAATATGGATATCACCGAATGATCTTGATTCATCAAAGTCTAATACATCTAATTTAGTAACTTCATCATTGCTACCTTTAACTTCGTAAGAGAAATATGCTAAGCCAGAAGTTTCAACTTTAACGTTTCTAGCAACATAGATGTTACCTTCTTTTTCAAGTTTAGCAGTGAAATCACCATTGATAACAACATCACCTGAAATAGCCGCTCTAATAACAATTGAAGCTGATTGATTAGGCATATTGAATTTATATACATTATCGCCTTCAGCTTGAAGAGCTCTGTTGTTCATTGTGACTGATGAAATTGAATATCCACCAGCAATGTTTGTAATTGTTAATGTAATCTCTTCACCCTTTTTTGCGTATTCGTGTGAGATTTGATATTCAATGCCATTTGGGCAAGTAACTAATACACGATATTGTTCTTCAATAACTTCACTTGTTGCAGAAGAATCGTCGCTAGAAGAATTACCTTCTTTACCACCACAAGCAGCAAGAACCATTGTTGAAGCAGCAAGCACTAATAATAATTTTGGTGTCTTTTTCATAATTTGTTATTTCCTTTCATTTGAGAAATTAATCTAATCCAAGTGAATCGTAAATATCATTTGGATAGAGGATGGCAAGAAGATGTTCTTCTCCACCAGTTAAATAATATAAGTACATAGTGTCGCAGCATCTTGTGACATTTAAATAAGTTAGATGTGTTTCACTATTTGTTTTCGTTGTATTGACTGAGAATGAATAGCAATCAACTGATGAATAATATCCTTCATAGTTTAATGTGAATTCTGTTTCGATATTTTGTTCGAAATCATCTCCGCCTCTTAATACTCCAGCAAAAGGAGTTTTTGAATCAGTGATGGTAATCTTCCATTCACCCATATATGACCATGATTTGAAATAATCAACATCATACATTGCTTTACCAATTGTTTCTTGAGTATAAGCTTTTCTAACCATTAAGACATGTCGATATACGAGAATGTCTTGAGCGTTATAGATTGTAATCACGCTATCACCAGCTTCATGACAAGCTAATTTGAAGGAGGAACTCTTTGTTGTATCTCCAACAACAGTTACAGATTCTTCACGAGACGATTTAACTCTAAATGCTTTACCTGCTGAACAATTTGATTCAAAGCGGAATTCGTATTCAGTGTTTTCTGCGAATCGACGATTCATAGCTAGTTCAATAAAGTAGCCACTATAACTACCACCTTTTTGAATTTGATCTTCTTCTGGAAGAGATGTGGTATATATTGATGTTTCTTCAGTAGTAGCACTGCTACTTTCTTTATTTCCGCAAGCGCCAAGTAACATAGTTGATAAGAACAATATTAGGCCCAATCTTTTTAGTTTCATTGGATAGACCTCCTTATTTGAATATAAATTTTACGACAAAAATATAAATATGTAAATATTTACAAAAATACAGCGTCAATCTTTGAGGTTGAATAGATTTCTGGAAGCATCTTTAATCAAAACGTATAAAAATAAATGACATAAATATACATTTTGAATTAGTGAACGCAAGTACGCCGAACTTAATTTATAAGAGAAATGAAAATTATTCAAAAAATGTGTCAAAGTTCTTTTAGTCCAGGCGAATTTTTTCCAACGGATTTTTCCACATTTTTCGTTTTGTGTCCATTTCCTTGACTATTTGTCAGATCATAAGATCTCTTGAGCGAGAAGCCCCCACTTCAAAATATTCATTTAAGTGGTGGGAGCATATTACTAGATGGAGTTATTTGGTAATTGTTATAGTTACAGAGTCATTTGTCATAGAAACAAAACTAATTGTGAATGTAAATGGAGTACCACTATTAAGTTTTCCATTATTAGCAAATTGCTTTATATATTTATTCAAAGTGAATACATCACCTTCTAAGAATAAATCATCCGCAGCAAATACATTCTTTGAGTTATATGTTTCATTAACATCATTTCGAATGAGTTCGAGAATATTGTATTTATCATATTCTGGACCTAAATCACTACCACGTTCACCATATGAGTTACTCATCATATGTGTAACTTTATATCCTTCGATACAAGGGTTAGTTGTTATGTAGTTACCACTATGAATTTCGCTATAGCTATTACCATATAAAAGTCTAGCGTCAACATGCCACATACGAACACCAACTTTACTTGGTCCTTTTGGATAACTTGTACGATATGTATGAGCGGCATCAAATTGGTTCAATCCTGTTGGAGAATATAATTCTAAAAGAATATATTCATCAAATGGAGAATTATGGAATTCTGGAGTGACAAGAATTAAATCTTTGGTTTCTTGGAAAGTGCCAATTGTTAATGTTTGATTATCAGTAACAACATATGGATTTGCCCAGCCTAAAGCCATAATGGAATATGGGTCATGACTACCGACATTATAATCTTGCATAGAGAATCCTGAAGCTGGTTTATTGCCTGTAGGACCATAGTCATAATAATCTGATAAGCCAAACATATGTCCAGCTTCATGAATAAATGTATGAGCATCAACATTACAGTTAGATGTATCACCACCATAATATTTTGTATAAATTGATTTATTTGTTCCATACATAAAGTCATAGCTTGCCCAGAAGAAGACGTTTGGTCCTGGATCAGTCACACTGTTATAGGATCTACCTTGCATCCAATATGTATATGCCCACAAATTATCATAATTACTTCTACCTGCTTGATGATCAGGCGCACCATAAATGACAATAACGCCGTCTAGATAGCCATTTCCATCTGCATCAAAATTAGATAATGAACTTAAATTATTTTCTCTTTTATACCATTCACAAACTTCTCTAACTAAATCAATAGTTGCACTCATGCCATCATATTTATCACCATAAGTAGATGCAGGTAATCCTGGTTCATACCAATCAGTAACAACACCGTTGAGCGATAAGTTACCACCTGATTCTTCTTCATAATATGTTTTAACACTTCTCCAACCAGTTTCTTCATTCGTACCAAGATATGCTTTTTCAATATCATTTCTTACCATATCTTTGTTCTTAATGTAGTTAGAGGAATCAGTAAACCAAACAGGAACAATTAATAAATTTGCAGAATCATTTGGAGTGGAATCTAAGTTATATAAATTATTAGTTGTATAATCTCTATAATCGTAAGGCAATGATGATTTGATAATTCCATTATTATCTTTAACTGTGACAGTAAAAGTATCGGTAAATCCACCTTCCTCACTTCTAACTGTAATAGTTGTTGTACCTAATCCAATTGCAGTAACTACACCTTTATTTGTAACAGTAGCAATAGATGTATCACTACTTAAATAAGTAACATTTTTATTTGTGGCCTTTGTAGGCGAAAATCTAGTAACTAAACTAAATGTATCATTAATATGTAATTCCGCGCTCTTCTTGGCTAATTTAATGCTTTCTAAGGCTGTTGGATTAACTTTGATATGGCACTTAGCAAAGATATTTGAATATCTCGCACTTGTGGCAACAATATTTGTTTCACCAACTGATATAGCTGTTATTTTTCCATCTTTATCAACTGTAGCTACTTCTTCACTCTCACTAGAGAAAACTACACCTTTATAAGATGCTCCACTAGGTGATACTGTTGGAGTTATAACAAATGATTCATTTGCTTCTAATTCCTTACTTGTAATATCTAAAGTAATTCCTTCAACCGGGATAGCGTTAACGGTTACTTCACAACTGGCATAAGCATTCTTATCTATTGTGGATGTTGCTGTAATAGTTGCTGTTCCATCACCTAATCCATAAACAACTCCATATTTACTAATGTAAGCAATATTTTCGTTAGTTGTTGACCAAGTAACTTTTGTGACATCAGTTCCAGTAACAGTTGCAGTTAATTTAAAATCTTCGTTAACAGCAAGAGAATAGCTTTCGTAATTTAAAGAAACAGCTATACCACTTTCACTTGATTCTTCGCTTGTATCTTCTGATGAGCTTATGTCTTCACTAGAATAATCACTACTTGAAGGCACATTAGAAGAAGAGGATACACCATGAGTGCATCCTGCTACTAAAAATAATGTTAATAATGTAATTGGTATTATCTTTTTCTTCATTTTATGCTAAGAAAATTTGAATATCGAAAATGTTGTAATCGTAATCGAAATTGAATGCGATGCCAAATTTAAAGTTAGGATCAATTGCGTAGTAATAATCGTATGCCGCATATCCTGGATATTCATCAAGTCTATAGTCTTGAGAACTATCTGTCATGATAAATCCAGCACCCAACATTAAATTGAAGTATTTTTCTTCATCTTCAAAATCAGTATTATCAATCATGATTTCTAAATATGTAGCGCCAGTATAGTCAATATCAAAATAGAAGTCATAGACATAACCGTCACCAGTAAATGCAGGAACTTGTTTTGCATATTCACCTAAATAGTGATCAACCGCTACTTGTGGATAAACAGTTGGCACTTCATAGATATATGTATAAACAAAGATACCTAATGTTGGTTTATTTTTATATGTTGATGTTAAGAATTGAATTTCAACACCTAAGTTATCTTCAACTAATTTATCTGCATAGCAAACATTATATGAATAATACTCGTATGTTGTTTGATCATATCCCCATGATTCACCATAATCCATTGTATAACCAAGTGAACCACAGTAATCAAAATAGAATGATTCTGCATCTAATGCGATTTGATCTGTTTCATAGAAACAATAGATGCATAATAATGGATCACCAAAATCATCTTTTGTAATTTCATATTCAAATCCATCGTTATCCATATATGGTAAAGAGGTTTTACCCATTTCACGATATACAAAAGCATCAATTTCTTCACCCCATTTAGTGGATGGAATAACTTCTTTTGGTTCTTTGCCGTTACAGCCAGTAAGTAATAAAGTTGCACAAGATAATGTTAATAATAAAGATTTTTTCATAATTAATCCCTCATTAAGTAGCTCAAATTTTGAGCTACTTAATCAAGGAGGAGCATATCGCTCCAACTTGAATAATTTTTAATAATTGAATGGCCAAGTATCTTCGAAAATGTAGTAATAAATTTCATCAATTGCTGCAAAGCCACTTATTTCAATAAATGATGTTGCTAATTCCATAACAATATCATTTTCGAAATAGAATGTATCACCGTCACGCGAAACTAAATCAAATGTTTCTTCATATCCTTCTTCATCAAAAGCAATTGTGATGTAATCAGGACCAACTGTAACTAAGATACCAGTATCATATGCATCCCAGTGCTCGCCTTGTAAATATGCTGGGATAGCATCACTATCAGCTTCAACTGTAATAGCAAATGTTTTTGTAATTGTTCCATTGATTGTAGCTTTAATGCTTGTTGTACCAGCTTTAACACCAGTTACAACACCATTGGAGTTAACAGATGCGATAGAAGTATTATCACTAGCCCAAACTAATGAGCTATATTTAGCACCACTAGGAATGACATTAACATTTAATGTAGTTGTTTGACCAACTTTAACTTTGTTACTACCAGTAATTGTAAAGTCAGTTACAGAAATAGGTGCATTAACAGTAACAGTACATGTTGCAGTTAATCCACTATCAAGATCTTTAACTGTAATTGTTGCTGTACCAGCAGCAAGAGCTTTGATTGTTCTTGTTTTTGAATTTGCATCTTCAACACTTACAATTGTTGGATTAGAAGATTTCCATTCTAATTCTGGATTTGTTGCACCACTACTTACTGTAGCAGTTAATGTTTCTTGTCCATTTACTTCTAATACTGTAGAAGTTTTATTTAATGCTAATGATGTAACTTTTACATATTTATTGAAGTCTGTACCAGTACGAGTATAAATGTTGCCGTATCTATTTAATAATTCGTAAGAATCATCATAGATCTCACCGAATACATCTAACGATTCACCATTAGAAGATGGAGTAATTTTTAAATATGAAACGCCATCATCCATATAGAAGATACGTTGATTATCAGCTGTTTCATCAAATGTACCAGTTGTTGTAAAGGTTTCATATTTATATGTAAGAGTTGTAGCGCTATTGATTGTAATATAGCCATATTTGAAGAATTCATTTTCAGAAGTAGCTCTATATGTTTTACCGACAGTATTTGCAGGTAAACCAACAGAAATAACTTTTAATGCAACTTCATCACTCTTTAAGCCATTAGATGTTGTTGCATAAATCTTACATGTACCTTCTTTTAAAGCATTAACTTTATAAGTAGTACCTGATTTACCAGTTGTTTTTGTAATAGAAGCAACTGTTGGATCAGTTGAGACAACTTCAATAGAGCCTTTTGAGTTTGTAGAAGGTGTGATAACAGAATTCTTACCAACTTCTAATGTTGTTGGAACACCTTCCAAAGAAATTGTCTTAGCACTTTCAGTACCACCAGTAGCACAGTCATCTGTGTATCTTAAGATGAGCTTAACAACTTTAGTTTGTGAAGTAGCTTCGAGTTTGAAGTAGTTAACATCATCAGTGAAGTTAACAACCCCATCATCAGAAAGTGTATAAGATTCGTATAAATTATTAGATGTTTGACCACCTTTAACAACTAATGAACCACCATCGATATCAACAGTAATAGATTGTAAGTGGCTAATTGGTTTTACGTTATTCCAAATAGAAGCACCACTACCTAATACTGTGTGATAAGAAGAATTTAATGAATGTGAGCCTGTGTAGCTAACTGTAAAGTCATTACCTTGTGCAGTTTTAACTACCTTAGAATATTCATTTGCTTGAGGTGCATTAGTGTTATCTAAAGTGATTTGATATTCTGCATCATTACCTAATGCAGAATTGAATGATTGTGCTCTAGCAAAAGTAAATGCTATAGCGCCTAGAGTTAAAGAAGCAATACATGTAGAAGCGATAATAGTTTTTTTAGTCATGTTATTTGCCTCCTTTAATTAGTATAAGACTACGTTAGATGTAGCGAATGCGAAGGCAGAACCAACCATATCGCTTTCGACAACGATTCTGACATAAGTACCAGCAGTTAAGTTAAGTGTTAATAACTTGAGGTTCTTATAAGAGATGTTGCTCTTAACTTCTGCAGTTGCATCTGTAGCAACCCAGTTTTCACCATCAGTAGATGTTTCAACTCTAACAGATTTAACGTGAGAGATACCTGCTGTGTGGTCATAATACATGCCGTAGTAGAATGAAATCTTAGAAACAGATTCTTCAACGTGGAATGTAGCGCTGGCTTCAGCTTGCATATTATTAGGGTTTAAGATTAATGCTTTTAATTCATCTTCACCTTCATAGAATAAATCATTCATGTTGAATAAGTTTGCGTGGAATGTAGAAGCTGTTCCATTAACTGCAGAACCACTTACCCAGTTAGCATATGTTAATGTGCCTGTTCCATCAGCTTCGTTAGCAAGATCAGAGAAATAGATATCGTATTTAGCATCTGTCTTATCTAATTCAGATAATCCTGGAACAATAACTTTAATATGGTTAGATTCAACACCTTGATCATATGTGTCATAAGATCTATTTGGATTTGGGTTAACGCCTTCAGCAACTGCGTAGATTTCGCATTCACCTTGAGCAACCGCTTTAACTGTTCTTACCCATTGATCACCAACTTTAACATAATCGCATTTAGCAACTTTTTCATTTGTAGAATGCCATGTGACAAATTCATGTTTAACATTGTGTCTATTTGAATCTAATTCTGGCCAAACTAATGTAGATGCAACTGGGAATGTTTTTTCAATATCTAATGTGACTGAAGTCATTCCTTCAAAATCATCTAATCCATCAATTGAAATAGCAGTTGGGAAGACGTTGACTGTTGGACCTGACCAACCTTTATATTGCCAGAATTCCATAACGTTATCTTCGTTTGGAGCAGCTGGTAATTTAGAATCATCAAATGTTGTAGTGCCAATTTTACCAACTTGGATTTTAACGTATTCTGTATCATTATCTAAGTCTTCAAAGCCATAGATTGTACTTACATAGCCTTCGTTATCTAACATAATAACAACATCTTTAATGTCATTTTCCCAAATACCACAGAATACTTCTCTTTCAAGTCTTGCAACTTCTTCAACGTCTGTAATGTAATACATACCAGCGTAGAATTCAGCGTAGTCAACATTGATGCCTTCTAAGAATGCTGGTAAATAGAATTCTGTATATTTTAATGCATAAGACACTCCAGCATCACTTTCAGCTAACCAAGCATCACCACCATCATCTTTTTCGAAGTATAAGAGGTTTTGGCCTTCATAGTCGTGATAATAGAGATATGGATTGTCATATCCATTCATATGCATAAGTTCACTATAAACAATTGCATAATCCTTGTAGTAATAGATTTCAGAATCATATTCCATAACATCACTATCTAGATCATCTTCAAATTGTTTGTATAAAGATGCTGAATCAACTGTGCAGTTAGAATAGTCTTTGTCTAATGCTTCTTGTAATTTTTCTTTTGCAGTTTTTCTTTCAAATGAAGTACCTTCTGTATCTTCACTTGTAGTTGCAGAACTTGCTCCTTTACCACCGCATCCGACTAATGAAACAGTAAGTAGTAATGCAAGTGAACTAACTAATAAGTTTTTTGTTTTCATTTTCATTTCCTCCTTCGGAATTAACAATAAATAATGATAACCATAATTGGGTATGGCAAATTGCCATATACAGATTGAACTGGATCTTCTGGAGTATAGTATCTAACTTCAATACTATGTTCTCCTTTTTCATCCGTCATCTTATAACGATTGAAATAGCCTTCTGAACAGATAAACATTGGCCATTCATCAGGTAAATCGTCATCATCGATTTCCCATCCTGCTTCTTTTAATGATGCGTCATAAGAAGATAAGCAGCTACGAGGTGCATATTCACATTGAACTGTATATAAGCTAACAACGTGATAATCTTCTCCTCCATCGAATACTTGGAAGTTCTCATATCCAGATAGATAAGTAACTGCTGGGTCGACATAGACAGGTAAATCGAATCCAAATTTGTTTTTGATTGTTGCTTCAGGCCAAACAGAAGCAGAATCTAATTTATATCCTTGAATGACGAGGACATGTTCATCATCGTCATATAAGAAATCGAGATTAATGAGTTTTGTATTATGAACTGCGTTGTAATAAGAATCATTACTTCTTGTGATATATCCAGCATTCTTTAATGTCATGTAATATTCATCAATACAATTTGCAGGTACTTCATAGCAAACAATTTGGAATAATTTAACACCAGATTGAATAGCAACTTGGCCAGTATACCAATTTGCTTCATAATGAGGGATATCTTCACCTAATACTTCGATTGCGTATTCACTTGGCCAAGATTCTGACTTGTCTTTAAATAAATAAGCAATGATGTTGATGTGATCCTCATAAGAACCAAATTGAGCAATGAGTGAATATTCTGTGGATACGGATTTAAATGCCGCCATCGCACCATTATCAATGTTAGTGAGTTGGAATCCAGCATCAACGAGTAGAGTTTTATAAACCATCTTGCTCATTGTTTCATTTAATTCAGTAACACAGTCAATTAATGTATATTCAATGCCTTCACTTTCATCATTCACGCTAACTGCGCTTTTGCATTCAGTAAATACAGGCAAATAAGAAATATAATCACCAATGGTTTGTCTTAAATCAGAGTCAACTTTTTCATTCCAATAATATTTAGTTTCTTCACTAGTTGTAGAATCGGTTGACGAAATAGAAGATCCACCACAAGAAGTTAATGCTAATAAAGGAATAACAAATAATTTCTTTAAAATATGTTTCATAGTCTCACAATAATTCCCTTGAATTATAATAGTTTAAATTATATTAATTTTAGTAACAAATCAAGAAATATAGAAAAAAGCCCACACAAAGGGTGAGCATTTTTTGGTTTTTGTTATTATCTTTACATCACGAAATCTGAACAAGATAGAACTACGCCTTGTTTATTATAAATTAAGTTATAAGTATTTTCGTTAAAGCCAGTTCTTGCTGTCATCTTTCCGTTTTCACAATAGAATGAGAAACTCTTTCCAACAGCGCCTTCTTTATATGTTTCACTTGTGATTTTGCAGTTTAATACATTAGTATTGCAATCAAATGTTGCAACAAATCCAAATGTATGTGCTGGATATGATCCGTAGACTAATTGACCAATGATTTGATCATCACTTTCATAGTTAGCGAATACCATCTTGATGTCTGTATTATATTCATCCCAAGTGTTATAGATTTTACCTTTGAAAGTTAATCCTCTAAATGAAGGAACATTTGATGTTAAATCTTCTTCAGAAGTGACAACATATGTCATTGCTTCTTGATCAATAGTTAATACATATTTCTTTTCTGCGTTAGTTAATGTAACTGCATTCTCGCTAATAGACCACATATATTCACTTTCATCAAGGAAAGCAGAATCTGTATTTGGAAGTAATAATGTTCCTTTTGCACCACTATAAACTCCGCAAGGTGAAGCTAAAGCAATTCTATTACTAATTCCTCCAACACCAGAATAAGAAACTTTTAAAATGCTATTAGAGCCATCTTTAACTTCATAGACAACTTTAGCATCCGTAAATGATGTTCCATGTGAATATGTAATTGTTGGATCAACATACATAGTTTGATTTTGATAATCGAGAACAACAGTCTTATATAAGACTTCTGATCTATAGAATTCACTAATCATGTATGTGTTGCCATCAATATTAATCAATTCAGCATTAACACTATACATTGCAAGAGTATCTTCTTCTTTTTCTTTACCAACACAGATGAGTTCATCACCTTTATATGGGGAAGTTAATGGAGATAATGCTTTATTACCAGCAAGGAAGACACCTTTTTCATAATAACCTTTACCGTAATTAGCTAAGATTAATTCAGTACCAGCACCTTTATCTTCAACTGCACCACATTTTTTCTCATCACCGCTCCAATAGATTTCACCATTCTTTTGAATTGTGATTTCTTTTTCTTTTAATGAAGTAAACGCATGGTTTGGAGCGAATACTGATCTATCTAATACGACATAAGTATTTACGAATTCTTCACCCATAAACTTGTTATTATCGATTTCAGTTACAGTAACTGTCATACCATATTCTGCAGTCATACCAATAAAACTATAGAATCCATCTGCATCTAATGTATTTAAGATAGATTTGTTTGTTGTGCCAGCAGCAGGGTTAGAATATCTAACAGTAATATCTTTAACAAAAATATCCTCAGTAACGCCTTCAACTTTGACGTAAACAACTTCACCAACGCCACAAGTATCAATTTCCGTCTTTTTATCTGTGAAATAGAATTTTGGGGTTAAATGAGCCGATTTTGAGGCAATAAGTTCAACTCCTAAGCCTCTTGCTTGAGTTGTAATAGAAATAAATTCATCAGAAGTGTCAATTTCAAAAGTTACATAGCCATCTTCATTAATTAAGAATGATTCTTCTTCATCGATTAATAAACCAGTTGGAGTTCTAGAAGAAGTTCCTTTTAATTTAATTTTAATTGTAGCTTTGTTTACAAAGTTCCAATACTTAACTCCATTATCAACAAATGATTCAGTAACTTCTTTAAATTCTGTTTCATTTTCTTTTTTCATTAATGGATTACCATCAACAATGTCATAAGAGTCATGTAAATAACCTTTAACAATAACGTCTTGTTCTTCTTCACTACTGCCTTCGGAAGTAGTTTCTTCATTACTTGTTGTAGAAGAAGTATCTGATGTATCTTCGCTTGTTAAAGAAGTATCATCATTTGATGTTGATGAATTAGTAGAAGTTCCACCTTTACCACAGCTAGCAAGGAGTAATAAAGCTGTTAAACTTGTAATAAATAAAAAGTTTTTCTTTTTCATGGATTGACTCCTTTCTTTTTAAAAATTGAACAATCAATAAAATATTTATGCAATATATTAACATAAAAAAAGAGGATTCAAATCCCCTTTTTAATTATGAGGTAGGTATTCGCCATTAAAGTTTTCAAATACCCCACCATTGTAATAGAAATCATATGTGCTTGTTTCAAACGCATATTGATAGATTTCATCGCCCAAGAACATTTGCCAAGAGAAGCTTAAGTTAGCAGAGATGATAATTCCATCATTGAATCTTAAACCGATATCATAAGTATATTGGTTACTGACCCATACACCTGCATTCGAAGCGAAGTAAGCAACGAAATATGCTTCTTGATAAGAATAATTAACTAAATCTCTATTGAGTTTTGTAAAGTTACCAGTAAATGCATATTCGAATGAATCTTCGTTATAATCAGATGAGTTGTTATAGAAGAGAATGTTATCTTCGCATTCTTTAAATAAATTTTGGAAGTCGATACTAACAAATGATTCTTCTAACATATCATCATATGGATATGATTCAGTTGAATCTTGTTGATCATCTTCAAAGTCATCATAGATTTTATAAAGATAACGTCCTTCATGATAATACTGTTCAGTACCATATAAAGTTGGTTCAATATCTTCTTCTTTATATTGGTAATAATCTTTAACAGTGATTCCGTTATATCTCTTATAGATGTATCTATCTTTGACTCCAAATACGCCATCTTCACCAGAAATAACTCCTGGGTAACCAACAATAGCTTCTGTTTCTTGAACAACGCGGCTAGCGTCTTTACCCATATTAGCTAATTTTTCTTGGAATTTGTTGATTTTGACATCAATTGTTTGATCTTCAAATTTTACCCATTTTGCATATAAGGTGAGATCGCTATCGAGTTGAAGTCCCCATCTAAGATATTCAGTAGTACATTCTTTATCTAAGTACCATTTAGTAAAGACATAATCTTCAACTTCTGGTTCCTTAGGAGCTTTGATTGTTGCATCTTTCATAACAATGACAGACATATATGTTCCGTTATTGTTTTCAAGATTGTACTTGTAATCAACGATATAGTAATCCTTATTCTTATCGGTTGATTTACCCCCGCATGCTACGAGGGTAATACCACCGATTAATAATATAGATGTTAATAATGCTTTTTTCATAATTATCCAAGATAAGTAACAACAGCATTACAACTACTTAAGTAATATCTATGGAAGTTAGTTAATGCGTAGTCTAATGAACAGTTGAAGTTAATTGCTGATCTACTTGTCCAATATGCGAATGCAGATTCACCAACATATGTGACAGAAGCTGGGATATTAACTGCACCAATCTTTTGAAGTCCAGCAAATGCACCATATTCGATAGTTGTTAATGTTGATGGTAATGAGATAGATGTAGCGGCACATTTATCTGCTGCTAAACCATATTGAGCAATTGTTGTAACACCTTCAGGAACTGTAATTGATGTTGCAGAACCCGCTAATGCATAAACAGTTGTTTGAGCTTTATCCATTAACATCTTGCCATCACTAGAATTGCAATAGTTAGGGTTAGCTGCATCAACTTGAATAGATGTAACTGTTTGACCATAAGTTGAAACAGAAGAAGCAATTAAGCCATAACCAATTGTTGTTGCAGAAGCTGGGATAACAACATCACAGTTAAGAATTGTATCCATGAATGCACAGTCACCAATTGTTTCAATGCCTGTACCTAATGACATTGTCTTTAACATCATACATTTTGCGAATGATGTGACACCAATGCTCTTAATAGAGTTAGGTAATGCAACTGCTTTAAGATCGCTCATTGCGAATGATGATTCACCAATTGTTTCAAGGCCTTCAGCAAAGCTAACTTCTGTTGTGTATGCATAATAGAATGCACCATCACCAATGCTTCTTAATGAAGATGGGAAGTTAAGTTTAGGAGCTTTTGTATATAAGAATGCACCATCACCAATAGTTTTTAATGTATTAGGGAATGTATAAGCAGTAATTGATTTGCAATAAGCGAATGCATATTCGTTAATTGTTTCAACACCGTTAGGAATTGTAACTGCATATGTATCTTTACCAGAAGAATCTTTACCATTGATTGTTCCTGCTGTCTTAGCAGCGAAGAATAATGTCTTGTTGTCTTTGGATAAGAGGAGGTTGTTATTAGCAGCTAATCTTGTATTGTCGCTAGAAACTGTAATATCTGTAATAGATGTTAAGCCGTTCGCATCGCTGAATACGTTAACGCCTAATGATTCAAAGTCTCTCTTGATATCTAAATCAGAAATAGGAGCTTGAGAGAATGCATTATCGCCAATTGTCTTTAATGTATTTGGCATATTTAATTGAGAGATTCTTGTTCTATAGAATGCACTCTTAGCGATTTCTTCAAGACCTTCATTTAATGTTAATGTTGATAAGCTATAACATAATGAGAATGCACCATTGCCAATCTTCTTGATGTTACCTGGGATATTGACATTGCTAATCTTTGTTTCGATAAATGCTTCTTCAGGAAGTTCTGTTAAGCCAGTACCAATTGTGATGTTTGTGACACCAGATAAGTCGAATGCGTTATGTCCCATTTCAGTAACTGAGTTAGGGATGACAAAGTTTCTTAAGTCATATGTATGAGCGAAACATTCAACACCAATTCTTTGTAATGTATTTGGTAAGTTGTATTCGAGTAAGTTATCACACATATAGAATGCGTAATCAGCAAGTTCAGTAACGCCTTCAGGAATTGTGACAGGATCTCTTCTTCCTGATGGGCACATGATTGCTTTTGTCATTTCGAAGTTATAAAGAACTCCGTCTTGAACTTTGAAGTGAGTATTACCAGCAGCAATACCGATATCTAAGATGCCAGTACAACCAGCGAATACGTTTTTACCATAATTTTCTAATCCAGCAGGGAAAATAAATTTAGTAATAGCTGTACAGTTAACGAATGCATAGTCACCTAATGTCTTAACAGATGCAGGTAATGTGAATGTGTTTTCGAAGTATTGGTTAGCAAATGCTGCTTCACCAATTTCTTCTAAGCCTTCGTTGAATTTAACTGTCTTTAGGACACCTTGTGGCGAGAAGTAATCATCATCATCTTCAGTGCTATATGTAGGGCCATAGAATGCGTGATCTTTAATAACTTTTAATGTTGATGGGAAATCAACAGAAGTGATTGTTTCGTTTAAATAGAATGCATATGAACCAATTTCTTCTAAGCCTTCATTGAAGAAAATGTTCTTTAAGCCAGCATCTTTTGAATCATAGAATGCATAAGCACCAATACGTTTTAATGTTGATGGACATGTGAATGATTCACCAGCTTTTGCCTTTGTTGGGCAAAGGACTAATGTTTGCATATCCTTTGTATAGAGAAGGCCACCGACAGAAGTATAATTTGTGTTATTTGAATCGACGTTGACTTCTTTTAATGCACGTGTGCCTCTAAATGCACCATCTTCAATGACTTTAACTGAATCTGGGATATAAATAGATACAAGATAGATTCTGCTATTGAATGCACCTTTAGAAATCTTTGTAACTCTTCTACCACCAATTGTGCTTGGGATTGATAAAGTAACAGAGTTGATATCGAGAATACCAGTAATTGTTACTTCATCATTTGCTTCAATTTGATAGACAACATTGAATTTTGACTTTTCCCATTGAGCAACTAATGTATTACCAGCTAATTGAGCTGTAACAATACCATTATATTTTTCACCAGTTGATTGGATAATCCAACCAGTGAATGAATAGCCATCTTTAGTTGGAACACTTGGATAATAATAATCGCCAACGAATGTTTCGTATGTGTATTTAGCTTGTCCGTTATTTGGATCAACTGTAACAACAATCTTGTCATCTTCATTAACTGAATAATGAGCTACAAGATTAACATTACCGAATACTGATTGACCAACGAAGTTCCAAGCA
Source organism: Bacilli bacterium (assembly GCA_045600585.1). GTDB lineage: Bacteria > Bacillota_I > Bacilli_A > RFN20 > CAG-826 > JAZRYE01. The sequence continues at coordinate 31,011 of JAZRYE010000011.1, read as the reverse complement.
ACTGTACTACCTTCAGCAAACCAGCCTAAGAAAGTGCAGTGTTCTTTAATAGGTTCCATTGTTGGAGCAGTAATCCATCTACCTTCTCTAACAATTTGATCTGGCCAAGAAGTAGCTCCATTAGCGAAGTGACCACCATTTAAGTTAAATGTAACGACGTAAGTTGTATCACCTTGTTGAATGACAACCCAGTGGCCATCTTGTTTTTCATAAATAGCACCATCAATAGTATCAGTGTATCTATCACCATTATTACCTAATGTATCGCTAGGTGCACCTTCACCACTGTAATTTCTAGGTGTGTTATTTTTAACAAGTACCCAAACACCATTTTCTTTTTTATACATGTTGTTTGTATTTAAGTCTGTATATGTATCTCCATCAGTACCTAATGTTGCAGGTGGTTCGCCATTGCCTGTATAAGATCTATGGACATCTCCAGACTCATTGTTCTTGCCATTGTTACATGAAACAATCATGCCTGAGGCTAAGAATAATGATGAAACAACTAATAAACTTTTAAGTCCTTTTTTCATATCTATTCCTCCTTAAAGTTATTTTTTAATTGATAATGAATGATTTCCGCATTGATAAAAATCACCGGACATATCACTCGTAAAATATATAGATGAGACAGCGTTTGCTGTTCTAACTAATTGAATTGTCATGGCTTTATCAGATGTCTTAACGTGAATTGTCGCATTAATTTGATCATTGATAGAATCATATGTATAACTGACATTATTTTGGCTAGCTTTTTCAGAGACGTTAGAGTTAATTGCCATCATTGGCTTGATGCTCCAATAATCTTCATCATCATAGTCGTAAGTCAATTTCCAAGATAATGTCTTATCACCATTGAATGTAACGGTTAATTCCATGTAATAAAGAGTCCGTCCATCGTTATATGTCCAAGTACCAGCAAATGATGTTCTTGTTGTAAACGGATCAGTAGCAACATCGCCACCGCTTGCTTTCTTATGGCAAATTGTAGAAATTGTTACGTTACCACTAGGCATAATGAATGAATAAACACCATTATTTTCTTGATAAGGAACTTCTCTAGAAGAACCTGTAATTATTACACTATCTAATTCATAGTCGCCATCTGTTACTTCGACCGTGAATGAAATTGTAGAACCCGCTTTGTAATAGTCTTTCTCATCATTAATATTAATTGAACTATATTGATCACTAGTTTTTGTGGTTTGATATAAAGACTCAACATCAAATGCAATGACAGCATCACTCTTAGGCATGATAAATGTGTAAGAAGATTCGCCTTTTGTAAATTCAATATTTTGGCCTAATGAGTTGGTAACAAATACCTCATTCAAGTAATAACCATATTTAGCAGAAGCAGTAAAGATAATTTCATCGCCTTCTTTATATTCTTCTTTAGCGCCCATAATATTGAAATATACATTGGATGCATTTCTTGTTGTGATATGGAATGTATTAGATGCTGTTTCAACTCTAATTGTTACATCACTACTTGGCATTACGAATGAATGTTTATCATTAGCATAATTTGTAGAAATTTGATTACTACCTGCCAAAACTATAACAGATTTGATTTCTCGCGTTGCATCAAGTAAGTTAACAGTAAATGATACTATGTCATTCTCTTTTGCTTTTGTTTGGTCTAATACAATAGAAACATATTCATTTGGTTCAGCACTTACATTATATTCAGGAGCTTCAGGAATATATGAAGTGACAGAAATAGTTACATCACCTTTTGGCATATAGAATCCATATGTATTTCCTTGGTGAGTTGTAGTTATTAGTTCTTCATTATTATCTTTAAAATATGCAACTTTAACTTCACTTAAGATTGCTTCGCTATTCTTAGATACAACATCAAATAAGACTGGTGTATCAAATGTAGCTTTAAGTTCTTGTAAATTAGTAACTGAAATATCGAAATAAGGATTATCAACAATTGTTATGTTATATAAAGTATCAATAGGATCTTCACTAGAAGTAATTACACCGGATGTATCTGACGTATCATCACTTGTTGCTTCAGTGATATCATTTGAGAAATTATTGGAATCACCCTTTTTGCCACATGATGCAAGAGTCACCATTGAAGCAAGGAGTGCGATTAGAACTATTTTTGACTTTTTCATAAGACTCCTTAAATATATATTTATTATATACACTTTTGAAAAAATGTAAATTTTTATTAAATTGCTTCTTTTTTAATTGATTAATTCAAAGAATTTACGTGCGCATGTTTTTTATATAATAAAAGACCGATAGAAAAACCACCGGTCTAATATAAATTAAGATGCTAGATTAATAGTTATAATATGTTCCGTAATATGCTCCATCAACAACACGAATTGTATTTTCGTCAACAAAAGTGACTGTGATAGATTCGGAATTGAAAGCAAATGTATAAACACCATCGGCTTCAGAAATAAATGTATATGTTCTAAAGATAGTTGATTGATCTTCGAAATCATAGAAACTAATAGTTCTATTTGCTTCGTTTGCATCTAAACCATATGTATAGTCTTCATCTGCCCATGTGCCATTTTCAATTGCAGCAAAGTCGAATGAACATTCGCCAACTGGAGTTGTAGGACCTTCTTCAACTGGAGCTGGATTCATGAAATCATCTGCAGATTTGAAGAATAATTTACAATTACCACTAGCAGAATATAATCTGACCTTGAGATACATTGTTGTTTCTGTACCAGAATTAAATCTTGCATAGAAGTCATTGCCATTAGTTCCACCAATCTTATCAGAGATTGTGAATGATTCTCCACCAATTGTGTCAGTTTGAGAGTTTCTATCATTTGCCTGTTTTGCAAATGAAATCGTTGAATTGGTATTACTACCCTTATAAATAGAACTCATATCGAAATCAACACTTGAATTGTCATAAACAACATAATCAGTATTTGGTTCAACTTCAACTTTGAAGAAGTAGTAACCACTTGTTAATGTTTGAGTTGTCATATAATCGACACCCTCATCGTTTTCATAAATGAATGAAGTTTCAATGGTTAAACCATTGTGCACTTCTGTTGGGTGGGCAATTGTAAATTCTGGAGTTGCGCCTGTTGAACCCTTAACGCAAACATAGACATCATCGCCTTCAGCTAAGTTAGCATAACCAGCAGAAGCGCCAGCAACACATGCAACAGAAGCATTAGTGCCGATGTATACTTCAGCAGTTACACCACTAGCAGTTGTAGCAAATTCATACCATGCTGTAGAAGCAGCGGTAAACTTGTACCAAGTGCCATTAGAACCGAAAACACAGTTAAATGTTACAGAAGCTTGATCAGCAGCAATTGACATATCGATTGGAGCTGTTCTTGCATAACCAGCTTGAGCTTTTGTAATAGAGAAGCCATAACTATATGCTTCAATTCTATAAGTCTTACCAGCTGTTAAATCAAAGATTTGAGTTGCACCACTTGTGCTCTTAGCAGAGAGTTGAGTTGTGCCATCAAAGAGTTTGAAGTTATAAGTTGATGTAGAACCACGGTTAACGAGGTATTCACCAGTTTCTTCAACAGTGAAGTTGAAGTATGTTGTAGAAGATTTAATTCTACCACCATTGCTAACTGTCTTTTCTTCAGTGCCTAATGTATAAATCCAAGCAGTGTCTTTTGTTTCACCATCTTGAATAGTTTCTGCTAATTCGAAGTGGACTGTTGATGTGCCTTTAACATACATATAGTATGTATCGCCATTAGTTAATTTCTTATGTAATTCACCATTAGTCATGCTAATAGAAGAAGAGAATGATATAACGTAAGAAGATTTTAATTCAGTACCAATCTTAACTGTTGCAGAAGAGGCCGCTGTAAAGACATGCCAATTATTAGATGCAACTGTAAATTTAAATAATTTACCATTTTCACCACCTGAAACATTGATATCTTCGCCACTTGTTAATTCGATTGCTTTAGCTGTTGCAGTTGTTAAGCCTTCCATATTTGCATCAGAGACTGCATAAACTTTGAATGTATTAGCTGTGGAGTAGACAGAAGCCTTCATATAATATGTGCCTGCGGTTAAACGATAATAAATAACCTTATTATTAGAACTACCAGTATTGTCGAAAGTTCTATAGCCTGATATTGGGTTAGACATATCTGCATTAGCAGAGAGAATTGCATATTGAGAAGATGATGTGCTATTGAAGCTGTAATCTTGTGAATATACGCTTGCAGAACATTCTAATGCATAATAACCTTCAGCTTCGACTTCGAACTTGTAGTAGTTCCAGTTGAATGCTGTATTTTGTGTATTAGTTACTGCGTCACCGCCAACAGTAATTACAAATGCATTGCTTGCTGCATAACCATTAGGTGTACCTTCGGTAACACTATAGTGATATGTACCTTCGGTAACATATGAGCTAGATGCGATATAGTATGTAACGCCCGCTTTTAATTCAACGAATTTAGAACCTTTTGAGTTAGTTCCAGAAGCAAGTGATTTCCAAACACCTTCTTCGATATAACCTAATTCAGAAGAACAGTTCTTGAATGTTGTTTCTTCACCAGGAACGTTGAAGTTAAATGTATATGTGCCATCAGTAGGAATTGTAAATGATTGCCAGTACTTGCCATCTTGAGCAATATTTGTAAGTGTTGCAACAGAACCAACTGTATATGGTTCGGCATATCTATAGTCTTCATGTGTATCAGCAGCATCGCTAACTGTTAATGTTGTTGAACCATAGTATCCAGCTGAGAAACCATAACTTGACCAAGCAAAGACTTTAGTTTCGCCTGCAGCAAAGTGAACTTTAACAACTGTTGGATCATCATAACAAACTAGAGAGATATCTTTAACGTTATTTGATGCAGTATTGCTATAAGCATCATCATCTAATCTTTCGCCATCAGCGTTGAAAACGCGGATCTTGTCATTCTTAGATTGTGAAGATGTAACTTTACCTGTCTTAAAGATAACGACTTTTTCTTCAGTTGCTGTATACGAGAAGTAATATTTATCTCCAATATCTGCACGTGTTTCGATTGCATATGTGCCACCAATTGCGACAGCTGTTGGATCATCGAATGAATAACCAGTAGGCATATCAACAAAGTGTGCGTATAATTCAACATCATCATTTAATGTATATGGGAATGAAACCTTAGTACCATCAACAGGATGTGTGTACCAGCCATCAAATACTTTTGTACCTTCGCCAGTCCAAATTGGAGCGCCAGGATTATCAACTTCTTTACCACTGATTTTAACGATTTCGTATGATCCAGAAGCATCGCCATTTAATGAAGAATTAGCGTAATGGAATGTTGCTTTTGAAACAGCAGTATCAGAACAAATGACATTATTGAGGTTCCAATTAGCAGCATTAGCAACTAATGCATTCCATTCAGCAGTTGTACCTTCATATTGAATTTCAAGGTCTGTAGAAGGATTTTGCATGAAGTTATTTGAAAGAGCTTCTACATCGTATGAAACATAAACAGTTTCAAGTTTAGGTTGTTTATCTTTATTAATTGCATAAGCATAGCTTGATGTATTTGTATAAGATAAGTTTTTACAGTTATAGTGAATTTCTTTCAAAGAAGCGCTAACTGGGACGATGTTACCACTTGTAGAAGTTTTAACAAGGTCACGAGGATAAGTGATGCTTGTTACTTTATCGTGAGTACCACTCCAAATGTATGAACCAAATTCATTAATGGTTTCTGGGAAATAGACATCCTTAACTTCATATCCTTTTTCAAATAAACCATAGCTACCTGTGTTCATAATCTTTGAAACAGGCAAATGACCATTTGCGCCGTTATAATAGTCAGGGACAACTAATTTATCAACATAGTGGGAAGAACTAGCTGATTTTGCTCTAAACATATAACTATCATCAGAATTTTTAGCGAATTCATAGTTCTTTCTATTATCAGTTTCGCCATACCAAGCTTCAAAACCAGATTCTGTGTTATCACATCCATAAGTAGCTTTAATGTTATCAATTGTGATATCTTTCTTAGCTACGACTTTGAAGTAGTTAGCATCGATTCCAGCAACTTCTCCTGTTGCTAAGTCAACTTGACCATCAATACATGCAGATGTTTTACCATATTTGAGAACAGCGTCTCCTGGTACTGCATTACTTTCAACGACAATCTTTGTCATTTGATAAATTGGTTCACGGTTACCGTAGAAACCTTTTGCTTTAACGGTACCGACTTTGCCTGATACGACTACCATGTTTTTGTAATCGAATTTAATTGCGTTACCTAAAGCAGTTGTTGCACTGACAGTACTTGTTTTAAGAGTGGCAGCTGCAGCGGCACCATTACTTCCGGAAATGATAAGACCAGCATCTTCAGCATTTGTTTTATTGAAGAGGATATCTTTTCCGCCGAATGTAATAACGCCAAGAGCAAGAGCTAAACTTGAAAACGCTACTGCAACAGTGGCAAGACGTTTAGTTTTTGTTTGCATATTACAAACTCCTTTCGAACGCGAGGTATGTATTACTCTCGCAAAAATAATAATATGCGTAAGATTTTACACTTGTACACATACACATACAAGAAAAAATTTTTTAGTGTTTTTTTAACTTTTTCATATTTTATTTTTTAAATAAAAACCCTAACTATTTTTCAAGTTAAGGTTCTATTTTTATATCTTTTCGATTACAACTTCACCATTTTTGTAATCAACTAAATACTTAGATTTTGTATCAATTTTACCCGCGATTACTTCTGTAGCAACCTTAGTTTCTACTTCATTTTGGATAAATCTTTTTATTGGTCTAGCTCCATAAATAGGAGAGAATGCACTATCAAGAATCCAGTCTTTAAGTTCTTTACTAAATGAGAAATTATAATAGTTTTCTTGGAGTCGAGAAGATAATAGATTGAGCATTTTATCAACAATTTTACCTTGTGATTCTTTATCTAATGGATTGAAGTAAACTATCTCATCAATACGGTTTAAGAACTCAGGTTTAAATGTTTGATGTAATAATGTTTCTACTTGATCTTTCTCACCTTTAAGAAGGAATTCACTACCAATATTACTTGTCATAATTATGATTGTGTTTTTAAAGTCGACGACACGACCTTGAGAATCTGTTAATCTACCATCATCAAGCATTTGTAATAATAGGTTGAATACTTCTGGATGAGCTTTTTCAATTTCATCAAATAAGACAATTGAATAAGGATTTCTTCTAACTTTTTCTGTTAATTGGCCGCCTTCTTCATAGCCAACATATCCTGGAGGGGCACCAATAAGACGAGAAGTCGAATATTTCTCCATATACTCAGACATATCAATTCTAATAATATGAGATTCACTATCGAATAATGCCTCAGCAAGAGTCTTAGCTACTTCAGTTTTACCAACACCTGTAGGTCCTAAGAATAAGAAACTACCAATAGGTCTATTAGCGTCTTTAATACCTGCTCTTTGTCTAAGAATTGCATTACTTACTAATGATAATGCTTCATCTTGTCCCATTACTCTTTTAGAAAGAATTGATTTGAGATCGAGAACCTTTTCTCTATCGCCTTTTTCAATTCTACTTAAAGGGATATGTGTTTGACGGGAGATGATTTTAGCAATTTGTTCTTCATCCACTACTTCAGAAACAAGCTTTTCGCCGCTTTCAGATATATCTAAATCTTTTAATTGTTTTTCTAATAATGGAATTTCTTTATATTGAAGCTCTCCAGCTTTTTCGTATTCGCCTTTAGAGAAAGCGACATCGAGATTAAACTTAGCTGTTTCAAGTTTCTTTTTAAGTTCTTTAGATTTAGAAATAGATTCTTTTTCAACTTTCCATTGTTCTGTTAATCTTGTTTCTTCTTCTTTTAATGAACTTAATTCTTTTTCTAAAGCTTCAAGTCGTTTTAAAGAAGATTCATCTTTTTCTTTAGCAATAACAGATTTTTCAATTTCAAGTTGTCTAATCTTTCTTGATAATTCATCTAATTCAGTTGGCATTGATTCAATTTCAACTTTAATTGATGCACATGCTTCATCAACTAAATCAATAGCCTTATCTGGTAAAAATCTACTTGTTAAATATCTATTTGATAATGTAGCAGCGCTTATTAACGCTCCATCAGTAATCTTTACGCCGTGGAAACTTTCAAATCTTGTTTTTAGTCCTCTTAAAATAGATATAGTATCTTCTACAGTTGGTTCATTAACTAAGACAGGTTGGAATCTTCTTTCTAAGGCTCTATCTTTTTCAATGTATTGACGGTATTCATTTAATGTAGTTGCACCAATACAATCGATTTCACCACGAGCAAGCATTGGTTTAAGCATATTACTTGCATCCATTGCTCCATCAGTTTTACCCGCACCAACGATAAGATGAATTTCATCGATAAAAAGAATGATTTTACCTTCAGATTCTTTAATCTTATTTAATACAGCTTTTAATCTTTCTTCAAACTCACCACGATATTTTGCACCAGCAATAAGTGCTCCCATATCAAGTTCATAGATCGTTTTATCTTTTAAAGTATTAGGGACATCGTTTTTAACAATACGTTCTGCTAATCCTTCAAGTATTGCGGTTTTACCAACACCTGGTTCACCAAGAAGAATGACATTGTTTTTTGTCTTACGAGCAAGGATTTGAATAATCTTTCTAATTTCCTCATCACGTCCAATAACTGGATCAATCTTGCCTTTCTTGACATCATCATTAATATTACGTCCAAATTTTTGAAGGACGTTTTCATCGTTTTCATAATTCATTTCTTGATTTTGATTCATATATTTTGTCCTCCTTTTTTAGCAGTCTCATCTCGAGAGTGCTAATTATATTGTAATCAATTTTAGCAGTCTGTCAAGTAGAGTGCTAATTATTAGTTATATATTTTGTATTACACTTAGTGTAAAAAAAGATACCCGCGCGGGTATCTAATTTTTAATTGTTTATTTTTTATTAGATAAGACGAATGCCAGATTTAATATCGTAAGCATGTGTTTCATCTAAATTAATGTTAATGCATGGTAAATTTGCTTCTTCAGCATTATTAATCTTAACGATGATATCTTTTTCGCCTACTGCAACAACAGCAAACAATTCTTTACCATAGTCATGGATTTCACGTAATGTACACTTAATGCCACTTTCGCTCATAACTACTGAATATGGTGAGAAATGGAATTCTACTGTGTCTTTAAAGATCTTATTATCCTTAAGGTTGATTAATTTGAATCCTAAGCTACGAGAAGTAAGAAGTTCAGCGTCACCCATTTTAATTGAGCAATATGCTTCTTTTCTTGAGAATTGTTTACCTTTTTCATTGATGTGGTTAGCAATTATAAAGTTCTTGATAACTTCACCGACTAAGACGTTATCTTCGTTTAATGCAGAAACTTCAACAGTTTCGTTTTTAAATGAACATTTCTTTAAGTCGATATCAACAGATACTTCATCGTCAACTTTTACTTTAGAATCTAAGTTATCAGTAACGAATAAATAGTTCTTACCAATCTTTAATGTATAGATATTCTTATCAGTTGTTTGATCAATTCTATTAACAATACCTGTGACTTGACTTCCTAATGTAATAGCTTCTGTAGGGATTTGCATAGCGTATTCACCCTTCTCTAAATTAATTGCAGGAGGAAGAGGGAATGAAACACCAAATGCTTTGATAGCTTTCTTATCAGATTTAGCAATTACGTTAACAAACTTAGGTAAACGTGGATTGATGCTTTCTTCACTTTCAGAATCGAACAATTGCATATGTTCTAAACCAAATGAAACTTCAATGATTTGATCCATTTCGACATTGATACCAGTAGGAGCTTTTAATAATACTTTTGTTTCACTACTGCTTTCAGAAAGAATATCATCTCTATCTAAATTGAAATCTGCGTAGATTTGACTATCAACACCAAGTTCTTCAGTGTGTGATACTTTGACTTTTGCTTTATATGGATATTTTTTAGGATCAGGAGAAATGTGTTCACATCTAATACCTAAAGTGACGTTCTTAACGCCGTCTAAATAAGATGGGTCAACGTGTGAGAATAAATCCATTGGAACTTTAAATTTAATAGGAGCATCAATAAAGTTCATTTCAACAGATTCACCTGTTTTTAATAATGTAACTTTAAAGAAGTTCATTTGTGGTGTTCCAATAAATCCAGCAACGAACTTGTTACACGGGAATCTATATAAGTTTCTTGGAGTGTCGATTTGTTGGACAAAGCCATCTTTCATAACAACAATTCTTGTACCCATAGTCATAGCTTCAACTTGGTCATGAGTAACATAAATAAATGTTGTTTGTAATTTATGATGTAACTTTGAGATTTCACTTCTCATTGTCGCTCTTAATTTAGCATCTAAGTTTGATAATGGTTCATCTAAAAGGAATACTTTAGGCTCACGAACAATTGCTCTACCTAAAGCAACACGTTGTCTTTGACCACCTGACATAGCTTTTGGCTTTCTATCAAGATAATCAGTAATACCTAATATTTCAGCGGCTTCTCTAACTCTTCTATCAATTTCAGCTTTAGGCATATGTCTGAGCTTTAAGCCGAAAGCCATATTCTTATAGACAGTCATATGAGGATATAATGCATAGTTTTGGAAAACCATTGCGATATCTCTTTCTTTTGGTTCAGCATCATTAACGATTAAGTCATCAATCTTAATTTCACCAGAAGTAATTTCTTCTAAGCCAGCAATCATTCTTAAAGTTGTGGATTTACCACATCCAGAAGGACCAACGAAAACAATGAATTCCTTATCTTGAATATTCATTGAGAAGTCATTAACAGCTTTAACACCATTAGGATAGACTTTGTAAACATGTGATAGTTCGAGATTTGACATATTGAACCTCCTTATCCTTTAAGACCACCGACAGTGAACTTAGAGAGAATTAATTTTTGGCTAGCAAGATATAATGCAACGGTTGGAACAATAGCCATTGTGAATCCAGCCATAATTTCTGTCATAGCAGATTTATATAAGGCACGTGATTTGCCTTGGAATAAATATAAGCCATACGCTAAGTTTGGAGTTGATGGCATCCATACCAAGAATGACGAATAATCATTCCATGATGACAAGAAGTGTAAGATGAAGATAACCATCATTGTTGGTAATGCCATTGGTAAATACATTTTGAAGAATGCACTATAATGGCTACCACCATCGACGAAGACAGCTTCTGCATAGTCCCATGGTAATTGTTTAAAGTTACCATAAAGAAGTAAGAAGTTAAGTCCCCAGAAACATCCAACCGGTGCAGTTAAGATTAATAAGAACATATTGTCATAGATACCTAATTGACGTTTTAATAACATCGCTGCAGGTCCACTACCAATAATAGGAACAATCATAACAATAATACCTAATGTATAGATAAATCTATTACCTGGGAATTTGTATTTAGCTAAGCAATACGCCATCATCGTTGTGAAGATAACGCTTAATGCAGATACACCAAATGAATAAATTAATGAGAATAAAAGCATTTCAAAGATACCATATTCGACATCTTTACCATCAGGTTGAATCTTTAACTTTTCAAAGACGTTTGCAAAGTTATTGAATGTAAATTCTTTAATAAATCCAAATGAGTTAGTCGCATAATCAAGAGGAGTCTTAAATGCCGACATAATCATCCAAATTGGAAGAATTAATAAAGAGAAGCAATAAACAACGACAATAGACCATAAAACCCATCTAATGATTTTATCGAATGTAGAACCTGTTTTATTTCTCTTGATATAAGATAGTTTCTTTTTAACGAATCTAATGTTGTCTTCAACTTTTACAATATAGTTAGCTGTATCAACTGAATTATCGTTTTTGAGTTCATTTAAAAGATCGCAAAGACGGATATATTCATTATCTAAATCCTTCTTTGGAAGATTGCTATATCTAGAGAAAGATAATTCACATCTTTCATCGTATGTCTTAACTACTTCTTTCTCTATCATATTATGCCTCTGTTGTTGGGCCAAATTTCTCTAATACCCATCTTAATAATAATGTTGCAGGTGCAACGAATACAGTCATGATTAAACCACCAGCTGCAGCAACTGGATAACTAACGACTGAGTTATTAATAATCATACAAGAATAGAAATATCCCATGTTTTGTACATAGATAGGAGCTTCTGTGAAATAGAATCCCATAAGCGGACCTTCATTGGAGAATATTGCTGCTAAACCTGTAATTAAGAATGTTTCAAGTGTTGGAAAGATTAATGGCAAAACAATATGATATAAATCTTGGAACATATTAGAGATACCATCTAATCGAGATGATTCGATAACTTCTGGAGAAATTTCTTTCATAGCATTTGGATAAACAATTAAGTTCGTACCAAAAGATAACCAAATGGAATAGAAAAGAGTTGTTCCAAAAGCAAATGCTTCAGTGAATAACAAGTTATATCCATAGCCATCATCATCAAGGAAGATGCCTAACTTTTCAAAAATTGTAATAGCAGGTGCATCGCTACCAGAAATAAAGTTCTTGAATAACATACAAATGACGAATCCAGAAATAATTTGTGGAAGCATTGAAACAGCACGGATAGCTTTATGACCTAGGCATTGTTTAAATAACAAATAGGAGAAGAAGATATATAAAGGCATACATATTACTAAGCTAATAATGTACATCTTTAATGAGTTCTTAAAGCAAATAGCAATAAGAGCGCTGTTGTCTTTAGAGAATATACCATTCCAGAACGTTGCAAAGTTTTTAAAACCAACAAATGTTCTTTCACCACTTAACTTAATGCTTTGGAAAGCTAATAAGATACTGGAGAAGTTAACATAAATATAAAAGACAACGAAAAGAATTAATGGATAAACCATGAAAGAAAGAAGAAAACCAGCTTTTTTAAGCTTTTTTGCTGTCTTTTTACTTTTTGGAATAATAAAGGATTCTATGACCTGTTCCATAATTCTAATTCAATTGCTCTTATTCTATCACTCACGCGTAAATAAAAACATAATTAAAATTGCATAACAAGTAATCAAAATTGCATGAATGAAATTATAAATATAATTAGATATTAATAATATGGTTGAATAGAGATATGAAAAAACAATTCTTTAGAACGGTATTTGTTCCACCTAATGATGCATTAGAAGAATTTAATTTGCCTTCAAGATTAACTGATGAAATCTTTTCAAAAATGGAAAAGAGTAAAATCAATCGATTATTAGGTTGGGGATACGATAATAGAAAGTCCACTATTATCAAGACATTAGAGTTATGTGAGAAATATCATATCGGATATTATCTCCAATTACCTATGTGCTATGAGTATATGGCAACAAAATATTGTTTTACCAACCGTAAACCTTTTAATGAATTAACCAAAGAAGAATTAAAAGATTTAGACGATAGAATGATTGCATATATTAATCAATATAGAGGATATAAAGCTTTAGCAGGTGTTATTTTTACTGATGAATGTGGAGTACTTTCTTATCCTGGTGTTATCTATGCAAAAGAAGTATTTGAGAAAGCGTTCCCTGATTTAGAATTCTATGTCAATACAATTGGTTGGGAAATGCAAGAAGTTGGTTTCTGGTGTGGATCTTATCAACAAATGAATAATCAACCAAAAGATGAAGATAAACCATTCTTGTTAAAAGATGAATATGAAGTGACTTTTGAAAATAGGATGAACTTCTATCCTATATTTATTAATGAGTTATATAGCAAAACACATTTTAAATATTTATCATTTGATGATTACCCAACAACAAACAGATGGAATAACGTCAATCAAGATACATGGCATATTGCCTTCTTTGAAGATTTATCTGTTTTAAGAGGATTTGCAGATAAATACGATATGGAGATGTTCACATATGTTCCAGTAGGCAGCTGGTTCAACGATAAAAGAGAACTTAAAGAATGCGAATTCGATCTCGTAATGCATGCATCTTTATTATATGGATGTACTGGATTTGGATTCTTCCCTGGTTTTTATCCTGTTGATTTCGAAATTGATAATACTGGTAGATATAAAAACGAAAGAAATGGCAGATGCGGATTCTTTGATATTAATGGTAATTCAAGCCATTTCTACTCTTATTTGCTAAATATTAATAAATACTTCGATAATATAGAAAACGATTATCTAAATAGCCAATTCGTTGGTATTAAAGGATATGGTAAGTACTATAACGGACTAACAAAAGAAGAAGCACTAGCTATTCCTGCTGGGGAAGGTATCTATCTTGGTAATTTACCAAAAGGATATCAAATGGATAAGCAGCATCTTAATGTAATATCTTCTACTAATAATATGTTGATATCAGAATTTAAGAGAAATAATAAAAAGAGATTCTATATTGTTAATATGGCTTCGATATTTAAAAACAAAATTAATATCGAATTAGATAATAAAGAATATATCCTTTATCGAAAAAGCTATTCCAAAAAGATTAAAGGTAAATTAAATATTACCCTTGATGAAGGTGAAGGAATTTATTTAAAACAAAAGTAAAAGTCAGGCGGATGTGTAACCTGACTTTTTTATAAGAATGAATTTACCAACTCCGTGAGCCACTTCGGAGATCGCAATGCCCCACCCATACAGAATATGGATGCGCCGTGGTCGTTAGCTCATTTTCCACCTTTGATAATTTCATTTTACATATTATTTAAACATTTTCAAGACTTGTCTATAGTCTTTGTTGGATATATTGTAACAATCTTTCCTTCTTTCTCATTTCTAAAGTCTATAACTATTTTTAAATATTGTTTTTTATTAACTCCTTTTCGTTTTCCAAAATAACAAACTGTTGATCCGACTTTTTTTGATTTCCTAACAGCAAAAGGATTCAATAAAATATATGGTATAAGATCAATGTCTCTAATGGTTAAATGATGCTTTTTATCAGCTATATGCTCAAATCTTGTGCCATATCTACCTTTATCGGCAAAGACAACTTTTTCTCCATTGTTAGTTTTAAAAGGTATAATTAATTGATTTAATTTTTTAACTATGTTCGAATCAACATTCTTAATCTTTGCCATGCCAAAATATTAATGGCGTTTATGTCATATTTGCAAGCATTATTTTTGCCTCAAATTTTTATCTCTCTATTATTAATATAATAGATTTTTAAGTAATATATAAATTATATAAATAAGATATTAATAATAAGAGATACTTTTTTAATTATTTTTAGATAAAACAAAAGCAAGACCCTTTATGAGCCTTGCTGATGCATATTTTTTAAATAATTATTCTTCAAAAACGAATCCTGAAATTACAAATGTAGCTTTCATTAATGAGTTAGAAGCATTGTATGGTCTAGCAAACAACGTGACATTCTCATTTAAGTTTTCAAGAATAGATGTGAAATCTAATGTAATTGTTCCACTACCACCTTCTAAGATTGCACTATATTCAGGTGATAACTTATCTGTAGCAAATCTTAAATATGAAACAGCAACATCGTTTTCACCAGTAGATACAACAGTAAGTGTTAGTTTTGTATAACCAGCAGTTTTTACTTTTTGGAAGAATGTATTAGTGAATTGGAAGAATTCATTTAATGCTAAGTGTAATGTTGTATTTCCTTCTCCCCAAGGTGTACTACCCCATCCGTTATGTCTTAATAATCTCCAACATCCAGATTCAGTATAGAAGATAGAAGCTAATTCGTCTCTAGCGGTTTGAACAGCAGCAGAGCTTTCTTCTGTAGAGATATGAACGTTATAAATCTTGATATTAAATCCAGCGATATTGTCACCATAACTACCAGTTGAAGATGTTTTACCTCTCATATAGGTGTTATTTTTAGCAAGATCATTTAAGTCAAATTCTAATGAACCATGGCCAGTTTCGTCTAATGTAATGAATTTACCAGAACCCATTTGTAAATAGTTACAATCACCACCGAGTTCATGACCGATAATAACATCAAATGTCAAAGTCTTGAATCCTTCAGCGTATGCTTTAGCAGCAAATGCTTGATCGAAGTTGATTTGCCATGAACCGGTAATAGTATGAGATAATCCATCCTGAGCGACTGCGATTTTACCACCATTAAGGTTGCTATAACCACGGCCTTGAGCAAATTCTTCTTCATATGTTCCGAACATGCCATCAGTATTGAATGTTACTTCAACTTCAAGTTCTTCAAATGGACCACCAATAGAGCCGTCAACGTCAGTATCTTCTAACTTACCATCAAAGCCTCTAGTTGTCATAATTGTTAAGACATTATTAGTTGCATCAATTGGTAAGACAATACTACCAGCAGTAGGCAAGACCTTATTTGAATAGCCGTCGATAGAATCATTTATTTCAATAGAAGGTCCACGATAGACAATTAATGTATGGTTATTACCAGAGATATCAATCTTTACATAACGATATCCTTTTGCGTACATCTTATCTAATCCTGTATAAGAAGCTTTTTCCCATCTAATATCCATATCAGAAATGCCAAATTTAAATTTGCCATTATCAGGATCACTTGTTGTGACATGGAATTTGGCGTTTCCATTAGATGACCAATCATCAAATGTTGCAACGCCTTCACCTTCATGAGCAGGTTTTGTGAATGTAAGTGTAACTGTTAAGTTTTCTACACCATCTTGTGTTTCATCATCATTTAAGCCTTCAGTCGCACGTGTAGTCATAATAGCAACGTAATCATAACCATCAACTAATGATAATTCGACAGAACCACCATCCTTTTTAATTATGTGATTATAGTTTGGAATATCGATTGCTTTATTTGTATAAGCACAAATTGTGTGTTCGTTACCAGTTACAGAAACTTCAACTTTTCTATAACCTAAATCATATAAATTATTAACCCCACCAAAAGCAAGATGCTTCCAAAGAACTTCAATGTTAGTTACATTAACTTGATATTTACCTTCTTCACGTAATACTTCTTGAATACTAGCATTAGCGCTTGTTGTAGACCAGCCAATCTTTGTTTCAGGTTTGATTGGAGTATCAGAGAATTTAAGGCCTGTAATTTCATAATTTGCAACAACATCTAATCCACCGCTGGTATCAGTTCTGAATGAGAAATATAAACACCATGTTGGAACAGCATCTAAATCAATATTATTGAAATCAATTGTTGTTGATAATGTGCCATCGCATGTATTTTGTGAGAAATATGTTCTCCACCAATCTTTTGATGGAATATCTTCTTCAACAGCTCTACTGACCATTGGAATAGCAGTAATAGCTGATCCATCTTCAGCAACAGCAGATACTTGGATTGTCATGTAATTAAGGCCTTTTGCCTTACATGCTCTAATGAATTCATTTGATAATATAAATCCACTTGAAGTACATGTTGCAACTTTATTAATAGGGTTTGTAGATACAACTGTTGTACCTGTGAAATATTTACCAAATACTTCTGTGTTATAGAACAAGAATCCACTATTTAAGTCAGTAGAATCAGTGATTTCATAATTTTCTAAGATTTCATATGTGAATTCTCTAACTAAATCAGAATTTAATACACCTTTATGATAAGTTTCAATCTTTAAGCTATATGTTCCAACTTCTGTTAATGCGAATGTTGAAGGATCGTATTCTTCATCATCACAATAATATTTGAATTCAACATCTTGAGCAGAAACACCTTTTAATGATGCGGTTGGTAAAGATATTTCTCCGCCTAACTTAAAACCATAAGTTCCTTCTTCTTTTGAGAATAAAACAACAGGTTCTTCATTATCGGAAATGACTAATGTAAATTCATATTCATCTTCGAAATAATGGATTGTGAATTTTAAATTTGTGTTAATTTGTAATGTTCTAATGTAATCGAAAGATAAGAAGTTAATCTTAGAATTTGTATCATATCTAACTTCTTCTGCAGTTAATAAATGTCCATCTGGTCCATAGAGAGTGAAATCGTTATGAACAATACCGAATACATCACTATCAACGATTGGTTGCATATAGTCAGATAATTCGATGTTTACATTAGATGCTACTTTATTTTCATATAAGAAGATGATTGCGGTTTTCATTACAGTTGGTTCATTGACTAAGAAATATGTAATGATGTAATCGCCTTCGGCATCCCATATAACTTCTGATAAATCAACATCAACTTGAGCTTCCGCACCTTGAGCAAATCCAGTTGCATTTGCTAAGTAATATGCTTTTTCTTTCATTTCAGAAGTAACTCTAGCCATGTTAAAGACAAATGAGTTCTTTGTTAAATCAATGCGGCTCTTTTCGTAGACGCCTTCAACTGTAACAACAAGATTTTGTTTAACTTGTCTAATAACATAATTGCCTTCAGAATCACCTTCAACAACATTGCCGTTAACTTTAACGACCATATTTTTGCCGGTATAGCCATCATTAATAGAAATATGGAATGTGTAGTCAGTTCCTTCGACAACAGTGAAAGCTCCAGTACATGTATAACCAACTTGATTTGTTGGTAATGAAACCGTGTACTTAACTACATCGATAATAGATGATTCATCAGATTTATTATCACTGCTTCCACCTTTATTTCCGCATGCAGCAGAAAAAACTAAAGGAATCATTGCTCCACACACAATAAGTGCTTTTTTGAGTTTTCTTTTCATAGAATTATTCTCCAAAATGATTTATGTACTTTAATTATAGTAAAAATATATTATTTATAATATAATCAAAAGTGCATATGAAATAATCAATACTGCAGGAGGGTTCTTATGATTGACCAATATGAAAGAATCGATACAGGGCATTTATTTGTTGATGAAAACAAGCCAAAACTTGAATATTTAGTAATCAATATTATTGGTGATTTCCCTGCTAATATCTCTAACCACGTTAACTGTGAAATTAACATTTGCTTTGATGGAGAAGGAATGTTTGTTTGTGATGGTCAAAAAGTTAAAGTAAGTAGAGGCGGATTAATGATTGTTAACCCATATGCAAATCACGCGACTTCAAGTAAAACACAAGGATCATTTTATATTTTAGGATTTAGTAACGTTTCCTTTGATATTGCAGATAAAGATGTACTTATTACTCAAACAGATATTAAGCATATTGAAGCGGTTATCTTATTAATCAAAGATATTATTCAAAACAAATTATATGAAGACACTAATGTATTATCTAACCTTGTCAGTGCAATCTTAAATATAGCAACAAGTTTAACAAAAGCAGAAAGACTTCCTACCTATATCAGTAAAGGAACAAGTTTAACTGCAAAAGTTGCAAACTATTTAGAGAAAAACTACCATGCAGAAATTGAAATAGACGACTTATGTAAAATGTTCTATTGTTCTAAATCTACATTAATTCATTCTTTTAAAGAACAATATGGAATATCCGTTATGAATTATCTCAAAGAAAGAAGATTAAAAGAGATTAAATTCTGGTTACGAATATCAGATAAACCAGTAACAGAAATTGCATATGAAAACGGATTTAAAACATTACCTTATTTCTTCAAATACTTCCAAAGAAAAGAAGGAATGACTCCTCAAAAATATAGAAAAATTAATAGAGAATAAGAAAAGCACGATGTGTTAGGCATCGTGCAATTTTTATTAATCAATATTATATTGAGATTTGATATCAGCAAGGTTGCAGTTACCTGGTTCACCATATTTGTTGAACTGATATTTTTCTGCTAAATCAACGAAGTCTTTAGCAATTTCAGCAACATCAGCATCAGTGACACCAGCGTATCTAGCATATTCGCTTAAACGCATCCATTTAGCGGTGATAGAAGCTCTTTCGAGATTTTCTACATATGCATCAATTTGTTCTTCGCTTAAGTTCTCATTAGCTTTTGTTTTTTCAATAGCTTCTAAGAAGCAATCAACCATACGTTTTGTAACTTCATAAGGCCAGTATTCAGCTTTTGTATGTTGCTTTCCAGAAGTCATGTTTTCGCCTGCTTCTTCCATTAATTTATATTGAAGAGCGATGATATCCTGGAACTCAATCATAAGTTCATAAGCATCTTCACCGAAATAATATCTTATATAGTCGTTACGATATTTAACGACATCACCGTTAAGATCCCAAGCTAATTTAGAGAATACATAAGCATCTAAATCTGCTTGATATAAGTTATATTCAGTATAAGCGCCTTGAGCAAAGTGATAAACAACACCACTTTCGTATAAGTACTTCATTGTGCCTTGTAAAGCTTGTAATGTTGGATAATACCAAAGCCAGTTACTATACCAGCAGTGATATGTCCAAGAATGGAATCTATTAGTAATTTTTCTCCATTTTTCTAATGATGCTTTACCGTCTTCAGTTGTTTGTCTATCATCATCAATTGAATAATAGAAAGCTGTTTTAATAGGAGCGTATTTAATATAGACGTTATCTCTTGGGTAGCAAGTTGGATCACTAACAGAACCATCTGCTTCAACAGGTGCATCGTTTGTATATAAGTACGCAAACATAGTGAGATTAATGATTCTATCAGAACCAATTTCTTTAAGCCAAGCTTTAATACCATCAGAAACGAGGTTGATGAAACGAATCATTCTTCCTCCACCATGATATTTTCTAACAGCTTCACTACATCTATCACATGTACATCCAGCAGGGGTATCATTTTGGCCAATCATATAGTTTTCACAGTTTGGATTAGCGAGAATGAATTTCTTTAATGATTCAATAGTCATATGGACTAAATTGATTGGGTTAGAATCATCATATGTGCCATCATCATTAACTCCACTAGTAAAGCAATAGTCTAATAAAGAAGCATTATTTAGCCAAGATTGAACAAGAGCGGAGCCATGTCCTTCATGAGCAAATATTTCTCTATATTCTTGTTTAATTAATGGATTACCTAAAGCATCGACTTGTCCAGGAACAATATAATCTTTATTTGGAATAATATCGACCATTGTGTGCGAAGTATTGCCATTATATTGACACCATTCAGTGTAGCCACCGTTTGTCTCGTCTACAGGGCAATAATCGGTATTAAATCTCATGTGTCTAACATATTCAGTATTATGTTGGAATACTGGAGTATTTAAATATGCTCTTTGTTGGAAATAAGGAACACGTAAATTATCCATCTTATAAAGATTAATAACATCTTGTTCTTCAACATGAGTGTAACGATAGTTTAAGAATTTAACGCCTAATGTATCTTCAACAAATTCATAGACACCATATAATTTACCTCTATCGCAATAAGCATTAATTACAATATTAGAACCATATGTATAAATTACATATCCGTCAGTATTTAATGCTTCACGAGAAAGATCATAATTGTGTTCTTTTTTAGATGAAGAATAAATAGAGGTATTACCAATAGAAATATATGTAGATTGCTTTGTTAAAAAGATACCTGAATCATATTTAATTTCTAATGTTTGGCCTGTGACTTTGAAGAAATATTCAATCAACTCTAAAGCAGCAAATTCTTCAGATGCAGTTGGTTTGCTAGGCAAAACTACTTCATAAGAGGTATCCATAGCAAGCATATCGCCTACTAATACTTTTTGAACTTCTTTTTCTTCACTGGTATTTTCTTTACATGAAGCTAAAGTAGCAACCATTGGAAGAGTAGCTAAACAAATTAATAATTTCTTAAATGTATTTTTCATAACTATCCTCCTACTTCACAATAAAGGCTTTAGAAATTCTACTGATGTTATGATCTAAATCAAATGCATAGTAGATAATTGTGTATGAGCCTTTTTCTAATGAAAGCTTTTGTCCAACGGTAACAGCTTTTAATTCACCATTTGGATGTCTTAAATAAACTCTTAATGTTGGGTTTTTATCATAGTTATCAGTGACACTTGCAGAGATAACTGTAATCTTATCACTAGTCTTATATGTATCTTTATATTCTCCGTCAAGTGTAATAACTGGTGCTTCTTGATCCATAACAGCAAAGATGTATCTAACTGTTCCACCATTACCCTTAGAATCATAGAAAGTATATGAAACTGTATAAGAACCAAATAAATCGAAATATAAACGATATGATTGAGATGGAACATTCTTAATTAAGTAGTTACCATTTGGATCCATAACAGACATCATGACATCACAATCATTATCTAAGACGTCATATGCATATGCCTTAGGAATATCAAAACTTGTTCCTTGAGCAACAATTGATGACTTCATAACATTTGTAAATGAAATGCTTGGAGATGTTAAATCACCAAAGTCAAATGCAGAAGCTGTTAAGATTTGGTTAGAAACTTTTGAAAGAATGAAGATATCGTTAGATTTTGCGTTTTCTAATTCGACAGATAATTGAGCAACGCCTTTCTTAAATCCATTGAATTTGGAACCATCATTCCAAGAAGTTAAATCAGCTAGTTTAACAAAAGATGAGTTAAAGACACCAAGTTTACCACCATCAATTGTGAGTGAATATTGATAGTATTGTTGACCTAAGCAAGCTGAATCATCACCAGTATTATATGTATCAGAAACAGTTTCAATTTTGCTTGGCATTGCTTCTTCATTAACATATGCAACAGGATGAGAACCTAAATCACAAACTTTAATATCTAATGATTTACCGTCTAATGATGTTAATCTAAATTTTATTGATGTGAAATGAGATGATTTAGGGAAATAATTAAAGACTAAATTTAAATCAGATGTTGATACTGGATAAGGTTGTTTGATTGTAACATTACCTTCATTACATGAGAACTTGGTTCCTAATGCATTAGCAGAAACATCAAATACCCCAATATTATTACTAAATACTTTTGAAATGCTTTGAGCAGGATCAGTAGAAGAAATATTATTAGGAACAACACGAACAGAAATTGTTTTTAAAACAGTGCTGCCATAGTTATAAGTGAAAGTTGTATCGTTATTGATTACTACTTTATCACCAGCAGAAAATACTTGAGTTTTGCCGGATTTAATAATGACAGGGATATTAGTTTCAGAAATATTTTCTTTACTATAATCAATCGCAGTAAAATCTGGAATTGTATATAAGAAACCAGGATTAACACTTGCAGAATCAAATGCATCTACGAGATTAAATACAATCTTGTCATAAGAAACATTGATTGGATATTCGAGAACTCTGACATTGTTGATTTGGTCACTAATAGTAACTCTAAATTTATTAACAGGATTCTTTTCTTGAATAGTAAAAGGTGAGCCTTCTTTTACTTCAGTTGCAGTATCTCCAACGACTAATTCAACTTTATGAGTTAATAAGCCGTTACCACCAGAATATTTAAAAGTAGGAACAGTTGCAGTATCAAAAATTGATACGTTACATGAATATTCAGAGATATCGTTAATTGGAGTTGGGGTTTCATTAATAACAAAGTTAGAACTTAATTCTTGTTTAAATCCAAATGAGTTATAAGAAGAAACTGTAACTTTATAAACACCTGCTTCAGTTGGAACAAAGTTATTAAAATCAACATTAGTTAATTCAACTTCTTGTCCCTCTACTACTTTATATAATTTTGTAGTGACTTCAGCATTACATTTATCAAACTGAGGTAGTTCATAACGATAACCTTTAGCACCGATAACAGGATTATCAAAATCAAAGTTATTGATTAATAAGTTACCAGTATTTGATTGATAATATGTTTGATTAATTGAATCGAATTTATCTTCGCCAATAGTAAGTAAGTTTAAATTTCCTGATGAACCATTTCCTTCAATTGAGACAAAAACTTCTCCAGTAGTAAAGCCAGGGAAATCTTTAAAAGTATCATCTGGATCATCTAAATCCCATAAAACTAATTTTGCATCTTTTTTAGTATAGTTACTTTCACGGGTTAATAACAAAATTTGATTAGTTTCATAGTCAAAGTTAAAACTAATTGGCATGTATTTGCCAGTATATGGCCAAAATGACATATCCCAGCTAACTGCAAAGTTCTTTAAAGCAGGATACTCGCTATTATTTGCGTATTCTTGGCCCATGCAAGAAGCCTTAACAAACACGTTATTAGAGCCATGATCCCAGTTATTTGGACCTAATTTAATTGCGTTATTGTTTTCAAAAATAACAGAGAAATTAATTGAAGGGTTATAAGCATCAGCAATAGTTACCTTTGCATCTAATAAACTATATTCATCTAGACCTTCATTTGCAGTAAAAGAGATAACTTCTTTATCTTTGCCTAATGCTTTTAAATCAATTAAATTTCTATATTTGATTGAAGATGAAGAGGCATTTAAATTAAATTCAATGCCACTATTACATCTTTGACGGACATATTTGTCACTTGTTAATTCTTTATTTTCTTCAACGACTCTAGAATTGCTTAAAGTGAATAAAGGTGATTTTGAATAGCCAGCAATAACAACTTGAACTGTCTTAGTAATGGTTTCTTCGCCAATAACAGAAGTGAATGTTAATGTATATGTACCGACTTGTTCAGCGACAAAGTCTTTTTTTGTTGTTGTATTTGTTCCATCAGGAAATGAAACAGCACAGCTGATAGGGAATCTATTTTCATCACAAATACCATAAGCTTTACTGACAGCAATTGTGGAAAATAAAGTTCCATGAGTTGCAATATCTTCGACAATAATGTCTTTAGGTTGAGAAAAATCAATGGAGCTGATTGAAATATCATACTCAATTGATGCTTCAGAACTATTAGCATTATTACATGCCCCAACACTTATAATAAGTGGTAAGGCAAACAAAGATAATTTGAATAATTTCTTCTTCATTTTAATATCCCAAATTATTGAATTGCTTCTTTAATTTCTTCGAGCATTTGTTCCCATGCAGCAGGTGCATAGTTGTTACGAATACGGTTCATAACACCTGAAACAGAGTTACTTGTATCTAATAAGTAATTAGAGACAGATCCCATACTAGAAACAGGTAAAATGTTTGAGTTATTTAATACAGATGCAGAAGCATATGTCATTGGAGCTGCTAATTTATCAGTAACGTGAGAAAGAACTTTAATGTTTTGTTTATCTGAATATAATTCATAGCAGTTCCTTTGGAATACTGTCATTTGTGATTTTAATTCTTCTGGAATTGTGTAGTTGTATCCTTGAATAACACCGCAAGCAACGTTTGATTTAGCTAATGATTCATTTCTTAAGTAATATGTTAAGAATGATTTGATAGCTGCTAATTTATCAGCATCGCTTTGTTTACGAACAACGATAGCGCCGTATTCTGGTGAACACATAAATGAACCATTGCCTTCACCATCGATACCTTTTTGTCCTTCAAATACAGGGTTTAATAAGAATCTGAAGTCATATTGTCCATATTGTTTATCGCCACCTTTTTTAGATGCAGCTTTAATTGTTTCAGCAGCTTCTGTTTCAAACCAGTTACCTTCATTGATTAAAGCATATGTGCCACCTTGACCAATTAAGCCAGCAACGAATTTATCTTGTGCAGCAGAAACGTCATTACAACGGAAATATTTATCTCTTGTTTTATAGAAGTTGTCATATACGAATTGAACTGATTCTTCGATACCTTTTGCTTGGTATGCTTTATAACCATTATCCCAAGTAATTGTTTCAAAATGAGGATTACTTGCTGTTGAATCATACATTTCAATAGGTTGTCCTAAAGAATTGAATTCGCATAATGCATGATATGTATTTAAGCCAGCAATTTGAGACATGTTAGCTAAGATATATGAATCGAGATATAAACCTTGGATAGAGTAAATGAATGGGGTAGAACCAGATGTAGCTTGAATTTTAGCCATTACTGTATTGAATTCAGCAAATGTAATTGGTTGACCATCATCATATGTACCATATTTGCCATCTTTACCAGGTGTAGCAATCTTATCGCCTTGTTCATAGTTTGTTGGATTTGTTGATCCTTGGAAAATAGCAAAATTACCACTCTTAGTATATTGAATGCCTTGCTCAGTTAAAGCACTTGCAACAGCAGTATCATTTGGATTAGCGAATGTTAACCAATTCTTTTCTTCCCATAAATCATAATCAAAGATTTGACCGCATAATGTTACGGTATAAGGAAGCATATAGAAGCCATCATAACCAAATTCATTAGTTTCTTTGTTATATACGACTTTAGCAGCAACTTTTTTCCATGTAGTGAAATCAGTAATCTTATCTCTAATAGTCATGCCTGTTTCACCATCTGGTTTAACATCGAGTAAATCGCCAATATCTTCAAAATAGTCTTTATATAAGCCAGCTTTATATTCTGGGTTAGCGCCGAAATAGATATCGGTTTTACTTGTACCAGAAGCGATCTTTTCAAGTTGGCTACTAGCCATATCAACTGAGGAAGTATTAACTTTAATCTTATAAGATGAGTTAGTTTCTTCTGCCCATTCATCAGCTAAGTCTTGAATCCAAGTGTAGCCGAAACCAGAACCAGAGAATGGTTCAAGATAAATTGTGTTTTTGCTATCGACTTTTTTGCCAATACAACCTGTTAAAGCTAAAACAGACATTGCTGATAAAACGCCGAGAATAATAGCCTTTTTAGAATTACGTTTTTCCATAATAAATATCTCCATTATTTGAGTAATCGAAAATTGTTACTTAATTTTAACATTAAATATACTCTAAAAATATAACCAATATTGCAATACTACTAAT
Source organism: Bacilli bacterium (assembly GCA_045600585.1). Classification (GTDB taxonomy): domain Bacteria; phylum Bacillota_I; class Bacilli_A; order RFN20; family CAG-826; genus JAZRYE01. The sequence goes on along the minus strand of JAZRYE010000011.1, from coordinate 4,473 downwards.
TATTATAGCAAGTAAATATAACTTATTTTATTTTATAAACACCACGATCAACTGCTTCTGGGAACTGCTCACAGTTAATCCATTTATCGAACATATAGTTTGAATTTAAAATAAAGCATATTAAAGCAGGTGTAGATGTAATTGCAAAAACAAATAATCCAATAACGTTAATATATGGTTGATCAAATATAACAACAGCAAAGCCAAAGAATAATAAGGCTATGAATAATATGCTTTGTAAGAATGTTTTAAATACAAACTTAATGCCATTAGAAAACATTTGGCCATAAGTTAAATTGTATGATTCGTTTTGGAAATACATATAAAATACTAGAGAAGTAAAGAATATAAATTGAATAAATCCAAATCCATACACAATCATTCTTGCTAAAGTTGATAAATCAGTTAAAGGAATTCCAAAGTATGTGAATTCCAAAAGCCAGTAACTTGCAGCAAATAAGAATCCAAATCCCAAATACTTAATCCAATTTCCCTTTTTTAACGATGCAAAGAAATCAGAAACAAATACCATTTCATTCCATACAAGCCTTTGAAGAGAATGAATTGCTCCTCCGAATCCTAAAGATGCAATGAAAAATAATGGAATATCAACAATACATTTAATATTAGAATAGCCAAATGTTTTAGCTAATATTTCTGCTTTATTTGAGTCATTTAATTGGGATTGAATTTCAACAATATCTAAGCGGATTAAAGTTTCCCATAAAAATAAAGGAATAATAAATGCAGTTAATAAAAGAGCAATTTTAAAGATATAAAGAAAATTGGTTTTAAAGACACTCTTAAAAACTTGTGGTCTTGTATGAGGAAGGTTCTCAAAAGAGAAATCTTTCTCAGCAACTATTTTTCTTTTCTTTCTAACTCGTTTAGCCATTTGTTCTTCCTAATAAATATAAAAGAGTAACGATTGCCATATCATGCTCATCTTTTCCTTTTGATGAATATTTTCCTCCATTAAAAGATAAGTTTGGAACTGAAATCATATAATCATCATCAAATTCAAAGAAATCATCTAAGGTAAACGCTGAATTATAAATATCATTATCTTTTTTATTAATATATATACCACGTATAGAATCATCCTCAGTTTTAATAAATTCTATGTTTGGATTAATTGACAAACATTGGTTTTGAAGGACAGAATCAAATTCAATGCACTTATATAATAAAGCTTCTTCACATTTTTCTCTTTCGACAATCAAAATATCAGAATTATATAAACCTTGGTTTTCAATTGCATAGTTTTCGTAATCACTACCTTTAGGACATGTATAGAGCTTGAAATCTAAAATATGCGTATCTTTATAAACTTCTTCTAACTCATTAGTTATCGTCCTATCTTTGACTTCAGTTGTAGTAAATATTTGTATTGTCTCAAAAGGTTTAATGCCGTCTTTTAGGTTAAAAAAGAAGTACCACATTGTCGATATTAAAACAATGATTAAGACATACTTATACCAATCATATGAGAGAGATGTTTTGATTTGCTTTTTAGATATTGGTAACTTACTCATTTTAAATTACCTCATAATCTAAAGCTATGTCATCAACATGCGATACATAGACTAAAGATCCCTCTTTAAATTCTGGAACTTTATCATATAGAAAGTAAAAAGAATATGACTGTCCGTCTTTTTCAAAATTTAAAACATAGAAAGATAATGAATTGAAAACTTTTAAGCTTTCATCTTTACTAATAAATCTGAATTTATCTTTGATCAGCGAATTAGATGTTTTATTTAAGATGAATAAATATTGTTTAATAGTTCTAAGTTTAATAAAAGAAACAGAAAGACAATAAATAATTACAAAGATAGATATCAAAATTACGAGAAATAATGACAATGCAAACTTAAATCTATCGTGTAAGAAAAATATAAGCAAATCTCCTAAAAGTCCGCAAAACAAGACGCAAAAAATAGAAATAATCCATTTTGTACGAATATTTAATAAGTCTTCTTTACTAATATCAAACACTTTCATTATCTAATGTTCTCCCCATTAATAAAGATAGGACATGAATCAAAATTAAAGCCAACGTTCACAGTATCAAAATAATCAGTCATTTCAGGGTTTGGAAGAATGAATTCATTGTCTTCAAAAGATAGAGTCATTGTAGTTCCTGTATTAAGTTTTACATCAAATTTATAATCGTTTCCGCCTAATACAATGTTTTCTCTTTTGATAGCTATATCGAATTCTCTATCTTTGATTTTATCTATTATTTCATCAGGTAAATTAACCGGCACTTTAATTTTGTAATAATCATCAACATAGCAGCCATCAACATATCTAACTTTAAGATTAAATAAAAAGACTGAATTTAAGAATTTTGTAATATATAAAGTCTGAGGATGATTAATAAATTCATCAACTGTTCCGATTTGTTCAACTTTACGATTATGTAGGATAGCAATTCTATCTGCTAAACGAAAAGCTTCAACTTGATTATGTGTTGAGTAAATATATGTAGCGCTTGTTTTGCGATGCACATCTAAAAGCATCTCAATAATTTCATCATGATAGATTGGATCAAGCGCTGATAATGGTTCATCAAACAAACATACTGATGGCTTTTTAACTAACGCTCTTGCGATTGCGACACGTTGTTGTTGACCACCTGAAAGTTCTCTAGGTCTTCTAGTTAAAAATAAATTGAGGTCTAATAAATCAGCAAGTTCTTTAACACGTGCTACTTTATCTTCTCTAGGCATTCTTAGGTAGTCTAGTGGCATCATTATGTTTTGATAAATTGTCTTAAATGGAAATAGGACATAATTTTGAGATACATAACTCATATTCTTTTCTAACTGAGTTAAATTTGATGCATCAATACCATCAAAATAAATATCACCAAAGTCATATGATTCAATACCACCAATAACTTTTAACAATGATGTTTTTCCACTACCAGATTCGCCAAGCAAAACCAAAAACTCACCCGGACGAACATCCAAATTGCATTGATATAGAGCGACAGTGGTTTGTTTTTTTCTTGTTGTATAGCTTTTTTGTAGACCAACAATCTTAATTTTTTCCATGCATATATTTTAAAAGGAATATTTGTTGATAACAAACAAGTTCTTTATCATCCAATGTCGGCAAAGGATAAATTTTGCATTTCCTATGTTTAGAAAGTTCAAAATCTCCAAATGGAATTTCAATATTGCAGGATTCGAAAAAGTTGATAATTTTAGAAATCCCTATTTCAACATCTTTAGAAGCACCAATTAAACAATCAATAAGAGGTTCGGGGATATTTTATGTTTGAAATACTCAAATGAAAATAGCGGCTCATCACAATCCAAAGTCGATAATGATAAAGGATAAGTTTTTAAATAGCCGTAAAAATCATCACAATTGAAATAGAAAATATCTGGAACAGCATCCCAGACATCGTAAAGAGGCGATAGATCTAAGTTACCAGCAAATATTTGATTCTCCCTTATTATTTGCTTTAAACAAAGAAACTCATTTTCTGTAATGCAATATTCTTTTTCTAAAAATTCCTTATTCTTATTTTCTCTAGGAAAGCAAAAATAGATACCTTCTTGAACCAAGTATTCAATTTTAATAATTGGGCTATAATCACCATTAAAAAGAATTCGTTCACATATCTTGATGACTTTCAACCAATCTCCCTGTTTTCCATTTTTTAGTCCCCAACTTATATAGTGAGAAAATTTAAAAATTGTTTCTGTTTTTTTCATAAAAATAAAACTCCTTACAGCTACACTTTAGCTTAATTAGGAGTTAATATGGTCAATCGTTAATTGACTTTAGAATAGAGTCTTGTTTGTTCTATCAAAAAGTGCTTCATTTAAAGCAAACATATCAAATACTTCACGTTCCAAAAAATAACGGCAAACAAGATCAAAAATTGATGAACCAGATAAGACATATCCAGCACTCTTAAGAAGCTTATTTGAGGCTTTTAAATCAAGTTTTAAGCCGAAGCAAAATGATATTACAGTTTTCTTATCAGGACGATAGTTTTTGTTACTTCTAATATTCGAAAAAACTGCCTTAGAAACATGTGATTGTTTATAAGCATCAACATCTTTTAGATTCTTAGAATCTATAATCGATAATAACTGATTAGAAAAATCATATTCTTTTTCTTTTTTAATATAATCATCTATATTGTTATCTATCGATATACCTTTGCATGGATTCAAAGATGATTTTTCTTTAACACATGGCTCTCCACATTTAGTAACTGTTTTACGATGCTTTTTGTTAAATAAATATAAATCTAATTCTTGATTAAATAACTCTTTGCTTTCCATAACTTCTACTTAATTATTATATGAACAAAATCGAAATAAATTTCGACTATAACTCGGATTAATTCTCCGAGTTTTATAATATATGTATGTTTAGAAACTCTGACTTAAGAATAAATAGATATTTCATACAGTTTAAAGACGATATTAACGAAGCGAAAAAACA
>JAZRYE010000010.1:0-47115 GCA_045600585.1 Bacilli bacterium | reverse complement strand
TATTAGGACCGCCAAGTCAAAGCTAATAATGCCCTCAGAAAAGAATCTTTACGCTCTTCCTTTCATGAGCAAAACAATTATAACATTAACATACATTTTAAGTCTTATAATTTATCACTCACCTGCAAATATGGATATTTAATTGAATTTTTTCTTTTGTTTTATAGTTTTGAATATTATAATTCAAAGAATGAGGTATTAAAATATGAAAAAAACTACAACAATTTTAATGGGTTTGTTTCTTTGTACCGGTGCATTAGCTGCATGTGGAAATAAAAAAATTGCCCCAAAAGAACCAAGTAAAGGCGACTTTGGATACAATATTGAATTCAAAGAAGTTTTTACTGGTAAAAAGCTTTACGAAGCACAAAGAAATTTGGTTAATCAAGTTTCAGGCAACAAAATTAGCAGTATCAAAGATACATCAGAGGAATATTATTATTATTCAAAATATTCTTATGAAGTAGAAACAAGTGAAAACAAAATTACATTGTTTAGCAATGGCGTAGCCACATCCGAAATTGCAAAGACTATTTGTTATACTGAAGGAAAATACACAGAAAAATATAACAACCGCGAGTCTACAACAATGTTAATAGTTAAAAATCAAATGATAGCAGTTTCAGACGAATTTGATGAATATGGCACTACTGAATCACACTATATTAATGTTGGCACCTGGGTTGAAGAAAGAGATATGGCCGATATGTTTGGTTTAACATATTTAGCAACTCTTGGACAAATTGGCATTGATACAAACGGAAATGGCATCATATATTTTATCGATATTACTTCAAACACACAAACAGGTTACTCAAAAACAGGCGAAACAATCAATGTCTATGATTATGATATTTCAGAAACATTAGTAATGCTTGATGGCAACCCATTAACAGGTAAGCCAGTAAAAGCTTTCCAAAATGAATATGATATTAAATATTATGATGAAAACTTGGTTAGAACAAACGAACCATCAACCTATCATTATGAAAAGAATTCTTATGAATTTGGATATGGAAAAAGAAGTGAATACAAAAACAAAGATGCATTCATTAAATCACAGCAAGAAGAACATTTTGCTGAATCAATTGACTTACATATTGATTTATATAACGGTGGCGTTCTTGATACAGATAAAACAACAATTTCAGGAATGAGTATGTTTAACAGCTATTACCAAGATGGTATTTTTGATGAAATGCCAGATGGACTAAAAAAGCAAACAGCACATGTTAGTAGCAATTCATTTAGTTTACTTCAAGGACAAGCATTAGCATTTAGAGTAAACGCATATACTGTTGCGCTAAAATATGATGAAGTCAATAAAATTTATTATGCAGATTATTCAAACCATGAAGTGTACGCAACTATCAAAAACTCAAATTTAGTCGAAAATTTACTTAAAGTAAAAGATGCTGATGACATTGAATATGTTTATTCTGATGCACCTAACGTAAGAACTATGTTCGAAATTGAATATAAAGTTTCTTTAGAAAAAGTAAGTGATCTAACTGTTTTAAAAGCTGAAATTGAATTAGATTGCGAAATGCATGAAATTTACATGTAAAAAGAGGTATTAAAAATATGAAAAAGAGTACAACAATTTTAATGGGCTTATTCCTTTGCACTGCTTCATTAGCAGCATGTGGAAATAAAAAGTCACAACATAAAGTTTTGGATAGAGATGAATTCGGTTATAAAGTTGAATTCAAGGAAATCTACAATGGAAGAAAAGATCTTGAAGCAAGAAATAATTTATCCTCACAATTAACTTCCGATAAATTAGTTGCTATTAACGGCACACAAATAATGCAAGGCAAAGTTGCTCCATATGTTACTGTATATTCACAGTTTGATGGTTCTTTTACATTCTATAATAATGGCGTTTATGAAATTAATTCAAAACAAAAACAATCATTTTGCGAAGGAAACTTCACTGAAACATACGAAAGCGAAACGAAAGAAACAGCAATGGTTGTCGGAAAGCAAATCATTAGTTTCGAAGAAAACAATGAAATGGATGGCACAGATATAGACTATGATGTTGATTCATGGAATCCTGAAGACGATATCAGTGCATATGCAGACTTAGCTAGCATTGCATATTCAGGCTTAACTGCAGGTATTGATACAAACGGCAACGGCATTATGTATTCACAATACTTCAATCAAAATTCAAATCTTGGATTTAATGCAAATGGTGATGAAATTACTGTATACGATTTTGAAATCGAAGAAATGTTGGTCATGTTCGAAGGTGACCCAACAAACAGCAAACCTTGGGGTGTATTTATTCACGATATCTCTTTTGCATTATACGATGAAGATCACATTGTAACAGAAGAACCTCAAATCGAAGAAGAAATGAGTGTTGAATATTCATTAACTTACGGCAAAAGAAAAGAATATAAAAATAAAGACGACATGTTAAAAGGTTGTTTAGAAGAAAAGTTTGAAGAAGAAGTTGATTGTGACTTAACTGTTTTTGAAGGCGTTACAATTGAAAGCGATAAAAAGTCTATTTCAAATATTCCAGGCTATAGCACATATTATTCTAGTGAAGGATACGTTGATTTATTAGGAAAAGATAGAACAAAATCCACTGGTTTAGAGTTTACAGACTATGAAATTGATTTAAGTGCAAACGACGCACTTGCAGTAGAAATGTATTATTATACAACTCAATTGGATTACGACAAAGTTGCTGATGAATATGCTGAAAGTTATGACAACGGATGTATATTAGCTGAAATTTCCTGCGATAATCTTCCAGAAGGATTAATGGTTTTACCAGATGATGATGGTAACAATTATATTGTTGCTGAAAAAGATGTTTCAGTTTATGTCACAGTTGAATGGGAAACTTCAATTGAAAAAACTGAAGGCGGTAACATCATTAAAGCAAAGGCAAATGTCACATTATCAGATCATTTGTTCTAATCGCAAATAAAATCAAATTAAAAGTATCGATGTTGAGTGTCGATACTTTTTATATTGTTTTTTTAAATTATCTTATTTTTTATTAAACCAAGGAATGAATTGGGAAGTTGTTTTAATATAATTTTTATATTCAGGATATTTACCAGAAGAGATACTTTCTCCTAATGCTGCACTACCTTGAAATAGCATAACTAAAAACATGCATCCAACAATTGACCAGTTAAATACGCCATACTGGCATACACCAGCAGAAATAGTAAATAGGTATAAAGATACCCAAATCATTTGTTCGGATAATTAATTAGGGTGTCTTGAATATTTCCATATGCCCATTGTATTAAATCCTTTATTATAAGGTGCTTCGATATCCTTTAACGGGGTACCATCTTTCATAAGTTCTTTTCTCTTGTTATAGAACTTTCTTTGTTGATTATCAGCACTAATTCAAAGATGACAAAACCAAACGCTAATAAGCCAAAAATAATGTCTAAATAGTTTATTGCTACTGTAGATTCCATGATAGCTACCATAGGGAATGTAATAGCAAGTACTAAAACATTTTGATAAATAGAAATGAAGAATAAATCAAATAAGCACCAAACAAATTTATTACCAAGAATTTTATTCTTTCTTAATAATGCCCAGCGGTAGTCTTCTTCACCACTCCAGAATTTAATTGAATATGCGCCTTTCTTAGCAAAGTTATATGTTAATCTAACTCCCCAGAACGCAATGACTGCAGCCATAATTAATAAACGATAATTGCCCCATCCTTTAATAACAATAATTAAAGAATAAATAATTGGAGTAATAGACCACAGCTTATCCATTTGAGAATTGTTACGAGATATTTCTCCAACAACAAAGCAATATAAAATACTTACTCCACAAGCTATAGCAAGAATGATCATTGTATCTTTTTGTAACTCAGTAAATGCTGGGGGATTAAAAATGATTCCTAATGCAGCAAGAGCTAAACAAATAAGGATAGCAAAGGTAATACCAACAATTCTTTTCATAGTTATAGTTCTCCTTCAAATATGTATGAATTATATCATTATAAAAAAAGACTTGTTCAATAAAATAAAGAACAAGTCTAATAATATGTATGAATTTAATTAAATAAGGACTAATGCAAAGCCCACTAATAAGCCGATTAATAAGAATAAAGCTGGGAGCTTACTTTTCCACATAAGGAGTGATTCTGGAATGAGTTCGCCAAACACTGCGTATAGCATAGCTCCACTAGCTAAAGATAAGCAAATTGATAACATAATAGGGCTTATTAAGCCTAGTAAATAACCAACTACTGCACCAATTACTGTAGGAATACCAGTGCAAGCAGTAATTAAGATTGCTTTAAATTTATTCATGCCACCATTAATTAAAGGAACAGCAACCGCCATGCCTTCAGGAATATTATGGAAGCCAATAACAATAGCCATAATCAAGCCGGTTCCACCTATAATAGCTGCACCATCTTCAGCATAGCTTGCTCCAATAACCATACCTTCAGGTAAATTATGCAAAGCAATGACAAGAGCCATAACAACGCCAGCAAAGAATAGTCTTTGATTACCTTTCTTATGATAATTAATATGGTCAACGTGAATTAATTCATCTAAGCTATCATGAGCTTTTGGATGTGATTCATTAACATGAGCAACTTCTTTTTTGGTATGTCTATCTAATAGATAATTAAGTCCCTGAACAAGGAAATAACCAACAAGAACAAAAATAACAACAAGATACCATGGAACATCAACCGATTCATCACCAGGTTTTAATGCTCCTTGCATCAAATCAAAGCAGACAACAGCAAGCATGACTCCAGCTGCAAAAGAAAGTAACAAAGATGTTACCTTTGATGAGTCTTTTTTAAATAAAGCTCCGATTACACCACCCAATCCAGTACCAACGATACCGGCAAGTGATGTTACTAAAATAATCCAAAGAATTGTTTCCATGGCAAAAATAATACACTAAACAAAGCTATAAATGAATATTTTTAATGTTTATTAATCAAAATCTACAACATCAAAAGGCTTGTTTGTTTTGTATTTACCTCTTGTAAAATCAGGGATTTTGTATGGTTTACCATTTCTTTTAATCGATTTTGCACTTAAAGGAGTGATCGCATACCATGCTGCTGCATCATATACGTCAATTGGCATTGGTAATTTTTCTTTTAAGCATTTAATGAATTCTTGAAGCATCAATAAATCCATACCACCATGGCCTGTGCGTTTTTGTTCTTCAGTGATTTCTCTCCAATATTTTGGTAAGTATTGATCAAATTCTTTCGCATTATGAATATAATCTGGTAAGAATTTAGATGGATCTGGTTGCCATGCTTCAGAATATTTGCCATCTAAAAGGACCATGTCATTTTCTTGTTTTGTTAAGCCTTTAGTTCCTTTGACAATAAAGTCACGGGAATAATATCCAGGTAATGTTGTATCTAGTGTCATTGTGATAATTTCACCATTCTCGCAGGTAATAACTGTTGTAATGATATCGCCTTGCTTAAATTTTTGACCTTTAAGTGATTTATCTGGGCATCTATCGTCATAAGTATATTGTTCAAGTCCTTTTGAAGGAGTTGCAAAAGAAGAGATACTAACTAATCGGTTTCCACGATTAACATTCATTAATCTTGCGATAGGACCGAGTTCATGAGTTGGATAGTTTTCACAGTTACGAGAGATATAGTTTCTTAAACGATAATGTCTATTTACTTTGCCACCAGTAACTTCGCCACGTAAATCATGCGAATAAGCTCCATGAGCATAGACGACATCACCGAGTAAACCTTTTCTAGTTAAATTTGTAGATAATAATTCAAATCTATCGTAGCAGCAGTTTTCCATTAACATTATTGGAGTCTTTGTCTTTTCATATGTTTTGACTAATCTCCAGCAATCTTTAACTGAATATGCTCCACCTACTTCCATGCCAACAGGAATATGATGTTCCATACATGCAATAGATTGATTAATATGATCTTCCCAAGATGAAGCAACAAATACAGCTTCAATGTTTTTGTCTTTTAACATCTCATTAAAGTCTAAATATTTTGTTGGTTCTTCTTTGCCGTTCTCTTTTAAATATTGAGCGGCTTTTTCAACGCGGTCTTCATATACATCACATACAGCAATAATATCAACTCCATCAACATGGATAAAAGTTGAAAGCATGCTATATCCTCTTTGACCTAGACCAACAATTGCTAATTTAACATTTTCGCTCATAACTATAACCTCTTCTTAATTATAAATGCCTTGATAGAGATTTCTATCTTTAAGCATCTTTTCAATATTGTTTAGCACATTCTTCTTATGAATCATCCATTCTGGTGCCTCAAAAGTTTTTAAGAAAGGATCGCCAGTGACTCTATGAATAATAATATTAGGATTTATATGCGTGATGATATAAATAAGTTCTTCCATATATTCTTCATATGTTATTGGATTATATTTTCCTAGCTTATAAAGTTCATATAGTCCAGTGTCTTTCTCAATGAATGTGGAATGAATTTTAATTCCTTGATAATTAAGTTTATTTAAAAATTTTACAGTATCTACAATATCTTTATGTGATTCATTTGGTAGACCAACCATAATATGAACAACAGTATCAATGCCATATTTATTTAATAATTTTAGGGATTCGATAAAATTGGAATTTGTATAACCCTGATTCATCTCTTTTTTCGTCTTATCAGAAGCACTTTGAAGACCGAGTTCAACTTGAACATAATACTTATTTTTATATGTTGCTAAAAGTTTACATATTTCTTCATCAATACAGTCGCATCTAGTCGCAATATCTATTCCAACAATTCTTTCATCAATAAGGGCAGAATCATAAATTGTTTTAAGTTCAGAGACACTTTTATATGTATTGCTATAATTTTGAAAATAAACAATAAATTTATTAGCTTTATCTTTTTTAAAAGAAAGCCAGTATTCAACCTGTTCTTTTATCGGAAGAGGTTTTAATCTATCTCCACTTCCACGAGAAGAACAAAATAAGCATCCATTAACTCCTTTGGATCCGTCACGATTAGGGCAAGAGAAACCACCATCAAGAGGAATCTTCAATACTCTTTCGTTAAATTTCTTTTTATAAAAATCATTTAAATGGTTGTATCTCATAAGAAGTTCTTAATTTTCTTTTTTAGTTCACTTCTACCAGAAACGCCAAGTTTCAAATATATGGAACTTAAATGGTATTTAATCGTATCAACTGAAAGATATAGTTTATTTGCAATTTCTTTAGTAGAACGGCCAAGTCTAACAAAGTTGATAATTTCAATCTCACGGAATGTTAAATCTCTCAATTGATTTTCACCAACTAAAGAAGAATAAATAGAGTTGAAACCAACTTTCATTTGTTTGTTCAAATTACTAATTTGGTTAACTAATGATTCATCATATCTTTCAATAATTGGTTCCATTGCCATGCCTAAAGATTTTTTCATTTGTGATAAAGGGGTTAACCAACCATGTTTAAGACATGTTTTAACTGCATTTCTTAAATGAGCATCAAAATATTCACTATTATTGCCAACATAGTGATAAGAAATAGCTAAATATAAATCCATACAAACTTGGCATAAATCTAATTTATTAAGAAAGGCAATCGCACATAATGGCTCAAGAAGACTAGGCGGAGTTGAAGGATTTTCTTTCATGACATAACCGATATACAACAAATTTACTAAAGGGTATGCGTCTTTTCTTAATTTATAAAATCTACCTTCTGCAATCCATGAAGGTATTTTTTCATTGCTTCCAAGAATGGAACTAAGGTAATACGCTGTCATTTCTTTTTCCATCTTTTCGCCTTCATCTTTAGGCGTATAAGTGATCATCATTTTAAAGAAATCTTTCCAGTATTCATCTTTACCAAGATATAGACCTGCGCAGCATAAAGTAAACTTCGCACCGAATATCGTACTTTCATCATTAAATGTAGCAATTATTTTTTTACATAAATCAACGCATTTTAAAAATTCACCCTTAAGATAAAGATCTTGAGCTTCTAAAAGCATTTTTTCATCATCATATAATCTATCTATATTATTAAAAGCATCTGTCATCATTAAATATGGATAACTGTATTTATATAAAGATTCTTGTTTTTGTTTTTTTAATTTAATTTGTTGGAATTCACCTTCAACAAGAATTCCTCTTTCTTTTAATCTTTTAATATCAGAATGAACTAAAGATAAAGAAGAATATTTACATTCCTCAAGAATATCTCTATATGTTGGGCATTCCTTATGCGTGTCATAATAAGAATTAATATAATTTAATGTGTTTTGAATTCGTGTTTCGTTTATTTGTTTCATATTTAAGTGAACATTTGTTCTCTTTAATATTATGTAATATTACATAAAATATCAATAATATAATTAAATAAACGAAAATTAATTTAAAATTTACCTATTTTTCTAATTATACGGGTGTTGTTTATTAATGATATTCAATATAGTATATAGACATCCCAAGCATAGGAGGATAAACAAATGAAAAAGTTAGTTAAAGTAATCACCGCCGCTTCAGCAATGATGATGCTCGTAGGATGTGGACAAAAGAAAGGACCAAATAACGATCCATTCGCTGAAAAGAAGGATGAGCAATTAGTATTCGAAGAAGGATACATCAATAGCCATTTCAATTATGCAGAAGGCGGTAAGTTCGCAATATCAGTAATCTCTGGTATCGGAAACATCGCAGCAGGTGCAATGTTCGATAGCCCAACAGCAATTGTCGGTGGTATCTTCTCAATCATTAGTGCGATGAACGATCAATTCAACGGTTCAAGTGGTCCAACAATTGCAGATGTCATGAATAAGTTATCTGAAATGGATTCAAAGCTTGATGCAATGAATGATAAGTTAGACAAAAACCATAATGAATTATTATCAGAAGAAGTTAGAACTCAAGCTAAGGTTGATCAAGTCTTATTAGAACAACAAGAACAAGCACTTGAATCATTCCACAATTTACAAGTTATTCCTTTAGAAAACTTCAAACGTGACTTCTCAGATTACATTGAACAATCTTATAAGTCATACGTAGCTACAGAACAAACTTCTGAAATCTACTTATCTAAAGATGAAAAAAATCAATGGACATTAGTTGATGTTATTGATGAAGGTAAACCAGAACAAACAAAGTTCTCTTTAACAATCAATGACTTCAAGAACGCTAAAGAATGTTTAGAAAACAACTACAACGTTATTGTTACAGGCTTCATGGATAACTTAAATAAAGACTTAGATACAGCTATCGCAGATGTTAGCTTACCTAATGGATTAGATAAAGAAACATATAGAAACTTCGTTGGTGCTAATATCATTCAAAGATTCACTAAGAAATATTATGAAGACAATCACCAAAAAGCATTAGATCTTCGTAACTTAGCTATCAACTATGCTACACAAATTAGTGGTAAATCTACTAAGAGCGTTATTGAAAGATACATCAATAGACTTGAATATATGTACAACTTCGCTGGAGAAATGAAAGCTCCACTTACTGGTATCTTCGCTAACCTTGCACATAACTTAGATGTTAACGTAGCAATCGCAGCTCAAGCTTGTCTCTATGCTGAAGTTAGCCAAGAAGAACTCAGAAGTGAATTCATCACTGCAAGAGATCTTATTAGAAAGAACTTCGAAGGATTCAGCAAATTAGATGATCGTTACTCTTTCATTACAAATACTACACTTGCTTCAGATTTCTATAGAGCATATTACAGTACAGGCTATGTAGTCAAAGGCAATTACCCAAGCTTCAAAGCCGAATTCAAATGTGAACAAGTTTCATATGATGGTCATGTTAATTTCAAAGATGATGATATCAATTCTCACTACTTCGTTGAAGCAGCTGATCAATTAAGAATCTACGCTAGAATGGACATCATGAGAAAGATTGGCGTTGTTAAAGCTGATACATTCATTGCTTACTTAGCAGCTGCTAAAGTTGTATCAGAAGAGGCAATGAGAACATATCAAAGATTAATCGAAATGAAATGGATCTCAGAAGACGCTCTCCGCATCTTAACTGGTATCCACACAAGAGATATGAACGATAGCGATAAATCTCTCCCAATGACATGTACAGATCAAGGTAATCCTGGTGGCGACTACTTCAGTGTTGGCTGGCAAGGTAACTTCCGCAGCACACACAGTTCTGATTGCTGGCATGGTAAGATGACCGAAACAACATATGTCGATGGTGTTACTGGTAAGGTCCAAGATGAAAAGAAAGTTGCAGCATACGCAACATACTCTGAATCACATTGGTACTGGGGAGATGATGAATACTGGTCATTCGTTGATAACACAGCTGGTAACTACTTCTTCATTCTCGAACATGTAGCTTAATCAAAACAATCAAAGGTACCCTAATTAAAAAGGGTACTTTTTTATTGAACAAAATAGAACGATTAGGAACAGCAATGATTATTTCTTGAATAATTAAGCCACTACTATATTAATTCGTCTTAAAACGGCTATTATTTATTAATAACACGGAACAATACACTTATTCAGACTAATCAAATAGTTGAATTAATAGAAAATCAATTACTCCTCGTTTAAATTTAAAGTGTTCTACGAAATGTAAATGGGAGTAATTTATTTAGTATTCCCAGCTAGATTTCATAGTTTTAAAACTTTCAAATGTAAAAGACCTCAAATTAATGAGGTCAAATAATAATATTCACTAATCAACTAGTCAACAATCGTTACAGGAATAATAACGTTATGGACTTCGTGTTCATAATAAGCAGAGACACGAATTAAGCATTTACCTTTATATAAAGGAGTAACTGTGCCATTTACTCGATCAACATCAAGTAAAGAAGGCTTATCAGTATAGTATCTAACAAAGGCGTTAACTTCTTCTCCATTAAATAAAGTCTTAACTGGAATCTTTCTGCCAACTTGTCTCATAGAGATAGTCATTTCTTCATCACTTTGGATGACTAAAGAATCAGTTGTATATTCAGGCTTAATATTACGAATGTAAGTATCTGCAAACATATGTCCTAAATCAATATAGCAAGTAGAATCATAGTGAGCAGCATCGACATCGCCATAAGGTTCGAATAATGTTGTTAAACCTCTAGCATTAGTATCAATGTAGAAGTTATGATCATCAATTCTACTTCTCTTTGCTTCATTGATTTCAATAGCATGTGGCCAGAATGTTGATTCACTGATAGCAGCGTCATAAACACCGAATTGGCTACCAATATAGCTAGGGAAGTTACCTTTGAAGTCATTGACCATGTTATCAAATGAATCTTTGTAGATAGTGGTTGATTCAGGTAATGAAGAATCACCTTCACCTTGCATCCACATTAACGCTTCAATAACTGGATTTGTATTTGTATTTTCCTTGATCCAATTAACTGTATTTCTAACAGAATTAATCATTCCGTCATATAACCAACCACGAGGCATGCCTTGTTGTACCGGTTCAAAATAAGCAGGATAGTTTGAAGAAGGAGAGATGAAGTCATAGTTTAATGTAGCAGAACCGAAACCGTATTTTACAAAGTAAATAGTTTCATCAGGGAACGCTTTAGCAAACCTTTCAGCCATGAATAATTCAGCACCGAATCTACCTTTTAAACCATTAATAGTTGTATTGTAATGATCAATTGTAATTCTATGGAAACCATCGTAAGTAATGCCATGGCTAAAGCCTGTCAATAATACATTTTCATAGCCGACAGCGATTTCATCTAAATATTCTTGTGGAACTGCTTGTTCTAATTCATCTGTATGACCAACACCAGCGCAGTTACTTTGTCCGGCATAAATAACAATTCTTGCTTTGCCTTTAGGTGCATAACCATTAGATGGAGTATAGACAAGATTTAATCTTATGTCTTCAGTGACAACAATTGGACCAGTAATAGGAGCGAATGTATCAGTTAATACTTTTAATGTGTATCCTTCTTTTTCATAGCTTGATAAATCAAGTTCACTACCAGAAGTTACTTCTAATGTTTCATCAGGTAAATTAATACCGGTGTAATGAAGAGTTACATGACATTTGTTGTTTTCGATGTAATCTAAATATAAATCATCATTAACAACATCTGTTTCGAAGTTCCATAAAGTATTTCCGTTATACCATTCACCACTACCTGTAATGACTGGTCTTTCTAATAAGGAACCTTTTTGAACCATTTTAATAATGGATTGTTCTCCATATTTTCTAAATGTTACTTTAGCAAAATCTTCATATGAATCAGGATTTGCTGTTCCTGGAACATATCCAGTATCAATTTCACCAGTCATAATCTTACGAACGTTTTCACATTCAGCATGTGTAACACCAGCATGTCTAACTAAGTAATCTTCAGTTTTTTCAGAAAGATTATTGCCATCGAATTCATTAAAGAAATTAACAATATTAATAAATCTATCGTAGAGAACTGGAGAGCCCTTTGACAAGCAACCACTGGTTGAGAATAAAGATAATGTGAAATCTTTAAATGCATCTTCTTTGCTAACTCCACAAAGGAAATTGATAACCATACCTAATAAACCAGTTCTATCTCTACCAACAGAGCAATGGAAATAGACAGGATAATTATCTTTATTTGCTAAAACCTTAACAGCATTGCCAAAGCTTGGAACTAAAGATCCTTCACCATAATATTCAATACCAGATGTATTAGCGGTGTTATATGTATATTCGATTGGAGAAGGGAAATGATAATAATTTGGCATATTTAAAGGATTTTCTGTTCCTTCGCCAATTCCTCTTAAATCCAAATCGGTCTTAACACCTAAATTTTGTTTGAGCTCAATTTGAGCTTCTTCTGTAGCAGCTTCAAGTCTCATGCCACGATATAAAAGACCTTCTTTAGTTCTTTTACCAGATGAAGTTTCTTGGCCACCTAAATCTCTAGTATTAGAAACACCTGGTAAATATAATGTTCTTGGGAGTTTAGATGTTTCAAAGTTAAAGATATCAGAATAAACAAGTGAATTGTCATTCATTGTAGCGATGACTTGCCAATAATATTTCACCCCACTATAAGGGTTAACAAATGTGACTTTATTCTCACTACCATCAACAACATACTCTCTTTCAATTGTTGACAGTTTACTATCTTGAGAAATGATAACTCTATAGCTCTTTGCATTTAACTTAGATGTCCAAGAAAGAACGTTATTTGTTGGTTTGAATGAATCATATTTATTAAATAAAGAAAGTAAATATGTCTTATCATCGATATGATTAACCCAGTTAGCCATTTCTAAATTGTAAGGAGTTAAGTCACCAATTTCTGTTGCTTTGTCTTTATATGTATCTAATAAATTATCCATTTGCCAGAATCTTGCAAGTGATTCAGGGAGAACAGTAATTTCTTCGCCTTTACCAGGTTTACTAGCGACAATCTCGTTAGTAAGTGATTTAGGAGTGCTACCAGCATGAGATAATACCAAGCTAGTTGGGATGATAGAGACAGCTAATCCAAAGGAAACAGCTGCAGTGACAATAATAGACTTTTTGAAGTTCATATTATTTTTCCTCCTTTCTTGATTTTAAGAAGAATAAGATAGATGCTCCTCCAATTGCTGCTAAAGAAGTAAATGTAAATGTTTCAATAGAACCACCACATCCTTTGGCTTTATAAGTAAGGACTAATTGTTCAGGAGTTATTTCAACATAAGCATTATTTTCTTTGAGGAAACATTTATGACACATAGAACATTCATAGTGTTCTTTGATGCCATTAGATTCTTTTGTAGCAGGAGTTTCATCAAAATGGACATAATCATGTTCTAACATTGGAGTAGAAACAAGTTTAGTTTGAGTAGTAAATTTAGAATTTTTAAATACTACTGTATATGTAATTTGTCCTTCTTCAGTACAAGTTGCTTGATGAGTGACCGATTTACTAGCAACAGCAATTTCTGTAATTACTTCATTGCAATGAGAGCATGTTGTTCTAGCAACGCATTCAAATCCATTTTCTACTTCATTCCATGTGTAAGTTGGTTCTTGATAATCATGACCTGTTGCAGGAATGACAATTGTATCTAATGTTTCTTCGCAAGCTTCATCTCCATAATAAACACCAGGTTCATTTGCGCAGGTCCAATATTCTTTTTGGCCATCTAATTCACATGTAGCTTCATGTCCTTCATGATAAGTTAGAATATGTTGCTTTTTAGGAGTCTTATAATTTTCTATTTCATTTAAGCCTTCAGCATCGCTAAAGAAGCGTCTGCAGCTTGTGCAATAATAACAATCAATATTACCTTCTTCTGTACAAGTAGATTCAACTGCATCAACGTGGATAATGCTATGAGGTGTTCTTGTTAATGTAATGTTATCAATTACTTCATAACCATTTGCATCTGCAAAATAAACACCTGGATAAACAACAGAAGTCCAATATTCACGATTACCTTCTTGATCACAAGTTGGCATGACCATATCGTGATGTTGATAAAAAACTGTGTATTTAACAACAATTGTGACATCGTTTGTAACAGTTAAAGAGCTGATTTGAATTTCGCCATTAAATACAACAAATGATGCGCCTTCTACTTCAAATAAAGCGAATGGTAAAGCTGTATTTTTGCTAATTGAATATGTTTCATTTGGACGGTTAATACCTTCAAATTTAACAGTAACATTGTAATGTCTTTCAACTTTAACAAAGTTAGATACTAAGTGCATATCACCTTGAACAGTATCTGTTTCAAAGTTCCATTTAGCACCTTCAAAATACCAACCATTAAAGACATAATCGAAGTCATCGTCATGATATGTATCTGGATTTTGTGGAGCAACTAATTTAGAACCAACAGGTACTTCAAGAGCTTCTCCACCATCGAAATAGACTTTTGCCATTGCAGTTAAGCCATGAATATTAAGTGTAATTACTTTAGTTACTGGATCATAACCTAATGCATTTAATGTAATTGTTAATGTCCAAGTACCAGCATTATATTTGCCATTAGTAACAGCGCCTTCTTGATAATCATAAGAAACATGATATTCAGAAGATGAAGTTCCATAGATATCGTAGACATTTACTAATGAAGCAAAGTTATAAACTGGATCGCCTTCAAAAAATTCATAATAAGCTGAACCATCAAAAGAAATGACAGGTGAATATGCATTTATTTCTTTGAAATAATCAAGTGTCCATGTACCTTGTGGATTGATTGTCCAGACATCAGTGGCCGCTGTATTTAATGAACTTAATTCAGCATCAATAACAACAGCGTGATTGATTGCTATTTTAACAGTGTTTTTAACACCTGCAACAATTTCAACTTCTAAGTTGTAATCGGTATTAGGCTTAATAGTTATTCCGTAATAAACTTGAGCTAATGCACCGGAAACATCATATAAAGCAACAACGCTTTGGAATTGCATAATAGAAATTGTGATTCCGTATAGAACAAAGTTTGTGACTGCACCTGAATCAGTAGCGTTGTTATCGCCAGTATTGAAATTCATTTGTAAACGACAACCATCTTCTCTAAGATCAGCAATGATACGTTTTGCATCTGTATCATATTGGAAAGGCATATCGAATAGCATTGCCATCTTTAAATCATCTGGATTTTGAATTGTAAATCCGTCAAGCGCAACATTGCTCCAAGTATCTCCAACAAATGTCATAGTTGTTTCACCACAATAATTGTCGATAAACTTAGTTCCTTCAGGAATATGAATTGTTGGAAGTAAATAATCTTTTGTTATTTTTAAAATATCCAAAGGATAATTAATGAACATGTAGTTATAACCATGTGCATAAGTAATTGAAGTTAAAGGGTATATTTCTCTTAATTTATATGCAGGAACCCCATTAATAGTTAAGTTTTGGCCAATTTCAGTTAACGCTGTTGCTTGTTCACTAGCATCAGGTAAATGTGAATTAGAGAAATAGTCAGTCATATATGTGCCAAACTGTAAAATTACTTGTCTATAATTTGCATCGGCATAATTAACATTGTTCCAATATGGAGATGGACCACCAAATGGTAAAGCATCGCCTGTATAGATTGATTGTTCTCCATAAGCAACTGCTACACAAGTTTCACTAATATCATTTCTAAATTCAATTTTAGATAATGTTGTTTCTTCTTGAACAAACTTCTTAATAGTTCCACCATTTGCACAGTAATCATAAGAAGGGAACTCACAGCCCTCAAGAATCTTGATATATGGATAATTAACAAAATCATATCCTTTAGCATCATGAGAAATACCAAATCTAAATGTTCCATTGTTAAAAAAGAAATTGGTGCCATTTGCTAATTCGGAAAGAGGAATATAATTCGTACTATCTTTTGAGAATTCGATGTGGCTTGTGAAGTTATAATCGCTCACACGATAATGAGGTAAATTAGGTGCATATTGGTATGCATCGCCAAATGTGTAATCGTTTTCACTTAATTTGAAATAAATAAATGCATCTCCAACACCTGAGTCAGCTACACCTTCTTTTGCCAATGCTTTGGTATAAGTAGTATTACCTTCCGCGTATGCAACTTGATGTTTCTCATTTGAAAACATGTTTAATGAGGAAAGAGCTAAAAATAACGCGCTAATTCCAAGTAATGATTTAAACTTTTTCATAGAAACCCTCCTTTAGTAATAATTTATTTTGTAAAAAATCTATAAGCAGCAGCAGTCCAGCCCATCATATCTGTGGAAACGTATTCACGATTTGAAACTTCACCAGTTAAGCCATCGTATTTTTCATAGATTGCACCGGTTTCTTTGAAGTTTTTATCAACTACTTCAACAAACTTAGTTTTGACTCTTTCTGCTTCTTTATTTAATCCAACGTTTGTTAGACCGATATATGTAAGATAAGAGAACTCACCCCACATAATTGGATAATCCCATTGATAGAAAAGATCATCTTCTCTATACGCACATACTGTTACACCAAATGGAACTTCAAGTAAGTCATATACTTTTTTGCATCCTTCTTTATCATCAGATATGCCAAAGATATATGGATATAATGAAACAGCAGATACGACATCTGAGAATCTTTTTTCAACAAAGTTATAATCTAAATAGATGCCTTCTGGAGAAAGGAACCACTTATTGATATTGGCTTTTCTTTCTTCTGCAGCCTTAGTAAATTTAACTTCTAATTCTTTATCATCGATTTCTTTTGCCATATATGCGATGTTTTTTTCAACATCGTACAATAAGCAATTGATATCAAGTTGTAGGAATTCATGGATAGCAACTCTATTTGTTTTTGTTCTAAATCTCATGTTAAAGTCTAAGCCGCTTTCTGCAATTGCAATTAAATCTTTAGCGATGAGATTTTGCATTTCTTTATCATCTGAATAAACCGAAACACGAGGACTTAAACCAAAATAATGATTATCTAAATCTCTTTGCATGATGTTATCAGCTTTATAGATATTCATACCAAATTGGTCAACTCTTCTTGTCATCCAGAAGTCATATTCTTTGAGAAGATAAGGCATATATGTTTTAATAATTCCCTTATCTTTTTTGAAATCGTAATAATCTTTAACCATTCGTGAATAGAATGGAGGTTGGGTTCTATTTAATAATCCATTTGAATTAGGCATATAACCCATGCTGTTAATGAAATAAGAAACATTATCAATATTGTTTTTTACTTGATCGACAAGACCGTCAATAAGTAAACCAACATTTGTGAAATATGTATCCCAGTAAAAGAAATCTAAATATACAGCATCTTTACTTGGTGAAGTAAATGGAAAAGGAACACCTGAATGAGGTTGTCTAATTGTGTTCTTCCAATTTTCTTTAATGTAATCTACTACTTCTTTCATAAAAAATCCTATCTGACCTTTCTAATCTTAAATATGTCAAAATATTGTTCTTTTATTCCTTCGATAATATTACTTACTGTAATAATACCGAAAGTGTTTTGACGGGTAAACGAGAGTTCTAAACTTAAAATATCATTTTTTACACCAGTAATAGTTTGATATGGTGAGAATATAATTGGTACCCCGTTTGCTTTAATAGAAGCAACTCCCATTTTATCAACACTTACCTGGTAATCACCGTTTTCTAACTTGCTTTTTAATAGCAATTTACCTCCAAAATATGGAAGACCTTGATAATTGACATTTCCAGCTTTAAGAGTTTTTGGTAAAGAGATGATTGTATCTTTTTCGCCTAACTTAACTCCGAACTTTCCCATTAAATAATGGTCTTCAATATTAGAAGTGAAATAATAATCAAAAATAACATCAATAGAATTTAATCCATTTTTGAATAACGAATCATTGATATGAGCAATATTAAAGCAACAATCAATTGGACTTTCTTCAATAGAAGACAAATCAATTTCTTGCCCATTAACTAATATTCTTTCATTCTTTTGTAATTCGAACATAATCTTGACGTCTTTAGGTAAAATTTCAACATTAAATTCATAATGAAGTCTTGCTACTCCATAGTTAACATTTTGTTCTGGAAAATACTTTTCTTGGAACCAAGGCTGAAGCATTTGATTACCACGAACTGAAATTCCAAGTTTCTTTCTTAAATCAATATCTGTATAAATTGAATAATTTGAAGAGATGAGTTCTTCATTAAAATATAAATTGCATTTATTTAAAACCAAGAAATTATCTTCTAATAATTCATATTCAAATTCATCAAGAATTACTTCTTTATCTAATGATAGTTCCTCTTTCTTTTGAACGTTTATTTCATTTGAAAAATATAAAGCGAGTTCTTCATTAGGAGTGAATGATTTATCAATAATTACTTCATTGTTATCAAAGCGATACTCAACAAATTCTATTTCACCTGTTCTTAAGTTAACTAATGTAGGCTTTTTATTTGTTTTTACACGGATTTTGACTTGTTCCTCATTATCTTGTCTATTTAAGAATAAGACAAATAAATCATCTTTAAATGAGCGTTTTGCAACAATCATATTCTTACTTGATGTAGAAACAATATCCTCATCTAATAAAGAGATAAGTTTATCGATATCAAATTCAACCTTAATTGTATTTTTAAGATCATTAGTAAAGTCGTATCTAATTCCATCAAGATAACGAGGTAATTCTCCAACAAGTATTACCTTACCTCCATTTGTAGTAAATGCTTTAATTGCATCAAGAGTTGTTTTTCTTAGATTTAAATTCGCATTCAAGATGATGGTTTTATAATTCATCTTGCCACAGCTAAATGAACCATTTGTTACTTTACCGTATTTAGCAAATAATCCTTCATCGATGTAATCAGGAGTAACGCCATTTAAGACTAATCCCTTATATAATTCACGGTATTGATTTTCAATGCTAACAAATGTCTCTTCTTTTGCAGACATGAATGCTTGATAAGCAAATTGATTTGCTAATCCCCAGACGGATTCAATTGGATTGATAATGGCAATATCAGTCATTTGCTTACCATTTTTAAGTAAATAAGTTAATCTTGCATAATAATCTTCTAAATAATGGTAATCTTCATACCAACTAGATTGATGGAAGATAGAAGCTGGGCAATCTCTTTTGGCTTCACCTTTCATTGTGTACCAGCATAGATGAGGAACTCTAAAAGTTACTCCACCAGCGCTTTGCCAATCGCCAATACGTTTATAATCTTCAATTCGCATCGGCCAGCCAGAAACACCATATAATTCATCTAATACATATTCTTTGTCTAATTGTTTAGCAACTGAATTGACTAAAGCAGGGACATTATAAAAGAAATTATCCGTTCCTAAATTATCCATGCCTGGGTAATCAAAATATTCATAGAATCGCATCATTGATCCTGACATATTTACTTGAGCAGCCAAATTATCTTCATGAAGAATATGACCAACAAATTTAAGTTTATTTTGTGTACACCAATCATGATATGGTTTAGCAAAATTTTCTAAGAATAATTCTTCAAGGATTTCAACGTAATCATATGTGGTTTTCAAAAATACTTCATTTTCTAAACCAAACCATAATTCCGGTAATTTATCTTCAAGACTATAGCCTTTTCTCTTTTTAAATTCATCGAATAAGACATATGTATATGGAATTAGATTTTCTGAATTTGGACTGATATGTGTAAAGCCAGTAAACATTGGTCCACGACAAGGTTCATCGGTAAAGATGCCTTTGATATCAGTTCCAAATAAATGGCCAAATCTTTCTTTATATTTTTCGTGAGTTGATTCTAAGAATGCTTTTGTTGCATCTTTATTCATACAATCAACCATGCAGTTGCCATTATAAAAAGGATCATCTGGCATATAGTAAATGTAAAAGCAATATACCTTTTCGCCTTTATTTACTTCATTGAAGTCAGATAATTTTGTGATAAGAAATACATTTGCCTTTCGGGCCAAGTTTAACAGCAAATAGGGCAATGAAATCTTCTGGTTCTTTGTAAGAAGAAAAGTCAGTTACTTCAAAATAATTCATACTCTTTTCTTTATATTCTTTATTTGCAGTAACAAATCCCCCACAGGTTCCACTTGGATATCGATCTTCATCATATAAATAGACGAGCATATCGTTTTCTAATAGAACATCCTTGCAATATTCCATTAATTCCATCCATTCATCTGATAAATATTCAGTTTCTAATCCTGTACGAGAATGTAAGAAAGCCCCACCAAATCCCATCTTTTTCATATTGAGAATTTGACGTTTTAATTCTTTCTTTGTTAGTTTTCCATTTATAGACCAAAAAGGAATTGAACGATAATATTTACTTGGATTTTTGAATTCTTTTAAATCAAACATAGTTTATACCCAAAAATTAAACAATTTTATTTCTACCATTATTAAGTACAGAAACACCCCATTCTTGATAATCATCAAGCGAGATATTAGATGAATTTCTTGCGCGATATTTTGCAGGAGTAATATTGAATCTATTCTTAAAGCAGTTAATAAAGTTTGATATATTAGAGAAATTTAAAGCATCGACAATTTCTTGAGTTGTTAAGTTTGTAGTTACTAAAAAAGAAGCTGCTAAATCAAGTTTATTTCTTAAGACATATTGCTTTAAGGGTATGCCCAAATACTTTTTAAATTCTCTATTAACATAGCCATGAGAATAGTTTGTTGTTTTCACCATTTTACTGATTGTTAATGTTGAGAAACTAACATCTTCTAATTTTCTTATTAATTGTCTAATCCATACTGGGAAGACATTATTTTTAACTTTATTAGAAATATATGAAGATAATAAAACACAAGTTGCAGTTTTATGAATGCCATCGAATTGTTTAGCTTGTTCGCCAGTAATCAAAGTACAAACTTCCGCTAAATAAATTGCAGTTGAAGAAGTTAATTTAAATGAAGGTGGAAATTCGCTAAATAAGAATGTTTCAAATAAGGATGGATCAACCATATCGCAGCATTCTTTAAAAGTAGCTTCATCAATATGAATGTTTCTTTGAATGAAAGAATCTTTCTTAAAATTTTGATGTTCTGTAGCAACAAAAGGAGGAATGATGACAACGGAGTTTTCAGAAACATGGACTGCTTTTGTCTTTGTATTGTCTTTCGAATAAAAGATAATATCTCCTTCACCTTTTTCAATAATGCTAGCAACAAAGAATGTTGCCATATTTAGATGTGGAGGTTCAGGAATTAATGAAGTGTAATGACACTTATCAATTGTTTTCATTGTTGAGATGTTCATTTCTTTCTTCTCCTTGATAGTTATAGTCTCTAAGACCTTTTAAATATATTTCTTTATAATTGTTTTCGTTTAAGTGTTTATCAAATAAAGATGTTGCATATAGATGCCAAATCAATAGAAGTATTGGAAGAATTACTAAAGTAAACATTACTTCTACTATTGGAATGACTACCAATGCTTTATGTAAATAGAAGACATCTAAATATTTAAAGACAAATAAAAAAGCAGAAAATAATAATGGAACTAAAAGAGTGTAGAAAAATAATTTAAATCCATTGGATAATTCTTGGCCAATCTTCATCTTATAAGTCACTGAAAAAGAACATGCATAGAATAATACTGGTACTAAAACAAACGAGAATGTTGCTTCAAGTACACCAGATAATACACTTTCAATAGGACCATCATTGGTATTTAAAATAGATGTTCCAAATATAGCCAAAGCTTTGACAAAGCCGAAGATAAGTGTGAAAACAAGAATGTGTTTAAAGTTATGTTTAATTCCATAAAAGAAATCGCCTTTAAATAGTAATCCTTCTCCATAGACTAATCTTTGAATAACGCGGCTTGCACCAGCAAGAACAATAGAAAAGCCAACATAGATTGGTATTAATATTGCTTGATAAATAACTTCAACCATTACCATTGATACTTTTGATGATGCAATGTCTTCACTACTTGATTCATCAATTAAATTAGCAATAAATCCCCATCTCATAAATTGGAGGACAATATAAATTGCCAATGGAATAAGAAAAATGAGACCGATTAATAAGAATGTTTTCCATTCGTTTTTATATATAGCAAAAAATTGCTTTTTTCGATTTAAAGGAAGATCATCTTTGCTAAAGTCATTACTTGCATATTTCATTCTCATAGATGATAAAGCTCCTTTAAAAGAGTATATGTTTGATTGGTTTTGCCATTATCTAAAATATCTAATGTATGAACACTTTCTGGATTGATAAAAATATAGTAATCATCATCAAGATAGTTAACATAGTTATTTAGTAATAAATTCTCATTTACTTTGATATTAATGCCATATTTCTTTCCTTCGACTTCATAAGCATTATCTAAAAAAGGTAAGTTAATTGAATTAGATAAATCTACTAAAGCGGAAACAGTTAATGAATCAGCTTTTGCTTTGGATAAGATAAGAATATCGCTCATCCTGCCATTCGCGCTTAATAATTGTCCAAAAATACTTTCGCTTTCCATCGCATGATAAGTTCTAATTTCTAAATCATCAACAAGGATGCTATTAACGTATTTTTTTAAACCGTTTTGATCTTTTACATCTGCACCAATAAAAATTGAATATTTCTGTGTATCTTTTGGTTGGGTTTTAACTCTAACAGCATAAGTGCAAATTAAAGGTGTAGCAACTAAAGCAACAACATAGTAAATAAAATAGTTTCTTAAATAATATTTAAAAGGGTATTTAATTTTCATCTTGATACCCCACTATATAGTCATATGCAGTTTCAATCTTATAACGATGATTTAATACAAAAATATCTGTATCAAAAATATAAGATAAATATAAAACAACATTACCATCTTTATTTTTAAATCTCACTTCATATACTTTTGATTTATCTTGAAGAGTAATTGGATTAATTGAAACATCACTAAATACTAGATAGCTAGTCTTTGTTTCTGTATTCATCAATGTTAAGTATTCATTATAAATATGATTGTAAAACGCAAAGCGTGAAATAAAATAAATGGCAATTATGAGAAATAACGATGTAACAACAGAAGATATTACGGTTAAAGGTTTTCTTGTTTGATAAGTAGCAAAAACAACAAATAAAACTAGAGAAATAGTAGCAAGAAAAAATAATGAAATAGAGACACCTAAATTGATATCTTTTTTCTTTTTTAAAAACGCTAAATCACCACTATTATAAAGTTTGTTCATCTTGAATACCTAATATAGCCCTGACTCTTTCATCTTTGCTTTTAATAATGTTTTCTGGTGTTCCACTTGCGATGAATTGGCCCTCATGCATGACGAATATTTTATCTGCGAGAATAAATGATTCTTCAATATCATGAGATATGAAAATAACTGTAGCCCCTAAATCCTTGAGGATCTTTTTTAATTCAATACTTAATTGATGAGATAATGGTTTATCCAAATTAGAAAATGGTTCATCAAATAGATAAACTCCACTACGTTTAACTAACGCTCTTGCAATAGCAACTCTTTGAGCTTGGCCAATTGATAATTCTTTTGGCTTTCTAGTAATCAAAAAAGAAATATGGAGTAAATCAGTAACTTCTTTTACTCTTTCTCTAATTTCTTCATCATCACAACGCGCTACCTTCAAAGGGAAAGCAATGTTATTAAAAACAGTTTTGTTAGGATATAAGCCAATCATTTGCGAGACATAGGAAATATTTCTTTCACGAGGTAAGAATTTATTTACGCACATTTCATCAAAGCAGATATCGCCTTCATAATCGATGATGCCTGCAATAGAACGAAGAATGGTTGTTTTACCACATCCGCTTTCGCCGACGATAACATTAATTTGATTGGATGAAAAAACCTCACTTGCGTTAGTAACCGCAGTCAAAAATTGTTTTCTTTTGACCTGATATTTAACAGTGAGGTTATTTAATGTTATTTTTGACATACATATATTATATGTTAGTTATAATTTGTATGCACTTAATTTAATAAATAATGTCAAATAATTGTTAAATTTTGACCTATTTGAACAATAGATTAATTGTTACGTCTCTATCAACGACAAGACGAGAAATTTCTTTACCTGTATCTAGATATGCTACTGGAACAACTCCATTATTGATAAAGGAACTAATTTCAATAGTTTCTCCTGCTTTACAAGATAATACTTCATCATTCTTTTCACCCATAACGTAATGGACAGTTACTTTATAGGATTGAATAGGTTTAGAAACTAGATTCATACTTCTTGTAATTGGGTTTGATATATCAACAAGTTCATCTCCGTTATACCATCCATAGCCTTCTTTTAAAGCAAATGGAGCAACGATAACGGAATTAATAGGAGCGAATACTTGTTCTTCACCATCGCCAACTTGCTTAAACGAAACAACAACTTGTCCTTCATAATTATCTTCGTTAGTTAAGAACTTCATTGAGTTTTTAGCAGCGCTGACTTTACCAGTCAAAATATCTCTAATTGAATTAATTTGTTCTCTAGTTAATCCAGCTTGTAATAACAATAATTCAGCCTGTTCTGTTAATGTCTTTCCTTCGCCACCTTCAACATGGTTGAGAGCGGAGATAATAGTCCAAGCATTGTTAAAGCCGCTAACAATATTATCGATATTATAATGACCAGTAACTGAGAAAACAGAGATGAAGTAATTATGTACAATTTCTTCTGCTGTTCTACCCATTAATGCATCGAGAATACCACCAACTGTACCAGTTCTATCTCTACCAACAGAGCAGTGATAATAAATTGGATATGATTCTGGTCTAGTGAATGGTTCAAATGCAACTTTAAGTCTTCTTAAAGCTTCTTCTCTACCAGTTGGATTAGAAGGGTTATATGGATTTGAATTTGCATCAAGCATTGCATAGGAGAGTAAATCAATAGGACCAATATATTGATCAACTAATAATGGATTATATCCACCTACTTCTGTATCCGGAGTTCTTAAATCTAAGTCTGTTCTAATGCCTAATTCATTTTTAAATGTATCAACACCTAATTCAGTTGCTTCGTCAATTCTAGCGCCACGATAGACATAACCTTGTTTAAATTCACCCCAAGGCGTTTCATATCCACCGACATCACGAGTATTGGAGATACCCTGGATATAAACAGTTCTAGGTGTATCGGCAACAGTGAAATTATAGATAGGAGATTTCACACTACTACCATCTTTTTTATTAACTTGAACTTGCCAATAATAGTCTTCACCTGTATACATGTTGAGCATCTTATATTCAGGTTCAGTGACTGTAGCTTTATATAGAACTTTAGTTAATTCAGGATTTAATGAAACTGTAACATTATAGTTTTCAACTTCAACTCCATCTTTAACTTCCCATTTAAGGATGTTATTAATTTGATGAAAATCATCCCATTTTTCATAAATAGCAGTTTGTTTAGCACTTCTTTCAGCTTTGATTGCATCAAATGCATCTGATGGCCAAGTAAGATTGTTAGTGATATTCTTTGAAGAACCATCAGCGTATCTAGCTGTAGCAACAAAATTAGTTCTATCAAATGATTCACCATAACGATATAAATCTTTGTATAAACCGGAATATGTAATGCCTGCTAAAGTGGAGCCACTAACAGCGCCTGCACTTACGATAACTGGGATATCAACTGATAAATCACCATATTTAGCGGTAACAAATTTATCACCTTGTGCTAATTGTTTTGAATCAAAAGTAACACTTGAGGTGACGTTAGAAGAAGTCATGTTGCTATAAACAACTTTGATAGTTAATCCCATTGGATCAAATGTTTCACCAGGGGAATATTTTGTTTTATAACCACTACCTTCAACGATTAAATTGACAGGTGTTTTAACGTCATACTTACCTGTTTCAGTGATGACAACTGGGATTTCTAAATTTAGACCATTATATTTAGCGATTTCATTAGTTTTATATGGTGAGAATGTTTTGAGTTTATAGTCATTCGCACCAATTAATTGCCAATATCTAGAATCCATCATTGGATGAGAATTATATAAATTCCAAATCTTTGTATAACTATCAGCGCTTCTTCTATACCATTCTTGAATGTCATAAGGTAATGTGTTGATTTCCTCACCACGGATATGGCTTAAAGGTTTAATAATATCTTTTTGAATATTGTTTCCACCTTCAGCAAAAGAAGGAAGAACGCCAGAAGCAATTGTTGCTACGCTAGCAAATAAGCAAGATGTAGCAAGAACTTTAATAAATAATGATTTTTTCATAATTATTTGTCCTCCTTTCTTTTAGCTACGACAAGTGTGACGCCAAGAAGAGAAATAATAGAAGTAATAATGCTTGTTGCCATTATTGAGCCTCCACAGCCTTTCTTTTTCTCTGGGCCAACATCTGTCTTAGTGTATTCAAGTTTGACATTCATATCGCCTGAAACAGTGAAAGAAGTAACTTCTTCATTATTAACGTACATTTTTAATGTATAACCTTCTTTTTCAAACATGTTAGAAGTAACAACTGCACCGCTAATGAAGAACATTGAGAATGATTTATTTTCTTTTAATCCAGTTGTTTCAAAAGTAACGCAGCATTCGCTGATAACTTCTTTGAATGTAGAAGTAAGATTAATATCTTGAGTGACATAATCATTATCAAAATCCCATTCAATTCCATTATTTGCCCAATACAAGAATTCATATGAGACATTGTCTTCGCCTTCTTTTGTTGGGTTTATTACTGGTTTATTAATCTTTTCACCAAGTTTATAAACTTGAGGATTTTCTCCATTAAAAGTGACAACTGCTTCGTTAATTTCTGTAACAATTACAGTAATGATTTGGCTCTTTTTACTGCCTGAAGAGTTTATGACATATGCTTCAACAATAAATGTTCCTTTATTTAATCTATTGTTTTCATCAAGCATGTTATTTGGTATATCGATAACAATTTTATCTTTAACATCTTCTAATAAATCGCTTGCAGATAAATATGGAGTTAGATCTGGGAATTCTTCTCCAACATAGAATCGATATGTTTCTTTACCTGAATATTGTAAATCAGGGCTCTTAATGTATTTACCGATTAAAGGATCACGGAACGAGATCTTTTCATCATTAGTATAAATAGACATATGGTTACCATAATTTGATTGACTTGATAAAACAAAGCCATCAATTTTAGCAATAGCAACATCATCAAGAGCAATGACAATGTTTGCAGTTGAACCAAGTCTTTCGACTTTGACATATAATCTAGTCCATTCACATACATCTAATCTAACAGGTTTTTCACCGCTTAAAACTAAATTAGAATCATCATAAGCGCTGATTGAGGAGTTATGGAAATCAACTAAAACTTGTAAGCCTGTTTCAGAAGATGAGCCAAATAAATTGAAAGCAAATATAGTATTTAATGATTCTGTTCTAAATTCCAAAGCAAATGCATTGTTATTATCTTTTAATGTTGCAGAAGCTTCATTGACGTTATCATCAAATTCAGATACATCAAATACATCGCTATATTTTGCTGCTTCTTCTAAAGAAGAATCACTAACTGTTTCTGGTGATGTCTTATGCCATTTTCCTTCAGAGAAATAGATGGAAAATCCTTGTAAAGAAACGCCAAAGAAGTTAGCGCCGTCATCTAAAGTAATGGTTGGAACTTTATAGCCATTAAATGCGACACAATATTTTTCTTTTAATATAAATGTAAAGAAGTTTTCACCGTTTTGATAGTTAATTTGCGATTCTGGAATTCTACAGAATGGAATACCATTGAGTTTTAATTTATAGCCAATAGAGAAAGTATCTATAGACATGTTAAATGTTGAAACAACGCAATTGCCATTTTCATCTTTATTTAAATATGTAGTAGGCAATGTAGGATCATCATCATGTGCCTTTTCATCTGCACTATTATGACCATAAGCAATAATTGTCGTACCATCGCCATCGTGATTATTCCAACTATAAGGTCCAAGCCAAGAGTCATCACTGGATGTAAATTGGTCTAATTCCAAATATTCTTCGTTTCTATCATTAGGTATTGCGTAGTTATCATAGCCTTCAACATGCCATAAATTTGCACTATCGTATTTAGCTAAATCCTTACAGTCTTCATGATAGACATTTAAACTAGGAAGCTTTGTATCGAAGAATTGGAAACTATCTACTGTTATTTTTGCGTAGTTTTTACCTGCATATGGTTCATAGATATTTGGTGTCCAAATCCAAATGTGTCCTTCTTGGACATATTGGAGTTCAGCGCCATCAATATCACATAAAGGTACACCATTAGAATAAAAATGATGACCAGCTTCTTCATGGGCTAAGTTTACATATTTATGACTACCAGCAAAGATGCTTTGTGTATCAGAAATAGGCCCACTAAATGATAATAAATAACCAGCCTTGCCGCCTTTATATGTTCCACCACAGAACCAAGAACCTTGTGGGTTGTTTTCGAATACTTTATTGCTAGGCCAAGCAGAACCATGAGTATTAGTTCCTGCATCATAATATAATTCTAAAGTTTTAGGAGAAGTAACATCTTGATAAGAATTCCATAATGCTCCATCTCTATTGCTTAAATAATATGTAAAACCACCTAGAGTTTTACTATTAAACTTAGTTGCAACCATCTTAAGAACATTGCCGCTACTTGAAGCAGTATTTAAATTATCTGCATAAAGCCAAAGTAATTTAGAATTATAAATTCTAACTTCAGCATTTTGTAAATCTTTAAAAGGAGTGCCATTTAAAGTAATATTTTTAGCAATTGTATATTCTAAAAGGTTGCCGCTAGTTCCATCATAAACAGATTGGCCTAAACCAATTAAAAGTCCTTTTTTGTCACCAAAGACACTAGGATCTTTATTTTCTTTATTCCAAGCTATACCTCTAAAATCAACAGAAACAACCTTTTTAGCGGTAACTTCCATTTCATATGATTCAAGATCAATTGACATAGTCATTTCTGGAAGAGCTAATTCATAAAAAGGAGTATCATCTTCAACGCAAACTATACATTTGTCACTACCATCAGCAGGAGTTAAATATGATGATGGAATAACAATATTAAAATATTTACCACCATGTTTAAGGTTTAAATCAAAGTTGCTATCGCCAAATGATGAAATAGGTGTTCCATTTAAAGTAACACGGTCACCAATTTGGTCTAATAAATTAGCGTTATCTTTGGAACCATCGCTTTTCCAGTTGTTTTTAAATTCAAGAACATAAGAGCAAAGACCACTATCAAGAAGAGTTTGGTTTGGATTCCATCCACCAGCAATTCTCATGAATTCGTTTGTAATTAATTCTTCTTCTGCAAAAGCAGCAAGAAATTCATCATTCTCAGTTTTTTGGGAAATTAAAGCAGCACTTCCACAAGTAAGAGAAAGAGCAAGTAGAGAGATAGATAGTTTATTAAATATCTTCATAAGTCTCCTCCTTAAAGTTTCTTAATTATTTCTTCAGCAATCAAATGGTGCCCTAAATCACTAGGAACCTTTGCGTATTGTTCATTGTTATAGTTTTTCTTAGACAAATTATCTTTGCTATTTTTGATCCACGAAATGTCAATGAAAGGGACACTACATTCTTCAGCAATCTTTTTCATAGATTCGTCAGCGTCCTTATAGCCATTAAATGCAGAAGTTGTAATTACTTTTGTATTTTCACTTCTGAATTTATTTATTAAATTCTTATAGAATTCATCAACAGGTTGATCGTTTAAAGAAGCTCTACCATAGTTATCACCTAATGAAATGATGACTATGTCATAAGTATCTTTATTTAAGAAATCTAATCCTGATAAAGTCTTTGCATCAAAGAAAGTCTTTTCCCAAGCAATACAATCGACGAATGTTGCTTGAGTTACTTTATGTTTATTTTTGATTTCGCCAAGAACTAAGTGGGCAAAATCTTTTGTTATAGAAGAAGAACCTAGTCCTCTATCTTCGTTAAATCCTAACCAAGATGCCGCTTTTCTATATGTTAAAGCGTTACCTAAAAATAAAACTTTGTAGGCATTAGGATTTTTGTTTTCAACTCGATATCTATATACTTCACGATTTTTAACTTTTGCTAAAGCATATAAAGGTTCTAAAGGAGCATCTTCTCCATTAATTAGTTTATATAATTCAATAAATGCTGGCTTTGGATATAAAGGGGTATCCCAATCATATTCATTGTAGACAAGACCAAAATTATCTTCACCTTCACATTCGCATTTATTAGCTAATGTAAATAATCTAAATGGGAAGAATGTTTCAACAAAATTAATCTTTGTATGAAGTTCTTTCCATAAATCGTTATATCTTTTAGCAACAGCAAAAGCTTCTGTTTCACGTCTTAAATCAGACCATCCGATTTCGTTAAACCAGATCGTTCTATTGATGTCGTTATGTTTTCTCATTACATCACGTATACCTTCAATAGTTGATAACCAATATTCGTTAATATCACTATCTTTAAGGTTATAAGGATGCCAATTCATGACATCGAAAAAGTCTTCAATTTTATTTGATTTATAACCGAAAGAAGGACATGTACCACTTTCAATAAGATTGTACATATCATCAATAAAACTTGGAGCGGTTGGAAAATTACAGAATCCAGGGAATACAACTTTATTCTTTGCATTAACTCTTTTAACTGCATTACTAGTTGAAGCACATAAATCTAAAACGATTCTTTCAAGCATAGGAAGATCATACATTCTTGGCTCATCTGGAAGAGTATTTATATTTCTATGAATGTTTAATCCATCAAATCCTTCAGGTTCGTTAGTTGGCTCAAAATAAGCAATATCAGTAAAGTTTCTAGCTATTTCAAAAACCGCTTCGTTATGAAGTCTTAAAAAACGTTTATAAATTGTTGGTTCTTTAATAGGATCAGGGACAGTGAATTTATCTGCTGCCTTATAGTTAAATGGATAAATAAAGCCCCATGTTAAAAGAGAAAATCTTTCAACACCGGCTTTTTTCATTGTTGTTAAGTAGTTATTAAGCCTAATTAAACCATCATATGTAATTTCTAATTGATCATTTTCAAGAACTTCAAATATTTCAGAATAGTTAAGCCATACACGCATAGTTTTGGCTTTTAGTAACTTTGCGAAGTAGGCAATATTTTCATTTTTAAGTCCTTTATCGTAGCCTTTATTCAAATCAGAAGATACTTCATCAAGGCCAATAAGATATTTATTTTCCATAATTTACTACCTTGTTGGGGAGACATATGGTTCTAAATGGTCTTCTAAAACATAGTCATCGCCATTAATTGCTTGCGCTAATCTTTTTGCTGCTTCTCTTGGTGCACCTTGATGTTCTGGATCATCTGGATGATAGAATAAGCCAAAGTGTTCTTCACCACCATTATCAGAAGCAACTTGATAATATAAATTTGTTAAACGGAAATAGAAAACAGCTTCAACATAAGGCATTTCTTTTTGAATGGTTTTTGCGCCTTCATAAATAAGTTCGCCAATTAGTCGAGATGCTTCAACCTCAGTATTGCCAGTTCTATCCATTGTTGTCCAACCAAGTTCTGAGAATAAAACTGGTTTACCTTCATCACCATGGTCGATAGCAATTTGATACATCATTTTGTTATATTCAAGCCAATCTTCGTCTAATGCACCATAAACAGGAGATACTTTAGAATATGGGTGCCAGTTTAATACATCGAAGTAATGATCAGGTTCTGTATCGCTATATTCAGTACCAAAAGGTAATGTTTTAGATTCAATTCTTCTATACATTGTATCTAAGAAGTCTGGAGTAGTATCAAGGTTAGTTAAACCCGGAATTGATACTCTTGTTGTTGGATCAACTTCTTTGACATATTTTCTAACGTAATAGCATAAATCAAGAATGATGTTTGCTTTTACTTCATCATTGAATAAGTAGTCTACGTTTGCACCATAATCACCCATCCAAATATAACCATCTTTATGGATACATGATGCATTAGCAAAGTCTGGTTCGTTTCCTGGTTCAAAAACATTAAATTCAGGGAATAATTCTTTTAATTTAGCTGCACATCTGCCGTTAACATTAAGCCATCTACCATATAATTCTGGATCTTCTTCAGGATCAGGAACGGAATAACCATTATCAAAATGAACACCATATGGAGTAGCAAAAGAAGAAAACATTACTAATCCGAGTTTAATACCGGCGTTGCAGCATTTAGATACATAATCTCTTTGAATTTTATAATAAGATTGAATGACGTGTGGTTCATCATTTTCATCAATAGAAAACATACTATCAAGGCCGATCCAGAATCTTTGTGATTTGAATCCCATAGCTTTAATATTTCTCGCTGTCCAATCATTGGTTAAGCCTTTATCAACGCCACCAGCAACTTCACCAGTTAAAGCGCAAATACCAAAGAAATTATCTCTAGTATATTCATAAGTCTTTTTAGTTGTACCTTTATCGCAACCAGAAAAGGAAAGAAGAGAGGTTAGAAATAAACCAATCTTTAAAGCAAAATTAATCTTTTTCATTAGAGAGTCTCCTTTCTTTTAAGAACGATGAATCCTAAGGCAAATAATGATGATAAGCCAACAATAATAGATGTTGTTGTAATAGAACCACCACAGCCTTTCTTGTTCATATCTTGAATAGAAGGTCTTTCAGTCCAAGCAACAACTATATCTGTATCAGGATTGAAGTTTCTATTAAAAATTGTTTGATTAGAATCGAAATTAACAAAGATAAAGCTAGATAAATCTGTAATGCCCTTTGAAGAGATTTCAAATTTTTCATAGTCCATTGTTGGACGAAGTGTTATTTCATGTTTTTCATTTAAAATGCCTGATAAAGGAATGTCACCGGAAACAAACTTAACAGTTAATTTGCCATCAACTCTTAAAAATTCAAAAGTAGAATTTGCAAATACAAAGTTCTTACCTAAATTAATTGTTTCTGATGTGACGTTATTTCTAGCGACTAATGATTTTGAATTGCCTTCATCAACCAAATCGATATATAAATCACCGAATTTAAGAGTTGCTTTATTTTCAATTCCCTTAAATTTCATACGATACATGCCATTACCTGTTTTTGAAGTAGTTGAAGCTGATCCATCATTTGAAATTCTTAATGAATTGCCATTAATTGATGAGCCATTTAATTCAAGACCAGTAGTATCTTTTGAAATAGCAAAGTCTTTACGAGTTGTAATTTGATATTCAGCATCCTTATAAGGAACATATTCAAGATTACTATTAACGAAATCTAAATTAGTTACTGAATAATCATCTAATGAGAAATCAATATTACTTGTTCCAACAACAGTGCAATAGCCATCAGTTGTACCTTCTGCTTTAGCAATTACTCTTGGAGTAGCTAATACACTCATTGGTTCATCTTCATATTTAAAGTGCATAGAAACCATTCCATCTTTTACGATGTACATAACATCGAAAGTTGGATATTCGCCATTACGCTTTTCAAATAATTGGGCAAATGTACCATCGCTCTTAGGAAAATCCATAGAATAAGAGCCAGTATCTTTGTTATGACAATGATTCATAATAATTAAAGATTGGCTAGGGTTAGATGCATTTGTGTTATATAAGCCAATTGATTGAGCATTATCGTAATATGTATCGAATTTATCTAATCCAAATTCAAGTGCAAATCCAGCGCGTTCTTCCATGCTACTAACTTCAGAAAGGATTTGAACTTTAAATTTAACTACATAGTCAGAATATTTGTTTTTACTACCAAACATTGTGCTATTAGTAGAATGTGAATAATAGAGTTTACCATCTGGATTATTTGGATCGATTGTTCCATCAAATTGAGATAAGAACATGTCTGATGTAGTGGTCATCTTCCATTCTTTTTTACTAACATAGAAGTCTTCGTATTCAAAGAAACCAGCAGTTTTCTTTTGAGTCCCATTAAAGTTGATAGAAACATCAGGAGTTTGATCGCCTCTATCAGTGATTTTATTAATATTAAAATTATCAATTGAAGGGCCAGTACAGGCTGCACCATCTAAAGAAATATTTTTAATGCCTAAATAGCCTTCAATTTTAAAAGCATTTGTTGAAAGAGAAGTATGAGGTGTTGAAAGAACTACTCTATTGCCAGACTTAACTTCAATTTTTAAATTAACTTTATTTCCTGGAACGTTATTTGGATATTTAATAGAATCAACAGCTTGTCCGTTATTAATGTGAACTAAGTTATAACCAAATCTTTCTTTTTGGATGCCATAGAATTCGCCAGCATCATTAACGCTTGCTTTTGCAATTTCAAAACCTGCAACTGCATTACTAGACATTGTATTAAATGCAACATCAGCAGTAGCAAAATAAGCTGTATCAACAGTTGGAGTTTCTGGTTTTGAAAATTTAGTATTGAATGTAATAGATGAGTCTTTGCCCAATAAACGAAGATCACCAACTGGTCCGAGTTTAACATCATCCTCGCTAAATCTCATAGCAGCCCATACACCGCTACCATCGTTTGCGTATTGGATACCAGAATTTGTGAAATTATCTTCGTAAATAGTTGAATTATCTTCAGCGTTCTTTAATAAGAAATGACTAATTTCTACTGGGTTACCAGAATCATTAAAGCCAACATAACCAGATAAGTTACGATTAACTTTATAAACATCTTTAACAGGGTCATGTTCTTTAATCATTTCTCCATCAAGAGTAAGAATGTCGTAATAAACTTCTGAATAGTTATAAGAAATGATGTTTACATGGATTCTTAATTTAGTTTTAACTCCATATTCCATTAATGGAGAGGCATAGATGTGGCCAATTTTGAAATCTTGTTCCAAATTTCCACTATCAGCAATGGAAACACAAATGCCATTAGGGTTAGATGAACCATTAAAAACTGAATAGAAAATAATTCCAAAGTTTGCGTCGGAGAATAAACCACCTTTTTCTTTAACGCCTAAAGAAACACCAAACCAATCCTTATCACCGGTAGAAGATAAATCAACATCCATGACATATGATTCAGTTAAACGATATTCTTGTAACAAAAGTTGGGAAGTCCATTGGTAGACAGCTGGTTGGAATCTTAAAGAATAATGATCAATATTTAATTCAGCATTATTTGTTTGCCAAATATCGCTGTTTAAGGATCTTTTATCAAAAGTTTCAGATGCTTCTTTTGTATCAATAAATGTTGCGGAAGCAGGAGAAAGCTTAGTTCCACTTAAAATACCAACTGATAAAAACAATGACGAAAAAAGGAGGGGAAATAGCATTTTTTTGTTATTCATATTAATATGAGACCTCCGTTGTATATTTGCCTAAAATAGCACGAGTAATTAATGTAAATGGTAAAATGACAATACTTAGAACAATACCTAATGTAGCCATTTGAGTTAATCTACCATATGCCCAAGGATCTTGCGCATTAGCGAAGATTTGCCATGCAGTAGTAACTGTCATTGAGTTCATGTTTCCATCACCAGCAATTAACATAGGTTGCATTAAGAAACCAAATGTTGATGTAAAGATAAGAATGAACCAAGTCATAATTGTTGGCATGATGAGTGGCAAGCAAATTTTTCTTAATTCACCAAAGAAAGAAACACCATCAAGTCTAGCTGCTTCACCAATTTCTGTTGGGATTCTTTGCATAGCACTGCTCATTAAGATGACGTTTGTGCCAAGACCATTAAAGATACAGAAGATGTAAACTAATGGCCAGAATGTCTTTGAATCTTCTTGGAAATATAACCAGTTATAGTATTGGGTTCCTTGAGGGGAACGAATACCAAACCATTTTAAGAAAATAGAAATAGGACCAGGAGAAGCACTACCAAACATTTCTCTATAAGCTGTAGTTAAAACAACCATTGAGATAATAGATGGGAGATAGAAAATAACTCTAAAGAATGTTGTTCCCGGGATTTTTTTATAGAATGCATACGCAACAATGACAGAAATAGGAAGAATGATAATATTAATTGCAATCGCATGGAAAGAATGAAGGAAGCCTTTATATAATTCCATATCTTCCTTGAGGAATATCTTCTTGAATGTTTCAACATAGTTTGTAAACCCAACGAAGAAATATCCTTCTGTATGTGTATATGAATAGAAAGTTAAACGAATTGTATCGAAGTTAATATAGACCCAGAACACAAGGAAATTGAACATAGCTAAAAAGAGGAATGATCCAATGAGGATTCCTTTTTTAAATTTTGCAAAACGCTTGTGTTTTAAAATCATAGATTACCTTTCGAAATGATTACTTTTGAGAATTGATCCAACTAGCGTAAACCTTGTTGAAGCCTGTTGTACTATTTGTGTACAACTTAACAGCAGCTTCATAAACACTATCGCCTGTGTTATTTGGCATATCAACCATAATTTCATATGGAGTGTAGTTTGCTAATCTAGAAATAGATAATGGGAATGAAAGACCTGTAAAGAAAGCAGCTCTTAATTCGTTTTCATAAACATAGATTGGAGAAAGAGGGCTTGTCTTTGTCTTAGGGAACTTATAGATAACTTCATCAGCATCGTATAAGACATTTAAAATTGATTGTTGGAATGGAGTCCAATCAGTTTTAGTAGAAATAGCTTTAACGTTTGTTTTAACTGGTTTAAAACCACCAGTCATTTCAGTGAATCTAACTACTTGTTTTTCTTGAGATATGAATCTTAAGAACGCTTTAGCCATATCTTTGTTTGGAGAATTGAATGGGATATAAGCAGAAGCATCACAGTTGACATAGCACATTTGGTTAATTTGTTCTCCGTTAGCGTTCTTTAAACCTGCTAAACGGTTGATTGTTGGAAGCGACATCATCTTGAATGTTTGTTTAGATTCTTCAATTTGAGGAGCATATTCTTTCTCAAAGAAGTTACCTGTTAAGCATACAGCAGCATTGCCTAAAGCAAAGTCAGCTTGTGACCATTGACCTGTAATTGTTGTTGGGTCTTTGTCGACATATGTGTATTTGAAATGATGGTTTTCATCGTAAATTAAATCTTTAACTTTTTGTAAAGCGTCTTGAATACCACTCATCTTGTAGAGTTCAGGACTTTCACGATTCCAGAAATCATAGAAACATTTTGAATCAATATTAGATGGGTCGTTAGATTTTAATGAAGAATATAATCCTTGTGATTCTGCCCACCAAGAAATGTATAAAGTTTCAAACCAGTTTGCATTAGCAGAGCACCATGCAAATGGAGTAATCTTCTTTTCTTTAGTTGCATTAGCAGCTTCAATATCGTTGAAGAAAGTGATTAATTCATCATATGTTTCAGGAGCAGCTGCCCATTTACCTTCTGATAATCTAGCTTCACCTACTTCACCACTAGCAGCAACATGAGTTGTGCTTAAAAGAATATTTTCGTTATATGCAAATGATAATGGAATCTTATCCCAAGGAATTGCGAAATATTCTTCATTACCTTTTGTGTAAATATATTGTCTCTTATATTGAAGAGTTGCTTCTTCATCATAATAATCTTTAATTTTCTTTTCGACTTGAGTGCCATTTTCAGTAACTGTAACTGTTTGTTCATATAAATCTGTTAATGGTTCAATCTTACCTAAAGAGATAGCTTCACTTGCAGGAGAACCAGCAATGATGACGTCTGGTGCTTTGTCTTTTAAAGAAAGATAAGCATCTGTTGAGAAGTGAGCATTAGGGTCACCTTTAAGATAATAATCTTCACCAGCTACGACTTGATCAACTGGTTTATTCTTATATTCAGCAACGAATTCACGAGCAAAAGTTTCTAAGTATTCTTTGCCGTATCCACCTGGATAATAAACAATGTAAAGTCTATCTTTTGTTGATGTGGATTTTGATTTGCCACATGCAGCTATACTACCTAAAGTTAAACTTAATAATGCTGCACTGAAAATGTATTTGTAAGTTTTCTTCATAAATGGAAGCCTCCTTTTTATTTAATGCCGCCACCAAGGCTGAGTTTCATAATCTGTTTTTGGAAAATTAAGAAGATTGTGATTACAGGGATTAGTGAAAGAATAATCGCTGAATAGAAGAGAGGGTAGTTACCAGCTAAAGAAACATTGAATTGAGTTGGATCATTAACTTTAGTAACTTGTTCCTGAATCTTTTGAATACCTAAGGCAATTGTGTAATAGCCTCTATCTTCTAAGTACAATTTTGGAGTTCCGTAATCGTTCCATGCACCGATGAAACCTAAAACCCAAATTGTACCAATAATTCCCATTGCATGAGGAAGCATGATTTCGCCGAATATTCTAAGTTCTCCAGCACCATCAATTCTTGCTGCTTCCATGTATGTATTACTGACTGATTTGAATATTCCATATACAAGTAAGAAGTTCATA
The DNA here is from genome assembly GCA_045600585.1 of Bacilli bacterium. GTDB lineage: Bacteria > Bacillota_I > Bacilli_A > RFN20 > CAG-826 > JAZRYE01. The sequence goes on along the minus strand of JAZRYE010000010.1, from coordinate 8,465 downwards.
CCTGTACCGCAAGTAGACATAATTGCAATACCAATAAAAGGCATTTCAAACCAGCCCATCTTGTCCCATAACATCATCATTGAGGATTGAGTACCTGTAATTGAGATGAGCATTGGAACCATAAATAACCAATAGATAAATTTTTGACCTTTAAATTTATATTTAGCCATTACATAAGCTGCTAATGTAGTTGAAATAGCTCCAATTGTTGGATTCATTAAACAGAGGATAATTGAATACAAGAACATGTTAAACATATTCAAGTTTTCATCAATCTCAGCTAATTTAAAAATATTGGAATAGTTAGACCACATGAAGTGTTCAGGTAATTTCCAAGTATTATCTGTGATATATTCAAGAGCGCCATTCTTAAATGAGTTCAAAAGAATCCAAACGAATGGCATTAATAACATAAATGAATAGAACGAAAAAAGAACCGTAAAGAAAATGCGGATAAAACGATTTTCCTTCACTTTTTTTGATTTCTTAAAAAGGCCCATACCATTATTTGCCATCAGATATAACTCCTGGAAATATTTTAGTCTACTAAAGGGTTTTATTTATATTGCAATTTTACAACAAAAATATTTAATTTTCGACCTTTTAAGATATTAATATCTCTAATGTTTTAAAAACTGCAATTTTGCATTAAAAAACCACGAATTAACGTGGCTCTTTATAATTTAGAATTCCCATTCTTTTTGATAGACGAGATATGGATTTCCTTTGTCATCAAATTGGATTGGTAACCAGAGATATGTAGCTTTAGTTAAGTCTTCTTTAGATACACTATTGAGTTTCTTAGCAAGTTTATCCCATTTTTCTCCTCTTTCTTGAGGCTCATATACTCTTTCGAATAATTCTTCATAATCGATTTGTTCAATTCCTGGATCATTAATCCATCTATCGCCAATTGCGATATATAAGTCTTTTGTTGGATGCTTAAATACACTTGAGAATTGTGAATGGAATGAGTTCTTTTTCTTGTCATCTACACAGGTATAGCCAAGTTCTTTCCATTCGCCATGCATATCAGTAATATCATAGCCAATTGTTCTATTTGGATAGTATCCAGTTGTACCGCTTGTGATAATAAATTTTCTTCCATTTCTAGTAAAGAAACATGGAGCTTCTCTAACAAATGGAGGATAGTTCTTTTCAAATAATAAATGGTTAGAAAATTTCTCTCCAAAATCAGTATATGTATCATTGAGTTCTTGAAGAACCATGTGATCTTTTACTGCCATGACAACATAGCCTTTACCTTCATCTTCAAATAAGTCAAAATCACCAACGTTACCTTGGTTAGAGAATATCATTCCCTTATATTCCATATTTAGTAATGAATCGCCAATTAAGATTGAAAAACCTGTATTACAGAAGATATCAAATGAACTCTTTACCCAGCAGACAAACTTATTTGTTTTTTTATTAAAAATAATATGTGGTCTATCCATGATGAAACTTGGGAAGAAAGGATTCCATGGGTCATTAGTTGCTTCTTGAACATAACCTTCATATTTCCAAGAGACTAAATCAGTAGAAGAATATAACTTAATTCCACTATGCCATTTAAGCCAACGGCCTTTTTCATTTTTGCCGTAAACTCCTTCTTTATTTTCGCCATAAAGATAATATTTGCCATTAACTGTAATAATAGAACCACCATGGGCTTCAATTTTATTACCATCAGTATCAAATAATACTTGTTCTGAAACAATTTTCATTTTCATTTACCTCAAATATATTCTAAAGAAAAGATGATATAACAGCACGATATATCACCATTCTTTATAAAATAGATTTAATTATGCTCTTTTCCTTTTAAAGACGTAGAAGCCAAGAATTCCTAACATTGATAAAGCAGTGACTGCAATGATGATTGTGTCATTTGTTGAGTTATTAACAACTGCTCTATTGCTACTGAATTGAGCATTCTTGACATATGGAGTTGTATCACCATTTAATGTTGCCCATGATTCATAACGTGCTTTTGCAGCTGCAAACTCTTCGTTATTTTGGAATTCTGCAATGAATTCAGCACCTAATGTTTCAACAAGATATCTCTTTGCTAATGCATAATATCCATCAGCACCTAAGCACTTGCCTTCATTTGTTGAAGCGTTGCCCCAGTTCATATGGAGATAATCATTAACAAACTCTTTAACAGTTAAAGCATATTGGGCACGTTCACCCATCATTGTTTCTGATGTTTTATATGTGTTAACACCAACTGTTAAATAGAAGATAACAGAATTCTTATAATAAGCATTATATGAGCCATTAATCAATGGAGTTCCAGCAGGAATAATTACTGCATATCTACCGACATTGCTCTTTTGACCTTTTGTGAAGACATTATCAATAATGAATCTATTTGTTTTATTCTTAATACCATTGTCTTGAACTTGATATGTTACTTCACCAGTGTCTAAGTTCTTTAAGAAATATCTATGATATGTAGCCTTAGCGCCAAGTGCTTCAATTACATCAGCATCATCGTAATTTAAAGATGCTCTAATACGTACAAATCTTCCAGCACCATTATCACCAATTTCACCTTCTTCATCAGCAGCATAAGAAACGCTTGCTGCTTTATGTGTTTGGTTATATGCACCAACAATTTGAGAGATCTTTGTTTGTGGATTATATACAAGTGTAAATCCGTTGAGGTAATGACCTTCAAAACGAGTACCAGGTTTAACTTCAATTGTTGCTAATCCACCATTGTATGTTGTATTTAAATATTCGTTTGGAACATAGAAGAAGATGTATTTATCACCATGGTTATATCCCATATAAGCAGTATTTAAATCGCCAAATGGAACACCATTTAATGTGACAAGTGCACCAGCACCTAATGCTTCATTTAAGTTTGCTGTTCCTGATTCTTTGAACTTACCGTTTGTTGAGTTAGAAACAATGAATTCAGTGCATTGTTTTCCGTTTCTTGTAGTTTGATGTAAAGAAGCATCATTCCAGTCACCAGGAATTGCGTATTTAGCTTCCGTATAGTCACATTGCGTTGGATTAGAAGGATCTGTTTTTGCGTAGTTGGTATTGTTTTTTACATCTTCGTTTTGAGCAAACTCAACTGTTTGAGTATTTACATATACTTTGAATGGATCAGCAGCAGTTGCAGCAGAGCAATATTCATAGCTTAACAATTCTAATCCTTGTTCAAATTTAATATAACGGAATTTACTGTTTGCTTCATATGGAGTTGCTAAAGCAAGTCTATAAGTTGATCCTTCGTTAATATAAGTGCTTCCATCTGGTCTTAAATAATAAGCGATTGGTAAGTACTCATCAGAATAAGAATACTTAACTTTAATATGAGAAAGGGCATTGGTGTTTATGGTTTTTGTATTGCCTCCATTAAAGTTCCAGTATGTTGTTAATAAGTTAGCATCATTTATAGAAGTATTAAATTTAAAATATCCTTCAGCGTCATTAGATGTAATGCTAACAAATTTTGTAACTTCTGTATCGATTCTATCGTATGAATTACGTTTAACCAATTCATTGCTAACAAGAGCATATGAATTTGCATAATCGCATGCCCATAAATCTAAGGAAATAGCGCCAGAAGTATGAGAATGAAGGCGACCATATATGAGCATATCTTCGGCTAAAACTGTATTACCACCAAAAGATGTACCCTTTTTAATATGAATTAAGACGAAATCATTAGCGGCACCCCAAGTAGATTCTCCCGGGAAAGATAAAACGAATCTTTGATTAGCGCTGTACATTTGAATATATACATCAGCGTCATTAAACATTGTGTTGGTTTTTAAGTTTTTAACAGTTGCAGGAAGTTTCATTGTTCCAGAAGCAGTACCTGCATTTGCTGTGTAAAGATTCCAGGTAGAGCACTTTACTCCACCAGCGGTATAACCATTATCGCTATCAGCACGGCTTGAGATCTTAGTGAAATCAAGTTCTACTGTTGCTTCTTCAGCAGATGCGGCTTTAGCATCATTATTAAATGAAGCTGCAAATGTAATTGCTCCGCCAATCATTGCTGTTGATGCGGCCAATATAACTAATTTGTTAATTAACTTCATAGAAATTAGTCTCCTTTATGTATGTGATAGAAGGATAACAAAAATAAAATTCGACATTTTTATTTATCCTTTTGCTTGTTTTTATAATATAAACAATGCGTTTTTTATAAAACGAATAAATATTGGTTTGTCGAATTTTAATAATTTTTGGTTAATTTTAGATAGTCTAAACTATTTATGATATCTACGCTTAGAAATTACAAGTACAATTGCAGCGAATGAAATAAGAAGTCCTGTAACAACATAAATGAGATAACTATTCATAGAAACCTTAGCGATCATATTGCCTGACATTGAAACAAACGAAATGTTAGAATCAGCGATAACAATTTCTTCTCCATTTGCTCTTGCCCATGCTTGGAATCTAGAAAGCATGTTTGCAAATTCTGCATCATTTAAGAAGATTGATTTTTGTTCGCTAGTTAATACATTAAATGCTGTTTTTGCATTTTGATAATTTGTTTTGCAGTTTGCAGTAGAAGAATTATCATCTAATGCAATTTCGTTTTTCTTTAAATATGTAACGCAGAAAGCTTCAACTGCATCGTAATCAGCTTGTCCTTCATAAATGACTTCGCCATCATCAACATAGTCGCCAGTAACTACTAATGTAATAACTTTAGTTGACGAGTTACCACTACTATCAGTAGCAACAATAGTCATTGTATGTGTGCCAGCTAATAATTTATTATTTCTACCAAATGTATCATTTGAATAAATAACTTCAACTGTGTAAGCATATTCTTCAACAATGTATCTATCGATATCAAATTTGAATACAGTTCCAGAAAGTACTGAAATTGAATCAAATGGGATATTAATTACTGGAGCAGTTAGGTCTTGTTCACCAACAACAACAGTAATTGTTTTTTCTGTTTTATTGCCGTAGTAATCAGAAGCAGAGAAAGTTACTTGATAAGTACCTTTGTTTTGAATCTTGCCTTCTGCGTCAAATGTTTGAGCAGGGCTCCATTTTGTTTCGATAGGTACTTCTCTATTTTCTTGAGCGTCAAATGCTTTCGCATCTACAACAAATTTAGATTTTGCTGGGATATGCATATTTTCTGGGATACCACTTAATACTGGTCCAACATGGTCATCTGCTTTTAGATTCAAATGAATGTAATCGAAGTATAAAGTAGAAGTGTTATCTAATGTTCTATAGATAAGATCGATTTTACCTAAAATAGATGGATCGTCTTCACTAGCAAGGGAAGCCCAACCATTTTTATCAAGCTTGGCTGTATCAATAACAAGGTCATACCATGTATTCATAATTGGAACCATTGATAAACCACCATCACCAGCAAATTCACCTTTTGAAGTTGCAATTGGCCATTGATTTAATCCTCTTTCTTCAAAATGAAGAGGTCTAAGTCTAAATTCTGGTTTCTTGCCACTTGTTTGACCAGTAGGAAGGATTCTAAATGTAATGTTATCAACTAAACCTAAAGGAATTTTTCTATCAGTAAAATCAAGTCTAATTGTAGCGGATGTATTTCCGTTTAGTTTTAAGACAGAATCTTGATAGCCAGCTAATAAAAATTCAGCTTCTAATTCACTACCAGCAAGAATTTTTGCATTACCTGCAAGAGTTGTGAATTGATATTCATCATTTGTAAAATCTTTTACTGTTGTATCAAATTCAAATTTAACTGAATCAAAATAAACAACTGTTGATGAAGCGCCTTTTAAACGAACGCCAATCCATAACATTCTATTTGTTCTTAACCAGCCAATAGAAGTTGGTGTAAGAGAATATTCTTTCCAATTAGTCAAATCAGAAATGCCGTATTGATCCCAAGCAGAAATGTTATTAGTTCTGAATTCATCAGAAGTAGAACCTCCGACAACACATAATCTAACTTTAACGCTCTTAATTGCTGCTAAATCCATATCGGAATAAGTAGTATCAAGAACGAATCCAGCATTACCACTAGCGTATTCGCATTTTAATACTGCACCTTCATATCCAGAAGGGATGCCAGCAAACGTTGAACCTTGTTTAACTTCCTTGATACCAGTTCCTGGATAACCACTAAATGTATCACGAATTTGGAATTGGTCATTATTAGTAAATTCTAATAAATCCGTATCTTCAGTTGCTGGAGTTCCAACTGTAAAACTATCAAAATATAAAACATCTGTGGTATTAATGCATCTAAACATAATGTCTATTGCACCTAGGATTGAAGGATTTTCTTCATTTGCAAATGTGCTCCAAGAGCAGCTATTAATAAAACTTGATGGTGAAACGATAATTGTATGCCATTGGTTAACAACGGTTGCTAATGAATAACCACCATCACCAGAGAAATCACCAATGCCATTCATCGCCCAGCCTCCGCCTTTCTTTTGGAAACGGAATTCAGGTTTCTTTCCACTTGCGGTAGCAGCGCAATAAACTCTAAATGAAATGGTTAAATCAGAAGTGATTTCAATATTTGATTTTGTGAAATCGATAAAAGTAGAACCACTTGTATTTCCTGTCATTTTTAAAACTGATCCAGTATAACCTGTTGGTACACCTTGAGTTTGACATTCTGATTCAGATAATAAAGTTGTATAGCTACCCGTAAATGAATAAGCATCACTATCACCAGCATCAATAACAGTTTGAGCATTTTTAGCTCTATAAGTGTTATCAACTTTTAATCCATCAAATTTATTTTGAGTAGATAGATTATTGCTACCAATAACCATTGATAAGCCTAATAAAGTAAGGCCAAATTTAAATATCTTTTTCATTATTTAGCCTCCTCTAGAAGATTATTTCTAATTGCAACGATATCGCTATCAGTAACACCGATATCTTTGCAGTATTCAACAGTTCTTTCATAAATAGTTCCACTACTAACACCATCTTTACCAACATAATTAGTTAACCAATTTATCATAGCAACGAAATTGTTCTTCATTGTTGGAAGAGGTGTATCATTTACCATACTTGAGAATACATAAACGAAATAGTCTAATTCGATGTCTGCCATTTTAATATTGCAAAGTAGTTCTAAGAGAACTGCTAATGTACCAGTTCTATCTCTACCAACCGCACAGTGGAAAAGGACTGGATAATTATTTGCATTAGCGAATACTTTGATATTATTTTTGCAAGCTTCATGGTAATCAACACCATCAAGACCAGAACCACCAGTTCCTCCACCAGCATAATATGGTGAACCATAAGCATCATTACCATTATTGATGTATTGAACGCCATTACCTAATGGAGTAACGCCCTTACCTTCACTTGCGCCACGTAAGTCAAGGTCAGTTTTAATACCATAAATACCAATAGCTTGATCTTTGCCTTTTTCAGTTACGCCTTGTAAGTTTGCGCTTCTATACACCATTCCTTGCTTGATTCTTTTAGTTCCATCAGCTGTTTTCTTATTGCCTAAATCTCTAGCGTTTAAGACTCCGTCAATATCAAGCGTTCTAAAGAAATCAACTGTCTTGAAATCAAATTTTCGAGAAACAATTGTATATTCACTATAATATGCATGAACTTGGTAATAATAATGTGTATCTGCAAATAAATCCTTTACTTCATAATTAGCGTCTTGAGAAAAGAATGTTTGAGGATTGTTCATTCCAATATTATTTGCAAGATATAAAACATAATATAAACAATCAGATTCTGTATTACTCCAAGTAATATTAATAGATATAGGCCTAGTGTCTTCTAAACCAACAGTATAATAATTAGATAAATTTTCATATCTATTATTAGTTTTGTAATCTTCATAGAATTCCATCCATTTTGCAGGAAGAATTTCTTTTTCAACTCCATCTTTTACATTTACATCAATTGTTGGAGTTGATGAACGAACAACACTTCCATCATTAAGAACTTTAACTTCTAAATTAGTTTCCTTCTTAGTGTTAGAAGAGCATCCGCATAATGGCATAGCAAAAAGAACCAAACCATTAATAAATTTAAGCGGCTTCTTTTTCATAGTTTTCTCCTAGAAATTATATCTACTTATTATATTAGTCTAATATTTTATATTTTTACCAACAAATCGTAACCATCATTAGAAAATTAACAAAAGAAAATAGTTTTTTTAACAATTTTTAAAAAATAAGGGGCTGTTGAAAAACCTATAAGGTGAACAGCTCCTTTTCTTTTGAAAAAAATTAGTTTAGCAACAAGCTTAGCTTGTTGAAAAACCTACTTGTCGTTTTTATATATTTCCAAATTTATTTTTCTTCCCTTTTTAGCCAAGCGTTTCATGTTTGGTAGTTTAATACTCTCTCTTTCTAATTCATCTGGAGCGGTCCAATATTTATCTAGTTTATTCGTAGTATAGAATCTAAATAATTTAGCAATATTCATTCCTAAAACATTTAGCATTATTTCGGTTGAAACATTTCCTATTCCTCTTCTTCTAG
>JAZRYE010000009.1:0-46821 GCA_045600585.1 Bacilli bacterium | reverse complement strand
AGGAGTCATTGTTATTGATGATGACTATTATTATGAATTTAGAAATAATAAAGTTTATAAAAGAAGTCTTACTAATAAACTATGTGAATCAAGTAATAACATGGCAAAGAAATTATGCAGGAATAGAATTTCTTTTTAAGTCTACAAGTAAATGCAACAATAATTTAAAATATAAATAGCAGTATGTATTTAGCAGAATATTTAGAAAAAAACAAAGACATTAAATTAACTAGAGAAAACTTTAATGAAGTAGATGCAACTTTATTAGCGTTAATCCCTTTATTTGATGTGAACTATGTTCCTGTTTTAGAAAGTGAAGCAATAACTTACGAAGAATGCTTTGAAAAATATATTAAGAAAGAGGGACTACGTAAGTTAGGACTTCTTTTGCCTATTGATATCACAAAGCTTTTATATGATGCTTCTAAAACAAAGCGATATAAGGACCTTTTATTCTTCGGAAGGTATTTAAACATATCTTTAGAAGAAGAGACTCAAACGAGCATTATGGAGGCAAAAATAGATGATTCGTTAACAGTTGTTATCTTCGGAGGCACTGATGATACGATTATCGGATGGAAAGAAAATCTTAATAATGCTTTCTTAGATAAAACACCATGCATCATACATGCAAAAGAATATATCGATAAATTACCATTAGATAGAGATTATATATTTACTGGCCATTCTAAAGGTGGACAAGAATCATTCTATGCTGGATGTTCCACTCATCGATTAGCAAATAACCTTGTTCATATCTATGCATTTGATTCACCTGGTTACAATTTAGATATATATTACATTCTTTCAACTTCACCATTATTAAATAAAGTGACATTCTTATGTCCTGATAGCTCTATTGTAGGTAGAATATTACATCATCCTGTTTGTACCCAAATTACAAGATCAAAAGACAAAGGTGCCTTGCAACATAATCCATTAGGTTGGGAAATCAAAGATAACAAATTTATTAGATTAAAAAGATTCAAAAAAGGTAGTAATACCTTAAGTGATGACTTTAATAATACAATTAGCAACATTAAAAGAGATAACTTAAAAAGATTTATCGATTGCACTTATAAAGTATTATCTGCTGGAGGAAGTGTGTATCTAACGGATATTAAAAAACATCTATTAGAAGTTAACATCGCTTTCTTTAGACTTCCAAAGGAAGATAGAAGTAACTTCATTAGATGTTTAGTATATACATTAAATAAAAATTTAATTCCTAAATCCGCATTACATGAAAGCGGATTCTTAGTTAACACAAATCGTTTAATCAAATAGTCTTAAACCAATAGGATGATAAATTAATTAAATTCTGTTCATGATCATCACATGTAAAGAAATAATAAATGAATTCTAATAATGTGAATATCGCGGTTAATTGATCGGTTCTATTAACATTCAAGAAATCATAATATTTCTTAGTAGAGTCGTCTTCTTCATCATAGATGACTCTTTTTTCTTTCACAGTACTTCCGTGATATGCTTTTGATTCAATATTGATTAAAGATAGAATATCCCCTATTACTTTTGTATTTTGTAATTTTGGTACAGCTTTATAGTACTTATTAGGTAATTTACATTTATTGTCTCTTAAATCTAATAAGTAATATGATGCACTTGTTTTAATGGACTTAGTTAATATTCTTAATATCTTTTCTAATAAGCCAACAATATCATCTCTAAAGACGAATGTATAAAAGTCCATATCCCCTACTGAATTATTTTTAATTTTATAAGCGATTTGGATAACGTTTTCTGTTCCATCTTGAAACTTATAAGCAAGAGAATTAAAGATGCTATTGGAATAATGTAATTTTCTAATCTTTAAGATTAATTCTTGTCTTTCCTTAGTAAAGATAGAAAGAATGTGTTTTCCTTCTGCTTCATCTAAACGATGTTGAAGAGTTCTTTCGTTTCTTTCTTTTTCGGTTAATTGATTCTTAAGACGAGATACTTCGCTTTTGCCTTCACCTGCGTCATGTAACTTTTGACGTAGTTCTTTATTTTTAGCTTCAAGCTTTTCGTTTTTCTCTTTTAAAGCATTAATCTCTTCATTTAATCGAGCAATTTCTTTATTCTTCTCTTCTTTGATTTTATTGACTTTATCGTATTCTTTCATAGGCCTATTATAGCATAGATATCCTATATCCCCAAATCAGTAAGATAAAAGCTAGAGATACTGCATCCCTAGCTAATATTCAAATGTAATTAATTAAATTATTCAGTAAGTAAATTTTGTTTAGATAAATTATCAATGAATGATCTAACTGATTTTTCAATCACTCCATCATCTCCATCATATTTATCTTTAATAAATTTAATTACTTCTTCAATAGTTGTATCTTCTTTTAATTTTTCGAAGATATCTTTTCCTACTGAATTTAATTTAATTAAATTAGAGAATTCTTTAGTAGATTCTCCATTCGCAACAGCGAAGTAGTCAGTGCCTACTTCTTGAATAACAAAGTCGTATTTAAGCTTCATATAAATATTTTAGTCTCAATTAAGTGTTTTTTAAAGTTAGAACAATTTTAGAAATAAAAGCGGTTTCAACTGTTCTTATTGCGATATGAACTGCATTAACACGATTTGGATAACTATAATAATAAAAGTCATTTAAAAAATCAGATTTATACAAGGAATAAATACCATATGGATTAATATGCCCAATAAATATACCTTTAGTAATGCTTTCAGATTTTTTTGAAAAAACCATCACGCTCTCAATTGCTAAAGATGTATAAAAAGCAAATATTGCTTCATTTTCAAATTCGCCATTTAAAGTTAAACAATTAGTAATTAAATAATTACATGATTCCGTTTCATCTAGTACAGCAAAGTTTTCGTCACAGCAAAATGTATCATTAAAAGATATAATGTATTGCTTTTTTTCTATTTCATCACTTGACTCAGATGATTCAATTGAATCATAAAGACTACTATATATATCAACCGAGCTACAAAATTCGTTTTCATTTTCTATGTTAGATATATCTTCATTAAATGAAGAGTTTAATGAGTCTGTATTTTTAATCGAACATGAAACAAGCAAAAGCGCTACGCTTAGAATTATAGAGTAGCGTTTAATTCTTTGCATAATTATTGCCAGTCAAGATCATTAAAGTCTTCTTCTGGAGAGGAAGTCTGAATAATGTCATCTTTTTTGACTTCAACGATTTCAAAATAAATTTCAACAAATTTTTCTTTCATAAACATTATCCTTTCCATTAAAATTCAATTGATTCAGAGACTGGTGAAGCAAAAGTTTCTACTTTTCCATCACCATCGATATCTAAAACAACATAAGCGTAAAAAGAAATAGATTCATTTTCAGGAATGTTTTTAAGGATTGAACTAAAGCACAAAAATCCATCTTTACTAGCAATCGCTTCGCCATCATCAAACATTAGTCCATCACGTTCGTCATTAATTTCACTTAATAATTTACTCACATTTTCTTTAACGCTATTTAACGTGGCTTTTTTACCATCTTTACGGGTGATAACAAAACCATATTCAATTACAGCATCAACATATTCTTCGTTAACATAGCCTTCAAATCTAATTCCAAATGAGTCACTAACTAAAAGTTCTGTATAGTTAGAAGTAAATAATGAATCGTCGCGACCATAATTTGTATCTTCCCATTCAATAGCTATTCTTGAACAATAAACCGCGTTGCTTGTCGCAACCCTAACACCAATATAAGCAAAATCAAGCGCTGATAAATCTAACGATGTCGATGTTCCTTTAACAATAGTTCCAATCAATGTTCCACATTTCTGTAAATCATACAAGTCAGCAGGCGAGCTGTATTTAGAATTAGAACCATAAACATTAATAGTTCTCCCGTTTGATGTAGAATCGCCCCAATCTATCGCAATTGACAAGGCTTTAAAATTCATACCTGTAGAAACAATTCCAGATGTTTTCTCTGAATCACCAGTCAACTGAATATTATTTCCATTGCTTAAGCTAGTGCCAGAATAAGTATTTTTGCCAATTGTTTTAGTCCAATAAGTATAGCCACTATATGTAATATCTATAGCGGACAAAGAAATATTGTCGCCTGGAAGAGGTGCTTTAATAACAGTAATGTCAATGGAAGATTGCTTATTACCAACTGTAGCTGTGATGGTAGTCTTGCCTTCTTTCAAGCCTGTAACACTGCATGAATTGTCTTGGTTTTTTGTGGCTGCAACAATCGTCGAATCTTTAGAAGACCATTCTATAGACTTGCCTTCAAATTGAGCGGTAATAATTTCAGTCGCACCAATCACAAGTTCGCTAAATGAAAGCTCATCAATTTCAACAAATGTTGTATCAGCAACCGGTTTTTGTGTAATACCGATTGTGGTCAGCGCAGTACTACTTAGTTTATATGTTCTAAAATCATTGCCTGCAGAGTAATAACTAAGCTGCCTAATATTATTTGAAGGATCAATTGTCTGTAAGACAAATTCTCCGTTTTCATTCTCTGCAACTGACCAATCGTTACCCGTATTGTTTGTTCCAAATCTAAGTCCATTGTTATTATCGATGCAATATAACCATTCATAGTTATCTTCGACATAACATCCAATTGTGTACTTATTGTCCCCAACCAAATCAAATTGTAATGCAGTCGGATTTTCATTATAAGCAACTCCAGTTGCTACAGGTGTTGATGTTTTGTTGCCTGTCAATTTCAAATAATTTATATCAAAGTATAAAAATTGAATTGTTCCATTTAAACCTAAATCATCACTATACGCATCCCATTTAGCATAAATTGTAGTATTTGCATTAATAGCAGTATTAGCAAAATCAAATGGAGTTGTTAATTCTTCATCAGCATACCAACCAGCAAATGAATATCCAGATTTAGTTGGATCGTTTGTTGGTTTAGTAGCCTTGCCACCCTCTGCAATAGATTGCGAAGGAATAGCAGATCCACCATTTGTTTCAAAAGCAACCACAACATAAGTAGACCACTTTGCAAAAACAACTATATCTTCATTAATAGCAGTATTAGCAAAATCAAATGGAGTTGTTAATTCTTCATCAGCATACCAACCTGCAAAAGCAAAGCCGTCTTTAGTTGGATCTGTAGGCCTTATTACATTTTTACCATCTGCAATAGTTTGTGAAGATACTTCGGACCCACCATTTGTTTCAAAAGAAACAGTGTGGTTTGTTAACCATTTAGCATAAATTGTAGTGTCTTCATTAATTGGAGTATTAGCAAAATCAAATGGAGTTGTTAATTCTTCATCAGCATACCAACCGCCAAAAGAATATCCTGCTTTAGTAGGATCAATTGTTGGTTTAGTAGCATTATTACCTTCTGCTACAGATTGGGATGCAATTTCTGAACCACCATTCGTATCAAATATTAAGGAATATGTTTCAACATCCGAAGAATAAACAAATGAAATAGATTTTACATATGCTCTTTTAGAAGTTGTGGCTATTTTTAAAGTGGAAAAGTTAAGAGGGCTATCGTAATTTAGAGTAAGCATCGTAAACGAAGAAGAAAGATCAGTGTTAATAGTTGTTTCATTAACAGCAATTTTTCCTGTATCAGTGCTATATTTTGCAGCTTCGACAATCACCGATTTAACTAAATAGCTACTATCTAAATTAAACTCTATATTGCCAGCCGCACTGCTAGAACCAAGCTTTAAGCCATAACCATTCTTACCAAGATAGACTTTTGATGTAGAATTTATAGATTTAATATAGTTGCCTCCGGTAGCTATAATTGAATCTAGCGAATCAGATTTATTAATAGCTGAAGTAGAGTCACCATTAGTTGATGATTTAAAAGAAATAGAAGCAGTTAATTCAGTGGCATTAGCACTCATAAATTTATTTGCTATATTAGTTGAAATTGCTCCGATTCCCATAGCAAAACTAGCAACAAATATTCCTAATTTCTTGAATAATTTCATAAATTATCCTCCTAATGTAAAAGTGTTAGTAATGAACACTAACACGATAGAAGATGGACTACATGACGTATGTCCTATTGCGTATCTTATCGAGTGTAGTACAACATTACGGTGTTGTGTAGAAACGTTCCCCCATATATGGGAATATATACACTTTACGATTATATTTATATATTAAATATTAGCCGTCTTCAATATTTAAAATCACATGAAAGCAATTAAAAATGCATCACACGATTTATTTAAACTATTTTATTAGCCTAATTTGTGATGCATTATTAACTACTAATATATTTATTATATAAATTATATTGAATTGGGATTTTTGTCTTCTTTTAACGGATATGATTATAAATATTTTATAATGTGTTACATTTGTAAAAGAAATGTATTATTTACCAAATTCCTTAAGACATTTCATTTCTTGTTTCATGTGTCTAAAACTCTTCGGATGGAAGATAGCTTTGAATACTCTAACTATCCAATAGAATGGGATAAAGATGATCGTTTTACCAATCCAAGGATGGATTAATCTAACTTCTGATCTTGTTAAGAAAATTCGTCTTAAAACATATTTTAATTTAGACCAGAATGTGACTTTATTATCTTCTCCACCAGCGATGTCATTTAATGAAGCATAGATACCATTTTTAAGAGTCCCATATGTTCCACAGTTGAGGATATAAGACAAATCATTCTCTTCTTGAATTGATAATTCATCATTATTTATTAATAATGGTTTATCAAATAACACATGTGATAGATGTTTGATTTCTTTATAGAAATCTAATATTTTTAACTTTTTACATTCTTGTTGGATATAGTTAAAATCCATATCTACTTTTTTAGTTAAATATAAATAGTTATCAACTAAGAATCTTGCCCCATTACCGCTTCTACTAAAATGCTTATAAGCATGGGCTAAAAAGTAGATGTAATTATCTTCATCTTTTAATGTATAAGTATAGCCTTCTACTTGATATGTCTTTTTATGAATATCTTTATAGTATTGGTTAAATGTCTTTGTTATTTCGACAGGTGCAAATAATGTTCTATGCATTTCAAAATTATAGAATGGATCTTTTGTGTAGATATCGTGGTTACCCTTCTTATAAGAAGATACGTTATATCCCCTACTAACAAAGATGTCTTTAATCTTGGATGCATCCTTATATTGATATAAGACATCAAAGTCTGCAAATTCTCTTGTTCCTTTTAATGGATATAGTTCTTTAATGTAATATCCTTTTAAAGGCATATGATAGATTTTTAATTCATCTAATTTATTAGATATCGCCTTATATTCATTTTCAAAGAACATGGTCTTTCTTAAATTAGAGTTATAAGCATTTGTAATTGCTTCTTTCGCTTTTATATCGATGTCTAAATCCTTGATTGCAGGATATAGCAAAGAAGTTAATGAATGGGATTTAGATATTCGATAAATCTTTTTCAAATCAAAATCTTTTATTTCTTCAAGAGAAAGTTTTTCTTCTAAATGAAGAGAATAATAAATAATGTGAAATAGATTTATATAAGAAGCATCAATATTCGTTTTCATATGATTAATCTTCTTTTGATAATTCGATTACTTTTGTTGCATATTTTATATGCTCTAACTTATGGGAGACTAAGATGATTGTTAAATCGAGTTTCTTTAAATTAGATAATAAAGTATCGCTTGTTTCATTATCTAAAGCAGATGTACATTCATCTAACACTAATACTTTTCTATTAGAGAGTAACGCTCTTGCGATTGATAATCTTTGGCCTTCTCCAATAGATAGACCATTGCCTTCATCATAGATAGATGTATTAAGTCCATCTTTTAATGAATCAACTTTATCTTTTAAACATGTAATATCTAATATTTCATCAATATCTAATTCATGAGTAGAGAATAGTTCTAAGTTATCTTTAATAGTTCCTTTAACTAATAAGTTAGTTTGAGGCACATATGAGAAGAGTTTTGTATAGTTAGATATATTTTCATTATTCATGGTAATAAGTCCGTTAGATGGCTTATATGCACCCATAATAAGTTTTAATAATGTTGATTTACCAATACCACTTCTACCTTTAATAAAGACAAAGTCATTTTTATTAATTTCGAATGATAAATGAGAAATAACTTCTTTGTCGTTATATTTAAAAGAAACATCTTCTATTTTAATAGTAGATACTTCATTATTCTCATTATTAACTAATTCATCTTCCTTAACATATTCTTCAATTCTCTCAATTGAACCAAGTGTTTGATAATACTTTGGTAATAAACTACTTAAAGATGTAAACGGACCTTGGATTTGACCAATGAGTTCTACCATCGCAAGCATGCTACCAAAGCCAAGAACAGTAGATCCTTTACCAATCATTACTCCAACATAGATAATTGCTCCAATATAAGCAAACCTCATTAAAAAGGAGAAACCTGTATTTATATAAGTTGAGAAGTTTCTTTGTCTATTTCTTGCCTTATAGTATTTTTCTTGAATCTCATCAGTGGATACTTCAACTTTATCTTTAATGCCATAAAGTTTGATCAAGAATGATTCTTGTAAATATCTTTTGTAATGGCCTAAGACATTGCCTTCTTCTTTTTGACTTTCTTTATGATATTTCTTGCTTATTGGTCTAATTAATTTGCTGATAACAAAAGTTAATATACCTAAGCCTAATAAGACAAGTGCAAATTTCCAATCAATAAATAACAAAGTAATAAAAGATAAAAGAATTCTAAATATCAAAGATATAAAGTTAGGTAGATATGTAATAACTCCATTAGCAATTACTTTGCTATCAGAAGTAATTCTATTTAAATAATCCGCATTATCTTTGTTATCTAATGTTAAGTAATCGTTATTTAAATAAGATAAGAATGTTTTCTTTTTAATGTTATTTTCTAATTTGATCTCTGACTTATTAAAAATGAGGTTCATAGCTAATCTTGTTATTAATTCAATAACGATTAGACCCACCATTAGGATTGCGAATAATAAGAATTTATCATTGTCCCCAATTGAATCAATTAATAGCTTAGAAAAATAAGCAAAGGCAACAGAAAAGATGCTTAATAAAGAAGCAAAAATAGTCAAAGAAATAATTATTCCTTTATTTTCTTTTACATATTCCCAATACTTTTTCTTTTCGTTCATTATTTGTTCTTTCTTAATTTTCTTTTAATTCGATATTTCAAATCCCTGAAATATATTTTCATTCTTCTAAATGGAGAATGGGTAACTTTATGAACATATTTTAAATAGTTCTCATCTGTTACTTTTGTAATCTTACCATTTTGATTAAATGAAGTTAATACTCCGATAATGTGTCTATCGGTAATTCCTTTTTCTTTTTTCCATTGATTGTCACCACAAATGACATAATCATGTTTACGAACTTTTAGTATTCTATGTAATACATATTTACCATCATCTCTTTTGAATAAGACAACATCATATTTCCTTGGTTTTTCTACTATTTTAGAGATGGTAAGAATATCTTTATGCTCATGCAAAAGTGGCATCATCGATACCCCAACGCATGTATAGACAAGTACACCTTCTTTTTCAATTATCTCTTCAAAAGTCATAATTATTTCATTCCGTTATAGCTAGTCATCACTGCTTCTTTAGATATATCACAATAAAGATTATACACTTTAACATTCTTTAATATCTTAGATAACATATTCATACATAATGGTATTAGTTTAGGAGGCAAATAGCTTTGCTTATAAATTAAAGAGAAAGCACTTGATGAATCAAGTTCTTCAATTCTATTTTCTTTAGCTTGGTTAATAAAGCAAATAGCTTTTAATTTAATACTTGTATTATTTGATAATCTTTCTTTACCATTCCATGGGGTTCCAAAAGCAGTTATCTTATCATCTTCAACTTTTAAGATTGGTTTATCATCGTTAATATAAATCATTCTATCTTTAAAATATTCTTTATATAGTCTTGCGTGAGTTGATTTACCTGCTCCACTTCGACCAGAAAATAAAATACCTTCATTATCAATAGAGATACAAGAGCCATGATAAAGAATGTAATTATCTTTTGTGATAATATTCATCAACTTGCGTAATACCGCGGTTACTTCGTATTGTTCTTTAGAGAATTTAACTCCATCTTCATCATATTTAGTTTCTTCAATGATATCTTCTTTGGTGATAACAATCTCAAAAGAAGGAGTTTTATCACTCCTATATTCTTTTAAATATTCATGAACATGATTGAATAGACTAGTTAATGAGAAACAATGCTCCGCGATAAAATAAGTAGCTGTCATATATTAATAATATAAATGTCTTTTAGACAAATTGCAAAAAAGAGCAAAATAGAGATAAAAGTGATGCATGTTTGTTTGCATCACTTTTAGTGTGAATTTATTAATTAATCGTCGAAGTCGACTCCGATGATGCTGATACGGATTTCAAAGTCACCACCACGATGGCAGAATACACCTTCTGAATCAGTCCAACCTGAAACGTTTGAAATGAAATTAAATTCGTAGATTCTATAATTTGAATCATTTGGATCAATACTCCAGTTATTTGACATATAGTCACAAACGGAAGTAGCAATAGCAATGCTTTCTCCATCAACTACTGCATACATAGTTGCAATATAGCCTGTGTTTTCGCCTTCATCAACAAACATGTATTCAGCCCATGAATAAGCAGAAGTATCTGGTCCACCATCTTCAATATAACGGACAAGCATGTGATCTGATAAATAATCAATAGAATTGATACCATCATCACCAGCTACTGGTAATGTTTTACCAGCAATAGTAATGTTCCAGTTGCTAGCATCAAAATGTGTATCAATGCTATATACAATTGAGAAATGAGCAACAGAGGATGTTGTTAATTGTTTATATGTAATCTTTAAAGTTACTACTTCTTCTTCAATAGGATAGTTATATAAATCGACAACCCAGTTATTTCTATATGATACTTTGTGAACAATATCGTTATTAGAAACAACGTTTCCGTTAGCGTCAATTAATTCCATCTTTGTGATATCAGAAGAATCATTATTGATTGCAAAATATTCACCATTATAGATTTCAAAATATGGGATATATGTAACTGTGTTGTATTTAGATAATGCAACATCAACGTTCCATCCTTTAGTGCCTGCGTAATAGCCTTCGGAATAATCATATGAATTATATTCATTACCAGCAGTGTCATTACATTCTAAGCACATACCAATATTTTCATCAAAGTCAACGTGGCCGAGATTATCTAAATCTGAAATAGTAACACCATATTCAGGGAAATCATAATCATTAACAGTTTCTTTGATATAGATATGAACGAAATCATAAGCGTTTGCTACTGGAACTGTAACAAATGAACCTGATTGATAGACTTTGATTGTATCAATTGTTGCTTCTAAATATTTTTTATTTCCGACACAGATTTTAACAGTATCATCTTCTTTAATTTGACCATAAGAAATTGAACCATAGAAGAAGTTATCACCTTTTTCAAAATATCCAGAAAGCATGAACGAATCGAGTTCCTCAGTAAGTTCAGTTGTACATGATTCATCAGTGTATGATTTTTCACAAATAGAGCATTCATAACGTTCAATTTGTCCTTCTGTTATGCAACTGCCATCAGCTTGTTCAAAATGTTTTAAATCATGTGGAACTTTATTAAAATCTTTACTATCAGTAATTTCACCTACCCAACATGATTCGACAATGCTCTTACTAGCAACTAAAGTTAATGAGAATTGCGCTTTAATTATTGCAATGACTTCAAGTTTAGAAGCACTATAAGTTGCATTAAAATCACCTAAGCAAGGAACAACTGTATTACGGACAGTATATTTTTTGATAGTAGATACGCCATCGTCAGCTAAATATTCAGCAGAAACATCTTTGAATTCATATTCTTGTTCTTCATAAGTAACTTTTCCATAATTACCATAATTATCCATTAAGGAAATTGTTGGAGCGTCACCATATGTTTCTGGTGCTTTAATTACCCAAGAATTTGTAATTTTTGGAAGTGTCACATTAGTTGAATAATCACAAACGCTACATTCATAAACTTCATATCCATCTGCACTAGCAGTTGGATCAAGTCTATCTGTAACTTCTAAATCGTGTTCTGCTTCTGCAATATGTAATGATTCATAGCCTGTATCAGTACATTCATGCCAGTGATGTTCATCATCATATTCCCATGATTCAAGATAATGATGTTCTAATTTTGCAATTTCTTCTGTTTTTTGATAACCACAAACAGTACATTGGAATGTTTTAACACCAGCATTTTCATATGTTGGTTGAGTTGTAACTGCAGATACAAAGTCGTGTTCTGCTAATCCATCAACTTCATCACAGCCGTCACACGCGTGCCAGTGATTAGTTGCGTCGTTTTTCCAATCAGTACCAAATTTGTGTGTATGCTTACCACATGCTGTGACTGAAGAAATAGATAAAATAGCCATAGCAGAAATAAGTAACATTTTCTTTGATTTCATTATTAAATCTCCTTTTTAGTATAAAAATAATATCAAACAACATTGATTAATTAAAGAAAAAGACCTCTAAAGAGATCTTAATACATTTAAACAAATACTTGCTGATGCTTCCGCCATTTGACTTTCAAATTTAGGATAATCAGTAATTTGTGAAGGAGCCCCAACGATATCTGATATAAATCTTAATACGATAAATCTAACTCCTAATCGATAACAGGTTTGAGCAACAGCGGCACCTTCCATTTCAACAGCATAGCCATCACCTTCAACATTTTTTAATTGTTCAAATGAAGTAACAAACTGATCACCGCTATAGATTTTTGCTTCTTTATAAGCTAAGCCTAATTTATCTAATGATTCTTTAACAAGTTTGATGTCTTCTTCTTTAGGAGAATAACTTACAGGCATTTGAGGAACTTGGCCGTATTTATAGCCAAAGAAACGTGCATCAACATCGTTATAAGCTAATTCTTTACCAATGATAATGTCTTTTGTTTTAAGTGGAGCAACTCCACCAGCAATACCAGAATTAATAATTAATTCACATCCATATTCAATAGCTAAGATTGATGCAGCAAGACCAGCATTAACTTTACCCATGCCACACATGATAATGAATATTTCATTACTATTAATGCTGGCTTTACAAACTTTAATATTATGGCTTACTAATTCTTTAACGTTATCTAATGAATTGAGCAATAAATTAACTTCAACATTCATTGCTCCAATAATACCAATCTTCATAATTTCTCTCCTACTAGTTGATAAAGCCACTAGAGGACATCTAATGGCTAATTATATTGTTTCTATTACCAATCAAATCTATCAAGTTCATTTAATAATAATCTAAATTTTTTCACGATAGTAAGAATCTTTTCATCGTGAATTGGATCACTACTCCTCTTATATAAGTGATTGATGAATCTAAAGAAGGAGAAACAAGTAATCTTTTTATCTACTTCTTCGATTAATTTTTCATCCGTTGTTTTTAAATATCTTGGTAAGAAATATTTCCAAACTCTAAAGATGTCTTCTTTTTTCATTCCTAAGAATGATTCTGCAGATTCAGGATCAAATTCACATTGCGTTTTATAAGTAAAGCAGATATTGCATAAATCATATAAAGGATGAC
Organism: Bacilli bacterium; assembly: GCA_045600585.1. Lineage (GTDB taxonomy): Bacteria > Bacillota_I > Bacilli_A > RFN20 > CAG-826 > JAZRYE01. The sequence continues at coordinate 33,238 of JAZRYE010000009.1, read as the reverse complement.
CGTATGATAATGTATCCATATCAATAACGATTGGTTCACCATTTTGAAGCATGAGGTTATTTGTATGGAAATCACAATGTAACATTGTATTAGATTCTGGAATTTCTTCTAACATTCTTTTAACTTTAGAAGTTTCTTCTTCATTTAGATAAGGAAGAACTGATTTTAACCAAACATTATCATATTTATTTTTTGCGTTTGGTAACTTATTCTTATTGACTTCTGTTGAATGAATTAAACGTAAAATATCCGCATACATATTTGCGCATTCCTCAACACGGCTAGGATCATTACCCATAATTGCTGAGAACGGATGAGCATCAAGTAATTCATAAACTGTGCCGAATTTATCTCCAACTTTGACTAAATCAAACGAAATTGCGGTTGGAATGCCTAATACAAATGCGTATTTAGCAAGTTTTCTTTCATTTTTAATGTCATCAATAGAGTTTTTATCGTTATAGACTTTTAAAACAGTATCGTTATTGTATCTATATACTGTTCCTTTCGCACCTTTACCGATAACTTCGCATCCATCAATACTCATGACTCGATATGCTTTTTCAACTTGAATGATTTCTGTAAATCCTGTCATTTCAAAAATTTCATAAACTTCTGAAGAGACATTGATGATTTTGAAATCATTTGATCTTTTTTTACATTTTAAGACAACTCTTAATCCAGCACTGGAGATATATTTTAAGATAGATGCATCTAAAACTACTTCTTCAGCGTTGCTATTAGCAAGAATAGAGTCTAATTCATCACCAATTTCATTCGCATTATTAGAGTCAACGCGTTCTGGTAAAGCGATAATAAGAGAATTGTTTTCAAGACTAGTCTTCATTCATGTAGCTCCCTTTAAACAACATATCGAGAATTAAAGAATATTCTTTATAAGCAAAAGTGTCTTTTAATTCTGAGACATTTTCTAACACAGAATAGTAATACCATTCATGCATTTTCTTATCTTTTTGATGGAACATGTTCCAAATATCTTCTCCATGTTCAACATAACCATAATATAAAGAACGGATATTTGAGAGTTTGTCTCCAAGCCAAAGAATTTTAACATCGACATCTTTTGTATTTTTTAATTCAACAATGGATTCTTGTTTTCTTTCTAACCAAGTATCAGATTTACTACGGCCTTCTTTTTTATCTTCTGTTTCAGCAGAAACTAGTTCATAAACACGATTACCAAATTCTTGTCTAATTTCTTCTCCATTTGTTTTGCAATCTTCAATAACATCGTGAAGAATACCAGCAGAGATAACATTTTCATCTTTTGTTAAAGTAGAAATAATCGCTGCTACTTCTAATGGATGAAGAATGTATGGTTGTAAAGATAATTTTCTTACTTGGCCTGAATGTTTATTTGTTGCATATATAATTGCTTTATCAATTAAATTACTCATTTTGTAGATAATCCTTTTGTTAATGTAATGATGTTCATTTCATCGCGATAAACGTATTCAACTTTATCCATTAATTTCTTAGTCATATAAATACCAAGACCACCGATTTGTCTATCTTCTGCACTTAATGTGATATCTGGGTCTTTCTTTAATAATGGGTTGAATGGGATACCTGTATCTTTGATGAGAATCTTGACATCTGTTTCATTTAGAATAACTTCAACCTTAACTTTGCCTTCTCTACCTTTATAGGCATAATGGCAAACGTTGACGAAGATTTCTTCAAATGCGATTGAAATTTGATTAACGACACCCATAGAAACTTCCTTTGTTTCTAATTGTTCATTGACAAAGTCAATTGCGTTATCAAGTTCTTTAATATCGGCATTAAATGTTTTTTCAATGCTTGAACGATTACTAATATATTCAAATAATAACATAGTCATATCATCAAATTGTTCAGCATCTCCGACAAACTCTTTAGTATCATTTGTGATACCTTTAACTAATTTATTAATAGGTAAATTAGTATTTTTATTCAAATAGTTAATCAAGCGCTTATCACCATAAAGTTCTTGGTTAATATTTGAAGCTTCAGTAATGCCGTCAGTATAAAGTAAGATTCTATCTCCTTTAACTAATTGAGTTGTGAATTCTTTATAATGTAAACCATGTAATCCTGCTAAAACAAATTCAGGACGAGAAGTTAAATATGTAAATTTACCATCTTGATAAATAGCTGGAGGATTATGGCCTGCATTTACAAAAGTCATAATACCAGTATCGATATTAATAATAGCCATCCAAGCAGTAACGAATAATCCTGCTTCATTGCCTTCGCAAAGAATGTTATTAACTTTAGAAAAGACTTCTGCAGGGCGTAAACCTAATTGGGTGTGGTCTTTAATTAATGTTTTAGCGGTGACCATGAATAATGCTGCAGGGACACCCTTACCACTTACGTCACCAATAACAATAGCAACATGAGAATCATCAATCATGAAGAAATCGTAGAAGTCTCCACCTACTTCTTTAGCGGGATTCATAGATGCAAAAATATCAAATTCATCGTGATCAGGGAAAGGAGGGAAGATTCTAGGAAGCATATTAGCTTGAATATCTGTTGCTAAGTTCAATTCAGAATTAATACGAACTTCGTTTTGAATAATTTTGAATTCTTCCATTAATACTTCTTTTCCGCGAGAAGCAGTTTCATAGCTAATATAAGAAATAACAAGAAGAATTAATACGCTTATTAAGCTGAATGATAATAATACTTGGCTAATAACTTTTGCATATCCTAATTCTTCAACAATCGCATGACTAACAGCTTTGCCGGCTTTAACATTTAAAATTGTATCTGTAGCAAATGAAACACTGTTTGGATAGAAAATGCCGGTAAAGATACCACCTATCGTTCCTCCAAGGAAGAAGAAAACGGTGAGACCGGATATTAATAAAACAATTTTTCTATTACTATAGCGACAAGAAATAGCAATAGGAATGACATATAAAAGAACTACCACTGCATCATTGAAGATGTAAGGAACAGTAATTCCTAAAAGCATGCCAATAAGAAGCAAGTATTTAAGTGCTTTGCCTCTACCTTTTTTAAAAGCGCATATGATTGCAGGAATAATTAATTCAACTGCGCCCAAAATTGTATAAATTAATGCATCAAAGGTTATATTTAAAAAACCAACAAAATAACCAATGATAGCGACAATGGCAAGTATCGATAAATTGAAGCAAGCAACCATTGAAGCAAAGTTTGCCTTTACTTCATTTTTTTCATATATATCGGTAATATCCGACACATCCCATGAATGGGGTAATAGGCTTAGCTTTTTCATATTATTCAATAGTTAAAATGTTAGAAAAGCCTGTGATTTCAAAAATTTCGTTAATTGTGCTGCTAACGTTTCTAATGATTAACTTGCCTCTTTTGCTCATTGTTTTTTGTAAGCTAAGAATAATTCTTAAGCCAGATGAAGATACATAATCTAATTCAGCAAAATCAAGGATGAGTGTTGTAACACTTTCATCAATTGTTTTTATTTCTGCATCTAACATAGATGAAGAAGTTGTATCTAATCTACCTTTAATTTTTAATGTCAATTCATTTGTACCAATTTCTTTAATGATTTCCATATTCGTTATCTCTCTTTCTTAAACAATTTAAATTATATAATTTATAAGTCAATTTGTCTAACTTATGAGTTATTTTGTAACTTTTTATAAAATAATAGTAGGCACGAGGCCTACTTCTTATTTTTATTGTTTATACGATATAAGGAACAAATTCGAATTTGTTAACATCAACTAATCCCCTATTAGTTAGTCTTAGATTAGGTATAACTGCAAGAGGGATGATACCCATTGTCATAAATGGAGATGGTAAGTCGCAGCCAATCTCTTTCCAAGATGCTTCCAAGTGCTCTACTTTTTCTTTCATGATTTTGACATTGATTTCATTCATTAAACCAGCAAGTGGAAGCTCAACTAAAGCGATGACTTTTTTGTTTTTAACAACGCATATACCTCCACCACATTTGATTAAAGTATTTGCCGCAATCATCATATCTTCATCATTAGTGCCACATACTGATAAGTTATGTGCATCATGGCCAACAGTTTGAGCTAAAGCACCTTCTTTAATACCAAAGCCTTTGATAAATCCACGACCAACATTATTCTTTCCTTCGTGGCGGCCAAACACCATCATTTTAAGAATGTCTTTATTTGGATCTAATTGAATTGCCCCATCAATAACGTTTAGTTCTTCAATTACTTCATTAGTTATTGTCTTTCCTCCAATAGCTTCAATACATCTAACTTTGACTTTATCTTTATCTGAAGCAAAGACTAAGTCTTTCAATGTTAGTTCTTTTAGATGAATTGTATTATAAGCATCACTAGGATATTTATAGTCTTCAAATGTAACTAATAGTTCTCCATTACTTGCAACATGCTCTCCATCGATAAATACGTCAGAGATAACACAATTATTTAAATCTGATATCAATACCATATCAGCGCATTTACCTGGCGCAATTGAGCCAATTTCATGATCTAAATGGAAACAGGTAGCGGTATTAATTGTTACCATTTGAATCGCAGTAATTGGGTCAATACCATATTCAATAGCTTTCTTAACAATATTATCTAAATGGCCCTCATCCACTAATGTCCTTGGATGTGAATCATCAGAGATAAGTTGAGCAAATCTAGAATCTACTTCATGTTTTGTTATTGCTTTGCTCACTTCAATTAAATCGTGCCAAGCAGATCCTTCTCTAAGTTGAGCGTACATACCTAATCTCATTTTTGCTAATGCATCTATTTCTCTAACAGATTCATGGCAGCATCTTACTCCACTGGCAATATATGCATTTAATCCCCTATCTGTTTCTGGAATTGAATAATGACCAGTAGGACATTTATCTGCTTTTAATGTTTCGTTAACAATTGCATGAACTTCATCTATAGAATTAACAACTCCAACAAAGTTCATCATTTCTCCTAATCCAACAGTTTCCTTCCAAGCCATGGCTTCTTTAACTTCTTCAGAAGTAATTTTTGAACCAGAATCTTCAAATCCCTCAACAGCGGGAACACAAGATGGCATAGTTAGCATTGCTTTTAAAGGTGTCCTTTTTGCGTCATCTAGCATATAGCGAATGCCTTTCATTCCTAATACATTACAAATTTCATGAGGATCAAAGAAGATACCAGAAGTACCATGAGGAATGACAGCTTTTGCATATTCTCCAACTGATATCATTGATGATTCAACATGCATATGTCCATCCATAAAAGATGGGGCTAAATATTTGCCTTTCGCGTCAATTACTTTTGTATTTTTGCCAATAGCAAAAGAAGCATCTCCTACATAGGCAATTCTGCCTTTAATTACGGCAACACCTGTATTCTCTAATATTTCATGTGTACATACATTAACTAGCTTAACATTATTAATAACTAAGTCTGCTTCTTTTCTTCCCATTGCTACATCAGCAAGATTTTTAGACACTTCATATAATGGATATTTAGCAAAATTATTAATCATCTTCTTTCTCCTTATTATATCTAAAGTATATAACAATTTTTTTATATTAATAACTTAGAGTTTTGTTTTGCTCTTTACACTTTGTTATTGTGTAACAAATCAAAAAAGGTCTGATTCAAAACCAGGCCTAATTTGTTCTAACAAATAATCGCTAGAATATAAGAACATGCTTTCTCGTATGTCACGAGTTTATTTAAGTACAGAAACAGCATCATTAATGCTCTTCTCAAACGCTTCTCTACCATATTTATCAACTTCGTCTTTGTTTTTCTCGCCATGAGTAAGGCATCCTGCCCCACCAATGCAGCCACCGACGCAAGCCATTCCTTCAATGAAATTCGCGTCAAGTCCATCCCTACCTTTTTTAAGAAGAGCCATACGGCATTCTTCAATGCCATTGCATGAAATTGGTTTAAGATCAAATTCAATTTTGTCTTCTTTAAGTGCTTCAGAAACAGCGTCAGATAAGCCACCAGATCTAGCAAAGATTCTGCCAAAATATGATGCATTATCAAGTACACCTTCGTCTAATGTAGTAATATCGACATCTTTGCTATCAAATAAAGCTTGTAATTCCTCAAATGTAATTACTGTGTCAACATATGGTTTAACATTTTCAAGTTGTGCTTCTGCTTTTTTTGCAATACAAGGTCCAATAAAAACAATCTTTGCTTTCTCATCATTAGATTTAATATATTTTGCAAGTACTGCCATTGGAGAAGGATTGTGTGATATATGGTTTTCTAGATTAGGAAAGGCAGTTTTAATATACTTCACAAACGCAGGGCAACAAGAACTTGTCAAAAATCCTTTTTCTGATAATTCTTTTGCTTCTGACTTAGCAACCATATCAGCCCCAAGAGCAACTTCAATAACTGTATAGAAGCCTATTTCTTTCAAGCCAGTAATTACTTGACCAAGTTTTGCATAGGCAAATTGGCTAGAAATTGATGGAGCAACAATTGCATATACTTTGTAATTAGTGTTATTTTTGCTTTTCTTAATGATATCAATAACATTGAGCAAATATGATTTATCCATAATTGCACCAAAAGGGCATTGATAGACACAAGAACCACATTGAATGCATTTGTTATTATCTATCGCAGCAGTTTTATTATCGTTAATTGTAATCGCCTTAATTTTACATGCTATTTGACATGGGCGTTTACGATTGATAATTGCTGAATAAGGACAAACTTTTGAACATTGACCACACTCAACACACTTAGTTTTGTCAATGTGCGCTACGTGATTATGATCAAAAGAAATAGCACCTCGACGGCAAACATCTTCACAGCGGTGTGCAAGACATCCACGACATGAATCGGTTACTTCGTATCCTGCAGCGGGGCATTCATCACAAGCTATGTCAATAACTTCAACAATATTTGGATTATTTTTATTGCCACCCATTGCAATTTTTACACGTTCACCTAAAATTGCTCTTTCTTTATAAACGCAGCAACGCATAGTAGGTGCATTACCAGGCACAATCATTTGTGGAATATCCATTACATTTTGTAATAAGGCATCATTCCAAGCTTGGCGAGCAACTTCGCGAAGAACTCTATATTTTAAATCTTGGACTTTGGTGTCAAATTTTCTTACTTCCATTTTATAGCCCTCCTTAGAAATAGCTAACCTTAATCCTTTTGCCCATTTGTTTTAAGCACTTAGATAACTCTTCGACAAGATTCATCTTAATGTTAAAGGTAATTGGCAAATCAGGGTTTTGGTGAGCTGGGTTAACAGCCCTACCAACATAGAAATTAATGTCTGTTGCTTCTTCAAATAATAATCGGCAGATAAGAGATGCACCATCACGTTGATAACTCCATTTGTCATAAAGTTTATTTTCGTTTAAAGCATCTTTTGCATATTCAATAACTTTATTAATTGTGATAACTCCTTCAGTTACAAGGTCAACACCTTCAAGTTCAGCAATAGGAGGAACATCACTATTTTCAAAATTAAGGCTTGGTCTTATTTCTTTGCCAAGATATTTGGCAGCAATTGATGAAGTGGTACCACCACAAACGATGTGTTTACCTTCTTTTGAGAAGAACAATGACATCATACGATCACAATCATCACGATTACGTGGAGGACCAAATAATATATTCATTGGTTCTCTTTTACGAACTTTGACTACACATGCTGTAGCGTCATCGCCTGGATGATGGCCATATTCTTCATAGACTTGGTCAATAAGCATAGTAGCAAGGGTTTTAGCAGTGTATCCACCTGCAAGGGTTGATAGCATATACTCAGCAATATCTTCAAGTTTCCAACCAAAATTGTAAGCGAGTCCGATGCCAGCATGAGGACAACCATCGCTCATTGCGATAAGGCAATCACCTTCTTGAAGGCTAATAACTGTTTTTAAAACCTTCTTTCCACAAATGTTGAGTTCACTCGTTGGGTAATCTGCAACAGCAAAGTCTCTTAAAAGTATTACCTTTGGATTGTCATATTGAATGATTTCAACCGTTCTATTGTGGATGATATGCAAAATTGTAAAAGTTGAATAAGCAACTCCTCTTGTTGAGCAAATAGGAAGTGTTGCCGCAATTGTTGAAACGCAATCTTCAAGCTTAAGACCTTCCGCTAACATTGTTGAGATAATTTTTGAAGTCAATGTTGAAAGAATGCTAGCTTTAACACCACTGCCAAGGCCATCAGCTAAAACAATAACTTGTGAATCATCACCTTGATTAACTATATCGACATGGTCACCACAAAGTTGTTCCCCTTCGTGATTGATACTTTTCCAGCCAATATCAGTACATAAGTTATTCATCGCCAATTGAATCCTTTAATTTAGTTAAAGCGATTTTTGTTTCAGCTGCAGTTTCACCAAGAAGCGAAGCGATTTCTTGAACAATTCGCATTTGACGATCGACAACTTTATCCGCAATTTCGACTGTTTGATGACTGATGTCTTCTTTTTTAATTCTTTGTTTTTCTTCTTCTGTGACATCGCGGAAAATGCCTAGAATAAGACGATATTCTTTATCGTAAACAATTGTTTTATCGACATAGCGTTCATATTCAGCAAGATATTCGCGCTTATTATGAAGAGCTCTGCCTGAAGATAAAACATTCATAAAATCTAATGGCTCTAAGATGCATACAACTTGATTACCAAGAATATCACTTTGGTTACGAACATTGAATAATCTTAAAGCTGTTGTATTTATTTGTTGGACTTCTAATTTATCGTTTAGGACAATGATTCCATTAGGAGTATTTCTTACAATTGTGTCAGATAAATTCTCTGCTCTATCTTTAAGATAAGGTAGGCACATAGAGATTTCTGCTTTTCCTTGTAAGATAGCAATTGCTTTTTCACGGCAAGTATTATAGCCACAAGAGCCACAATTAAGTTCATCTTCTGGTTTCTTTTTACCCATTTGATGAAGAGTTTCCTTGATCTCTACTTCGCTTGGTGTAGCATTGCGGCGGTTGATAATTTCAAATTGTTTTTTTATTTCGTGTGGTTTTGGTTGAGCAACGTCGAAATCATCATTACCAGCATAATTTGAAATACTTAAATAATCTTTAATAGGAGAACGGTGGAATTTTTCCATTACAGGTCCACCTATACAACTGCCAATACAAGCCGACATTTCAATAAAGCAATTATGAATATTGCCAGCTTGAATTTCTTTTAATGCAGCGATGCAGTTTTCAATGCCATCAAACGCAATATATTTATAGTCAGGATTGTCTTTGACTAATGTTTTAAGAATTCCTCCGGTTGTTGGGAAGAATCTTGAGACACAGTGATTATTATCTCTGTCCTTTTTCTTTTCGATAGTAATATTTTCTGCTTTTAACCACGATGTTAATTCATCAAAAGTAAGAACAGCATCAACAATTCCTTCATAACGTTGAGCCTCATCTTTTTTTGAAACACAAGGCCCAATGAAAACTGTTTTAGCATTTGGAATACGTTTTTTAATATCTAAGCAATGTGCTTGCATAGGAGATACAACATCAGCAAGATATGGAAGAGCTGATGGAAAGTATTTCTGTATCAATAAATTTACAGAATGACAGCAAGAAGAAATGATAATGTCATTTTTTCTTTCTTTCATCATGCGGTTGTATTCATTTTTAACAATTGTTGCTCCAATAGCAGTTTCTTCAACATCGAAGAACCCGAGTTTCTTAAGTGCTTCACGAACGGCATCAATTCCTGTATCTTCATAATTTGCAATAAAAGAAGGAGCAAGGCTAACGACAACTGGGCTTCCACTATGAAGTAAAACTTTAACTTTTTCAGTTTCATCAACAATTTGTTTAGCATTTTGTGGGCAAACAACAAAGCATTGACCGCATAAAATACATTCATCTCCAATAATGTAAGCTTGGTTACCAGAGAAGCGAATGGATTTAACAGGACAATGGCGAATACACTTATAGCAGTTTTTACAATTAGATTTTTTAAGAGTTAGACATTCCATTGAATTCAGCCCTTTCTTGCTTTAAAGCTTCTAAAACTTTTTCTTTGAAAAATGTTGGGAAAGTTTCTGGCGTATTGCCGATATAAATATCGTCATTAAGCATAATTGTCACACCGACACGATTGCACTGGCCGGTGCAAAAACTACCAGCCAGTGTTATTTCGTTTTCTAAATGATTATCTGCAATTGCTTTTTTAAATAGTTCGACTATTTGCTCTGATCCTTTTAAATGACAGGATGAACCGATGCAAATGCGGGCAATCATATTACTTTACCTTTGGTAATACGTTAGTATTGAAGAATTCAGTTACTGTATCAGGAGAAACAGAATAGAATTCATCATCGACTGTAACGCATACGCCTTGTTGACATTTGCCCATGCAAAATGTTCCACCAAGTTCAACCTTGTCACCAAGATTGTTTTCTTTAATTAAATATTGAAGTTGTTCAACTACCTGTCTTGAACCTTTGATATGGCAAGATGAACCAATACAAACTGTAATTTTCATATTCTTTTCTCCTTATTCGTAATCTACGACGTCAACCCAAGAAAGTAGGAATTCACGTTCTTTTTCGTTGCAATTAACAGATTGAGATGCCGCAACGATTGGCATCCATTTTTGGACATATTGTTTTGCTGTATTGCTCTTTTTGCAGAAGAGATCAAGGTACTTTTTCGCACCATCAATATCTCCATTAAGCCAGAATAATAAATATGTGCGAGCAACATCAGCGGAAGCATTGCCTTGTGTGACATGTGACCAGTCAAGAATATAAGGTGTGCCATTTTCAGCTATGATTATATTTGATGGATTAAAGTCACCGTGGCATACCTTATTGTGTTTAGGCATACCTTCAAGGCGAGTATGTAAGTCGTATCTAGTTGTTGCATCAATATTCGCATCACTAATCTTACGATTCATTTTGTCTTTTAACTTATTAAGAAGGGCGCATGTTTTTGCGTGAACAGAAATTTGTAAATCAACAAATAGTTCTAAGTATTCATCCTTCTTTTCTGGATTTTGTTGCATTAATTGAGCTAATGTCTTTCCTTTGATATATTCAGAAACAATTGCCCATTTGCCATCAATCATTGTGACTTCAAGAACCTTTGGAATATTTAAACCTGTTCCTTCAATTCTTGCTTGGTTTAATGCTTCGTTTAAAACATCAGCTTTAGAATAATTTTCATTGAAGACTTTTATGCACTTGTCACCATCACGATAAATGGTTTTTGTGTTTCGAACTGCAATAACTCTATCAAGTTTCATTTCGGTATCCTCCTATGCCTTTTTAATATCGTTTTTTGCACGGCGATAAGCTTGTTTGAAGTTATGAGCATCATCTACAACTACATCATCAATAGATGAAGGCATTGCTTTTTCTTCAAAGTGTTTTCCACCATAATACGCATTGAGATACATTTGTTTGATTTCACTCATGAGAGGGTATCTTGGATTAGCACCTGTGCATTGATCATCAAATGCTTGCTCAACCATGCTATCAAGACGATCGAGGAAGTCTTTTTCATCAACGTTATAATCTTTGATAGTTGCTTTGATACCAACTCTTGCCTTTAAGTCATTAATTGCTTTGATAAGATTTTCGAGTTTTTCTTCATCATTTTTTCCGCCAAGGCCAAGAGAATCAGCAACTTCAGCATAACGAGCTAAAGTATGTGGATGATCATATTGAGAGAATGTTCCCATTTTTGCAGGAGCTTCAGCGGCGTTGAATCTAAGAACTTCTTCAATCATTAATGCGTTAGCAATACCATGAGGTAAATGATGGAATGCGCCTAATTTGTGTGCCATTGAGTGACAAACACCAAGGAATGCATTTGCGAACGCCATACCAGCCATAGTAGCGGCATTAGCCATTTTTTCACGCGCTTCAATATCAGTTTGACCGTTATCATAAGCACGAGGTAAATATTTGAAAATCATTTGTAATGATTGCTTTGCTAATCCGTCTGTATAGTCTGTTGCCATTGTTGATGCATATGCTTCAAGGGCATGTGTAACAGCATCAATACCAGATGCAGCAGTTAATCCACGAGGTGCAGACATATGGAAATCAGTATCGATAATAGCCATATTAGGGAGGAGTTCATAATCCGCTAATGGATACTTAACGCCTGTTTTTTCATCTGTAATAACTGCGAACGGAGTAACTTCAGAACCTGTACCAGCAGATGTTGGAATAGCAATGAAATATGCTTTGCTACCCATCTTAGGGAAAGTGTAGACTCTCTTTCTAATATCAATGAATCTCATTGCCATATCCATAAAGTCAGCTTCTGGATGTTCATAAAGAACCCACATGATTTTGCCAGCATCCATAGCAGAACCACCGCCTAAAGCGATAATTGTATCTGGTTTGAACGCTCTCATTTGTTCGACACCGCGAAGTGCACATTCAAGTGTTGGATCAGGTGCTACGTCGAAGAAACAAGTATGTTCAATACCCATTTCGTCAAGTTTATCAAAGATAGGTTTTGCAAATCCGTTTGTATAAAGGAACTGGTCTGTGACAACAAACGCACGTTTCTTTCCCATAACGGTTTTAAGTTCGTCTAAAGCAACAGGCAAGCAGCCTTTTTTGATATATACCTTTTCAGGTGTTCTAAACCAAAGCATGTTTTCTCTCCTTTCAGCAACAGTTTTGATATTGATAAGATGCTTAACACCAACGTTTTCGGAAACAGAGTTTCCACCCCATGAACCACATCCTAATGTGAGAGATGGAGTTAATTTGAAGTTATATAAATCACCGAGTCCACCATGTGAGGAAGGAGTATTAACGAGAATACGGCAAGTTTTCATACGAGAATAAAATTCTGCTAATTTTTCTTTCTCTGTAACTTCATTTAAATAAATAGATGAAGTATGACCATAACCACCATCGGCGATTAAATGTTCTGCTTTAGCAAGAGCATCTTCAAATGTATTAGCTTTATACATTGCGAGGACTGGAGATAGTTTTTCGTGTGCGAATTCTTCTGAAAGTTCAACGCTTTCTACTTCGCCAATAAGAATTTTTGTTCCTTCAGGAACTGTAACTCCTGCAAGGGAAGCAATTTTAGCAGCTGATTGACCAACGATCTTTGCATTAAGAGCACCATTGATAAGAATGGTTTTGCGAACTCTTTCTGTTTCATTTGGTTTTAAGAAGTAGCATCCACGAGATGCAAATTCTTCTCTAACCGCTTCATAAATATCTTCTAAAACGATTACTGATTGTTCAGAAGCACAAATCATGCCATTATCAAATGTTTTTGAATGGATGATAGAGTTTACTGCAAGAAGAATATTTGCAGAACTATCAATAATTGCTGGTGTATTACCTGCACCAACACCAAGCGCTGGTTTGCCGCTTGAATATGCAGCCTTAACCATGCCAGGTCCACCAGTTGCAAGAATGATATCAGCTTCTTTCATAAGAACATTTGTCATTTCTAGGCTTGGTACATCAATCCAATCAATAATTCCTTCTGGAGCGCCTGCACTAACGGCAGCTTCAAGAACAATTTTTGCAGCTGCGATTGTAGATTGTTTTGCTCTTGGGTGAGGGCTAATAATAATTGCATTACGTGTTTTTAAGGCTAATAAGCATTTAAAAATAGCAGTAGATGTTGGGTTTGTTGTAGGAATAACAGCAGCAATGACACCAATTGGTTCTGCTACTTTTTTAATTCCAAAAGCTTTGTCTTCTTCAATAACGCCACAAGTTTTAACATTTTTGTATGCGTTATAGATGTATTCAGCAGCATAGTTGTTTTTAATAACTTTATCTTCAACTATACCCATACCAGTTTCTTCAACCGCTAATTTAGCAAGAGGGATTCTTGCTTTGTTTGCTGCGGTTGCTGCAGCAAGAAAAATCTTATCTACCTGTTCTTGCGTATAAGTAGCAAACTTTTTTTGTGCTTCTTTTGTACGAGCAAGAGCTTCTTCTAATTTTTCAACGCTATCAACAACTACATAATTTGTGTTTTCCATACGTTTTTCTCCTAAATCATTTTCTTAATAAATTGTTAAGTCGTGCTAAGGAAAGAGCTAAATTCTCATTTTCCACTACTATTCCATTTGGCACTCTTAATTTACATGGAGCAAAGTTCCATATAGCGAGGATTCCACCATTCACCATTTTGTCACATACTTCTTGTGCCGACTCTTTTCCAACTGTAATAATGCCGATCTTATTGTTATGCTTTCGACAATAATCTTCAAAATTATCCATCGACATAATTTCTTGTTTATCACTGCTTTCAATAGTTTCTTCATTGCAATCAAATGCAGCAGCAATTTTAATTCCATATTGCTCAAACCCACTATATTGCAACAAAGCGCTTCCTAATTTTCCAGCGCCGACAAGCACAGCAGGAGTCAACTCACCATAACCAAGGAATTGTTCAATTCTTTTAATTAAGTCTTCTGTATCATAACCAAGCTTTGGTTTTCCATTTCCACTTACCGAGGCTAAATCTTTTCGAACTTGAACGTCTCCAAGTTTTAATGCTTTAGCGATGGCGGTTGCAGAAATATATGGAAAGCTTCCAGACGGAAGACTCTTTAAGAATCTAAGATATTCTGGTAGTCTTCCCAACGTTGCTTTAGTAACAGGTGTCTTCTCCATTTCCCTTCCTCCAACGTCAACATTTTATCAATCAAAAAAATGTGCGAACATTTCTTAAAATGTATAATTGGTATTATCAATATCGATAAGTGGCATATAGAAATAAAAAAATCCAATCTCTTTTTTGAAATTGGATTTAATTACTTATAAGTACTTTCTTTTTGATTCACAAAGTGAAGTAATGAATTGTCTATCGAGCTTTGATAATTTATACCCCGCTTTATAAATAAGCATATCTTTATAAACTTTTTTATTCTCAATACATTTTTTTATCACCAAATTATATCGTTCCAATAATTTGTTTGGTGGAGGGGAAACCCACATAAATGTTTCATGGTTTGTTGACAATAAATCAAACTGGCTAGCTCTTTCGAAGATGTATATTTTACGATTGATATTATCAGGACGTTCTTCCTTAATAACTTTTGCTAAAGAAGTAGATGGAACTCTAGGATCGGCGTGAGATATTTCAATAAAGTCAACCAAGTCATCAAAAGTAATATTATCTATTTGAGCTAGTTTACAATCAGCGCTCATGATAAGCGAATATGTAAACTCTGAAACAAGTTCACATTGAAGATCTTTTTCATCAAATAACGCTTTAAAGTATTTGTCGTAGTTTTCTGGATAACGAACAATACCTAATTTATAATCTTCGTTAAGTACATTGCGGATTGTATTTTGTGTATTTGTTTCTTTATAAAATATTTCTGCGGCATCTTTCGAAATCAAATTAGAAAAACGAGCAAATGCATCGGATATATAGCAAGCACGAGGAACGCAAATAGAAAACTTTTGCTTTTTGGATGAGCCGTTTTTATAAAATTTTTCTAGTTCATCAATCTGATTCAAAATATCTTTTGCAAAATTAACAAATTCTATTCCATCAGGAGTTAATTCCATACCATTTTGAGTACGATTAAAAATAGTAATTCCAAGTTCGCTTTCAAGTTCTTTAATAGAACGGCTAATATTAGGTGCTGCAATCAAAAGGGTCTCAGATGCTTTGTTAAGTGAGCCGGCTTTAGCGACTTCAAGAGCTTGTTTTACGTGTAATAAGTTCATAATGCAATCTAGCCTCCTTTGGATTGAAATATTATTTTTTGTGGACTAATAAGCTTAAAGTTTTCCACATAATTATATTATCTTCTTTTTGCCATTCTTTCCACTTGTGTTTATTTGAACAAAAATAGACAAAAAAGATTAGTAGATTTTTATAGTTAATCAAGATTAACTAATAACATTAGATTAACTTTTTAATAATAAAAATATCTCCAGAAATTATCCAAGAGATATTTTTTATTCAATTTATTTAAAATAAACGTGATGCAAAATAAAGAAATAGTAATAGTTTTTGCTTAAAAGGTGAATTCGTTCTTTTGCTATCATTACCAAGAGAAATAGAGACCAAATTCAATATCGTAATCAGAATTAGTTCCGGTTAAGTAAACATATACAGTAATATGCTTACTTGGATTGGAATAAGCTTGATAATCGATATACGAGTTATCACTATCAAAAAGATAGTTCGCGGCAATTAATGCATTAATAAATGCTTCTCTATCTCCACCAGTAATGGAAACAAGAATATCACAAGCTCCAACTCCCTTACCATATGGATAAGAAGTAGTAAATGATGTGCCTGTTGGATTAGGTCCATCATAAGTAGCGTCTGCTTGTCCCAATTCAGCATTAATTTCTTCAATTGGGAATATTGCTTCTTCTTGTTTCTTTTCGCTTGCTTGAATTTCAATGGTAAAGAATGGTTTATATCCTGCTTCTTGACCAGTTGCATCAGTATAATCGGTAATATACATAGTAATAGTTTTATTAGGTGCAATAGCAGCGTAATCAGAAATTGGATCACTCTTAATTACATAATTTGCATCTTCTAAAGATTGAATGTAATTATCTAAATTATCTTTTGAACCTACAACAGTTACTAAAGCAATATTTGGATGTGCTTTTTCATAATAGACTTTGAATAAAGTACCTTCAGAAGAAGGAATAACATCATCAATTTCTATATCAAAGCAATCTAAGATTCTTTGAGAAGGCCAAGTTGTTGATGATGGAATCTTACGTTCAATAGCAATTGTTGTTTCGCTTTCATAAACTGAAATAACTACGATAACAATGAATGTTCCTTTATCTTTTGTAAATGTATAGAACCCACCATCTTCGGTGTATGTTCCTTCATAGTCTTCATTAGCCACGAAAGCATTGACTGCATAAACAAATGCGTCAATGTTATATGAAGTTGCTGTCATGTAATTATGATAAGTTGCGGATTCTCTATTTTCTTCGATATCAAAAGTGAATCCAGCGTTAGCAAATGGAATAACTTCTTCAATTAAATCCATCATTATTTCTTTTGCTTCTTCTGACCAATCTACTTCATTAGGAACTTCGCTATAAGAGAATTTTAAAATTGTTTTTGCATTTGTGTTTTCAACAGCAGAAACACCAATTTCCATTGTCAAAGTTCTATCGCTTGAAATTGCTCTAAAAGTATATCTATATGGGTAATACTCCATCATTGAAGTATCAATGATATAGTTCGCATCTATTAACTTTTGTAAATATTTAGCCCCATCGCCATTATAGTAGACTGTGCAACAATATTCATTTTCTTCATAACTAAATATCGTTCCATCATCTGGGACAATAATGTTACATAAAGGTTTGTTATCTAAATAGTTATTAACTTGCTCTAATGGGAACTTATCCATATCTCTAACGACTGTATCAACATCGACATAAGATATATCAGTGCCTGGATTATAGATAACATAAACACGGATGTTATATTGTTCACTACTATCAGAAGCTTTATAAAGAAGTAATGCAGGAGAATCTAAATAAGAAGTTTCTTCAGAAGTATATTTACCAGTTGATGTAAAGCAATCATCGATGATATCGCGAACATCACCATCAACTAAGGCTTCAAGATATCCATATGTTGTTTGAGTAAAATCAGTTGTTACTTCAAAATATGGAAGAAGTTCTCCAATTGTATTATTAAACAATTGTTTAGTTTGATTAGACCATGATTTATTACAAACATCACATACCCCATTAATATCATCATCTTTGCAATATGAAATTCTTTCATTACATTCATCACAGTAATGATCGTTATTAGTATCAGCATGCGTATGAATAGATTCAGAACTTTGAGAATCATCTATAGATGAAGTTGTTCCACCTCCGCACGAAGAAAGAGTAATGCCAAAAATTGATAATAAGCCAATAAATATTTGTTTTTTCATGTCTATTACCATTCCCAAGTGGATGCAGAGATGTCAGAAACCAATACAATAGAACTATTGATTTCATCATATTCAACGATTAAATCAATGTTTAAGTCATAGAAATCCATTAAACCTGTGACGTGTAATTGATTGCCAGTGCATCCAACTGTATCGCTAGTCATAGTTGCTAATGTCTTTGTTCTTTTTCCTTGTTCATAGGCTTCAATATGACCATTATTAAATTCTAATACGAGATTGAATTTGCCGCCCATGCCAGTGTTGACTCTTAATGGATTACTTAAAGTATCTCCAACAAATGTGTTCCAGTTAAAACCATCACCTGCAGGAGTAACTTCTTTAGCAGTAGCAGTAATTTCAAACATTGTACTAGATAAGTTTTCAATAGCGACAATTAATGTTCCATCAGCGGATTTGTAATTAGTTGTCCAACCACTTGTACCTGTCTTGATAAATCCTGCTGCAGCTAATACAGCTTCATAATCTACTTGTGAACCAGTAACAATAATGGTTACTGTATTTGTTCCAAAGGAATATGAATATAAACTACCAGTAGCAGCAGGTAAAGTTACAGTTGTTAAGCTACCTAATGCATTAGCAATTTCAGTTGCTTTCCATTCTGTAAATGCTTTTGGAGCAACAAGAAGATACATATATCCACCATTATCAACTTTAATAGATAAATCAGTGTTTTCATCTATAGATTTTCTGTATTCAACGTTGCTTGATGCAGTTGACTTTGTATATAAGCCACATGCATCAAATACTTTTATAGCTTCACTATAAGCATCAACTGTTCCTGGAGTACCAAGTATATATCCATAATAAGCTGTATAGTCAGTCCAAGTATATCCAGCATTAACAAACGGAATTGCTTCACCGAGTTTTTGAATCATCAATTGTTTATCAGCACTACTCCAATCTGTATCAGTAGAAATTTCTTGTGTACTATAAACGAGTTTAGTATCACTACCAGATTTAGAGATAACAACAATTAATGTTCTATTAGGAGAAACATAAATACCATTTCTGACATTTGTATAACCAGCAGCAACTAATTTTGAAGCATAGTTATTAGAATCACAGTCACATGTAACTGTGATATCTGAAGCTCCTTGAGAAACAGCAAATGATGTTCCATCATCTGGAACAATAATTGTTTCAGAAGTTCCATCAGCAAGGAATTCGTTAACAACATCAACTGGGAACTCAGTTGCAGGTTTTGCTACTTTATAAACATCAACATAGCTCCATCCGTAATCAACATAAACATCATATTTGACATAATATCCAGATGTGCCAATATCTTTTGTATAGTATGTATGAGTTCCATCAACTGTTTTTGTATATGTTCCATTATTATCAAATGCTTTGATAACATTATTAGCACTAGTGTTATCTTTTACATAGCCAGAAACATAATCTTCGCCAGTGACATAGTCATAAGTAGTTTTGAAATCACCAACTGCTTTGAATGTGCAATATGGTAAAACATAATCAGCTCCAACAAGATCAATAATTGCTTGAATTCTTGATGTTGGGAAAGCAGAACCATAGAAAGTTATAGTTTTGCTAATTGTAGGATCATCTAAAGATGTAGCAGTAATTTTGAATGAATTAACTGTAGAAGAAACTAAATTTGTTGTACCTGTTAATGTACAAGTATTATCTTCGTTATCCACAAGAGTTAATCTATTAGTTGAAGTGTCTAATGTCCAATATACATCTCCAGTAAACGAACCATGTGCTATTGCCGTAGCGGTTAAAGTTGTATGTTCACCAGGACCAAGTCTATCAACAGGCATATTAATAGTAATTCCTTCAATGCCGTCGATTTCTTCACCACAATCATCGCATATCCAGTCTGTATTCAAATCGATATGTTCATGGACAGGAATAATCATGTCAGTTTCACCAAAATATGAATCTGAACCAGGTTGGAATGTTCCTGATAATTCAGTTTCAGATACTAATCCACAAATACAACATTTCCAATATTCTTTACGTCCAGCAGAACTTGTTGTTGGAGCAACATAGCTGTAGTGACAACCAACGTGTTCACATTCAGCACTAAATACAGAGAAATTAGGATGACCGAATACTGCAGTTGTAGCGCCTGCAATAGATAGGACAGATATCGCTGCTATAGCAATTTTCTTGTTATTTTTCATACAAAACCTCCATAATGTAAATATATTTTTACATAGTATATAGGAATTATGAATAAATATTAAGTATTTTTATGATTGAGACAAATAAAAACTCCGATATCAAGAGTACCAAAGTTTTTGTTTAATTTTGTATAAACAACAAGTTTGATAGACATGTGGAAGATAAACCTATTATTTCAAAGATATTTCTAATTCATCTATATTGCTATTGAATAATTTATCAATATTTTGCTCGATCACTTCGATTGGATAATCCCACCATTTAAGGTTTAATAATTTTTCAACTACTTTGTCATCAAAACGTTTTTTTATTACTTTGCATGGGTTTCCTACTGCAATCGTATA
Source organism: Bacilli bacterium (assembly GCA_045600585.1). GTDB lineage: Bacteria > Bacillota_I > Bacilli_A > RFN20 > CAG-826 > JAZRYE01. The sequence goes on along the minus strand of JAZRYE010000009.1, from coordinate 12,853 downwards.
CGGTGGTATATCTGAACCAACAACAGAATTTGCCCCAATAACTGCGCCATCTCCTATATGAACTCCAGGTAATATTGTGACGTTTTGGCCGATCCATACATCATTACCAACGACGGTGTCTCCTTTTATAGGCATCTTGTCTAAAGAAGGTGTGTGTTTTCGAAGGTCTCTTGAGAAAATATTAAATGGGTAAGTCGTTAATCCATTCATAAAACGATTTGCTCCATTCATGATGAATTCCACACCTGCTCCTATTTGACAAAATTTACCAATAATAAGTTTGTCACCAATAAAATCATAATGATGAGTCACATGCTTTTCAAAAAGATCCGCACCTTTCTTATCATCATAATATGAATAATCCCCAACAATAATATTAGGATTTGTAATACAGTTTTTGATATAGCATATTTCTTCAATTTCCGGATTTGGATATTTTGCATCCTTCCTCAATCCAGATAATTTATCTCCACATATTGGTTCAAGACCAAGTTCAGGACGTGATAAGCCATATAGTTCCATCAATCTTATGATTTTGTCATAGCTCATCTCGTTAACGCCTTCTTCGATTTTATTTATAGTGGATCTTGAAGTATAGCCCAAAGAATCCGCCATTGCTTGTTGTGACATTTTGTTTCTGATTCTTATATCTTTGATTTTCTTGCCAAACTCTTTTTTGTCTATATTCATAAATTTCCTATTATTGTTTTTATAATTTCTTCATCTTCCATTTTTGTAATGGCAAATATTCTTTTTCCTGCATAATTTAAAGATGAACCAAGATGATAAACATTATTTTGATCAGTGATTAAAAATCTATCATGGTATTTGTCATTAATATAAGTAATACAATCTCCATATTGTGCATTGAAATCTGAAACATCTTTCTTGGACAATTTCGCTTTTGATGAATGATAAATTGATAATGACACGCCTTGTTTCTTATGCTTAAGGAAATCTAACGCTTTGATATCAGCGTAAGCGTCAATAAGAATAATGGAAGTATTGGCGTTAGATATGAGATCTGAAATGAAAGCTTTTGCATCAAATATTTCTCCATCAAAGAATACTTTTTCTCTTTCTAGGTTTACTTTTTCAATTAATGATAATCGTTTATCTATTGAATCAACTTTATTAATTAAATTTATATAGTTTTCATTAGTTACCAATGTTCTATTCTCATTAATTGCATATCCTTTGAGCAAATATTCTTTCAAAACACTATTGGCCCATTTTCTAAACATTACACCGTTTTTGGATTTAACACGATACCCAACGGAAATAATAACATCAAGATTATAAAAGGATATTTCTCTTGTTATTTCTCTTTCGCCTTCCATTTGAACATGTGCAAAATTTGCCCGAGTTGAATTTTCATCAAGTTCTTGTTCCTTGTATATATTTTTAATATGTTTCCCAATAACACTGCGATCTCTTTCAAAAAGGGTTCCGATTTGTTCTAATGTTAGCCAAACAGTATCTTCTTTTGGTGACACATTGACATCTAATTTTACTTCATCATTTACAAAGGTAACAATTTCATATTTCATTATGTACTAGCTCTTAATATCAGTAATACTATAGCATAATTTAATAATATAATCTACATAATCAACAGCATAATGCAGTATAGAAAGTATCTAAAGTTAGTTTTAATACTAAAAACGAGGAGCAAATATGATATTTGGATATTGTAGAGTTTCAACAGCCATCAACGAATAATAAGACAGGTCAACAACATCAAAGAATACGAACCACACTCTACCATAGTAAAAGAGTTTTACACAGGAACAGCGTAAGAAAGACCAGCATAGAACAAACTAATAAGCCAGTTAGAAGAAGGCGACACAATTATCTTTGATTCCGTAAGCCGTATGTCAAGAAACGCAGTTGAAGGTTTTAAAGACTATAAAGCTTTATACGAAAAGAAAATCAATCTCATGTTTTTAAACGAACCCCCTCATTAATACTTCGGTCTATGATTCATCAAAAAACAATATGATCAATCTTTCCATCAATTCCGGGAATAAGGCTATAGACGATTACTTCAAAGGTAGCATTTCTTTGATTAACAACCTTTTGATGTCCATGGCCGAAGAGCAAATCAAGCAAGCTTTCATTCAATCCGAGAAGGAGGTCAGCGATCTACACACAAGGATCAGCCAAGGCATGAGGGAAAGCAAAAACACAGGTAATAGAATTGGACTGGTCAAAGGAACTAAACTCATTACCAAAAAATTTATACAACGCAAAGGCATTATATTAAAACACAACAAAGATTTTAATGGCTCATTAGAAGATTATGATGTGATCAAATTATGTGGTTGCAGTAGAAATTCATTCTATAAATATAAGAAAGAACTGAAGAAACTTTTCTAATATTATAAAAATTATACCTATTTTATGTGCATAGCTGGGACGATTCCCATCACTTCAGTTATCATCTCTTTATGTTCTGTGCCAAATAGAATCATATCTATCGCTCCGCTATTCTCCACATGACGAGCATAGACGCTATTATCGTTACATGGTGAACGTAACCAAAAACTACCGTTACCTTTATCGCTCTTATAGCAGCCTAAGCAAGCTGCATAGTCAGTCACTTCTAACTGGCGTGATGTGCTGCTATCTCGAGATTCTAAAAATCCATAAGTTGTATTTGTTACTTCCTCATATGATAATGCAAATAGCTTGTCATATGTAGATCCACATTGGTAGTTATTATTATTAGGATAACCTGTAGTGTGTGCCCCATTGTCGACTGTGGTAGTTTGAATTCTACTATTTTCAGTTGTATTGAAAGCGGTATTATAGAAATCTACATTAAGAAATGTTCTTAAATCTGAATATTTATAATTATTAGGATATACGTCTGCAGTATTACCTTGATAATCAGTTTTAGTTCGCAATTCACTAGACGTATACATTGAATATTGATTAGAATCTATTATCTTATTAGACATTACAAAGAAATCACCATCTTTGACTTTCAATATTTTCCAGTCTATTGGTTCATACTTAAAGAAATGAACCAATCCAGTGCTATACCCATTTTTATACTGATGAGTGTAGCTATTTGGTTCATCTACTCCATAACCATTTGTTTGTCTGTATTTATCAAAAAATACGCCTCTATAGTCGTTGTTTCCATCTCCGTTTATATCAAGATCAATGAACCAAGTATATGTTGTATTGGAGTACCAATTTAATGGTTTCCAATCTTGATTGCTCAACTCTAAGGAATTTCCTCCTATCCTTTCTAATAGTTCGTTTATTATTGATGTATCGGTTACTTTGCTTTGTGGGTACATTCCATATTTTATTGTCTCCCCTTTAGCTTTATCCTCATCTGTAAATTTAGCGACTAACATCACATTTTCGGCTGGCATTTTATACTCGAAATTTTTAAGCGTCGAAACAAGAACATCATCTTTATACCACCCTAAAAAAGATGGTTTTTTAAAAGAATAGTCATTAGTTATATAAGACATTTCTACTATTACTCTTGCCCAACTACCATATTCATATGTACCTGAACCTGAGACTATACCTTTTTCATTATCTTCACTTAGTACAGTTAATTGATATGAGTTGGTAGAGAATTTAGCGGTGTATTTGACATCTTCTAATGGCATTATAAATGAAATTGTTTGTTCGGTTGATATTAGCTGATCGTTTTGATACCACCCAACAAATGTATAACCTTGATTTGCATTTGCGTTAATAGAAACACTTGTTCCTGGTTTAAAACTTCCTGCTCCGGATAAGACTCCTGCTTCAGGATTATTTGAATCAAGTTTTAAATTAAAATAGTCCCATTTTGCTATTAATTTATAATCATGATTAGGCATTACAAATGAATATACTGCATTAGTTTCAACTAATTCATTGTTCTCATTAAACCAACCTAAGAATCTGTGTTCTTCAGTTTTAGTATATGCCGCGATAAATGTTTTAGTTTTATAATCATATCTTTGTTTTGAAGAAGATGAATAGTTGGTAGATACACCTTTAATCATAACTAATCCTAAATCAGTATTGTATGATTGGACTTCTAATAGGTAATTGCCTATTTTAAATCTTGCTTCAAGAGTGACATCTTCACTCCACATCATATATTTATAAGTTGTTTGGCTAGATAATAATGTACCTTTATAATACCAACCTAAGAAAACATATCCTTGATTTACTTCTACTGATACGTCTACATTGGTATTATATTGATATTCACCTTGTCCTGTTACTGTACCAGCTTCTTCCATAGTATTAATGATATTTAATTCTACTGTTTGAGCATATAAGGCTTTAAAAGTCATATCTTTTACTAAAGAAGGGTTAGATAATTGATTGCCTTTATGATCAAATACTTTTTCATTATTATATGACCAACCTCTAAAATTATAGTCTTCCTTAGTAACATCAAAAAAGAAGTCATACGCTTTAATAGAATCAACGTATTTATTTTCTATATATGAAGGAGAAGAACCACCATCAAGATCAAAAGATAGTTTAGCTTTTGTTAATGTAGAAATATATTTAGCAGTATAAATTGCATCACCACTCACTGGAATTATTTCAGGAGTCCAGCCATCAAAGGTATATTTAAATTGTTCATCATCATTTCTAGTAGGAGTTTTACTATCAAAAGTTGGTATAGTTCCTTCTAATACTCTTTCATCTTTTTCAAGTAATGTTCCGTCATAATTATTCCATGTAATCGTATAATATTTGTCTATACTGGTTGAATCATCTTCGATGTCACCATAATTATCATTTGAATCTGTGTCTGAAATAGGTTGGCTAGCCGAGCAAGAGCCGATACACAAGATTGCCAAAAGCGATAGTGTATGTAAAAAAAGATTCTTCATAAATATATAAACATACTATTTTCATTTCAAAAAGTATAGATGTATATCAACAGTTATCTCCCCACTTTTCGAATCCCACCATTTGTTTTATTTTGCCGCCGACACCCAAGTGATAAATGCAACTTCGATACTCTTCTATCTTCCGCCTTATTGATTACCTAAGACCAAAAATAAGAAAAAGGAGCATTTTTGACTAAAAATACCCCTAAAAAATCGAATAGAGAGTGAAAAGTTATAAACTTTCCCGCTCCCTCTCACACCACCCTACGTACGGTCTTCCATATAAGGCAGTTTAAATAAAGCACAAACATTGTTCTTTGTCACCAATTATGTCACCAATTATGTCACCAATTATTATGTTTTTATAATTACAACATTGAAATCTCAAATATCCCGAATCCCACCATTTGTTTTATTTTGTTGTCGAGACACAAGTCATAATAACAAGTTTGATACATAACCAAATTTGAGGAATGCCACCAAAACTGAAAAGTAATGCAAAAAATTAGTACAAAAATGCCGTTTGGCCTCTAAAAATGAAAAAACTCCGATATTTTAGTGTATCGAAGTTGTTGTTTTTATATGGTGCGGCTAGCAGGAATCGAACCTGTACGAGTTTCCCCACTAGATCCTAAGTCTAGCGCGTCTGCCAGTTCCGCCATAGCCGCATGCAAAATAGATTTTATAGTAAATTCATAAATAATTCAAGAATCCACTATTTAAGTAAAAATAAAACCCTGAATTATTTCAGGGTAATATTCAAGTGGTGCCGACTATCGGAATCGAACCAACAACCTACTGATTACAAATCAGTTGCTCTGCCAATTGAGCTAAGTCGGCATTTTTTTCTTTGTAGTGTTTGGTGGACACTACAGGGATCGAACCTGCGACCTCTTCCGTGTGAAGGAAGCGTTCTCCCGCTGAACTAAGTGTCCAGGCGAATGATATATTAGCAAATAAAAATATTAATTGCAATAAAAAACTTATTATTCATATTAATTAATATTACGCGCGCGAAAGACAAAAATAAAACCCGATATAGAATCGGGTAACTATCAATATGGTGGGCCTTAATGGACTTGAACCATCGACCTCGTCCTTATCAGGGACGCGCTCTAACCAACTGAGCTAAAGGCCCATGTTTTTGACAGCGTTATAAATATACAATAGTAAAAAAGAAAAATCAATACATTTATTACTAAAGAAAAAAGGAAGGCGATAAAACCTTCCTTTTAACTTTAATGTTACTAATTCGAAACGATTAACGTTTGCTGAATTGTGGAGCTCTACGAGCAGCTTTAAGACCGTATTTCTTTCTTTCTTTTGCTCTGGAGTCACGAGTGACAAGACCAGCAGCTTTGAGAGTAGCACGATCACAGCCAGCTTCTAATAAAGCACGGGTAAGACCTAAACGGATAGCACCTGCTTGGCCAGTGAATCCACCGCCTTTAACAACACAGTTAACGTCATATTTGCCTTCAGTTCCTGTTAATGTGAGTGGTTGTTTGACATCCATCACTAAGACAGCGTATGGCATATATTCGTTAATGTCTCTACCGTTAACAACAATTTTACCTGTTCCAGAAGTGACATAGACACGGGCGATGGAAGATTTTCTTCTTCCTGTGCCGTAATATTGAAGATCAGTTTTCTTTGCCATATCTTACTTCCTCCTAGTACTTGAGCTCTAAAACTTCTGGGTTTTGAGCTGCTTGTTTGTGTTCAGGACCTGCATAAACGAATAATTTCTTTTCGATTTGACGGCCTAAACGACCCTTAGGAACCATGCCATGGACGGAACGTTCGATCATTTCTTCTGGATATGATTTAATCATTTCACCAGCAGTTCTTGTTCTTAATCCGCCTGGGAATCTAGAAACATTGTAGTATTTCTTGTTTCTAAGTTTGTCGCCTGAGAGAGCGACTTTTTCAGCGTTGATAATGATGACATAATCACCACAATCGACGTTTGGAGTCCAAATTGGTTTGTTCTTACCAATTAAGATTTGGGCTACTTGAGAGACTAATCTACCTAATGGTTTGTCTGTTGCATCGATGACATACCATTTTCTTTGGATTTCGTTTGCTTTCGCAATAGTAGTTTGACGTTGCATATTACTAAAATCCTCCTTTACCAAACTAACTTTTTCCTTACCGGGGACTTCGCTAATTTAGCTTTTGTGCCGATTAAAATCATATCTATAACCACTACTAATGTCAAACATTATTTATTAAATAATTAATGTTAGCTATTGTAGCAAAGAAAAAGGGACAAAAATGCTCCACATCTTTAAACATTAATTAAGTTGCTTTAATTTCTTTGAAAATGCGATTCTCTCAAACAAGAAAGAAGAATTCCACCAGCCAAAAGAAATTCATTACCAGAGATTGCTGCAATAATGATGCATGCAATGCCATGACCTTTAACACCACTGACATTTTTCGCATTTTTTAAAGCATTTAATGCTTTATTACTAAAAGAAATGGAAAGAATTGACGTGATAGGTAGAACAATTAATAAAGGGATACCGACGGATAGAAAAACGATTCCCATAACCATAATTGAATCAATTTGTTCTTGGCTTAATGGAGAAGATTGTACCGGATAAAATAGTTCAGGATTCACTAAAGCAATAACGCCAAAAGTAATTAATAAAGCACAAATGACAACTGAAATTACTAGCTCAATAATTGCCATTACTTTGCCAATAATAAGAAATATTCTACTTGTATTTTTCATAATTCCACCTCCGTGGATATATAGTATATAAAAAAGAACGATAGGTCAAACTATCGTCCATTTTTAATATTCGAAGAACTATTTAGCTTCTTCTTCAGCAACTACTTGGTCAGCAATAGCTTCGTCGTGATAGTAGCCATCATTCATAACTAGCATAAAGATGCCAGCAATAATACCAAGGCCTGTACCAAGTGCACCGCCAACAATTGCTAAGATGCCAGGTTTCTTTGCATCAGCTTTGCATTTAGCATTTGCTAAACCTTTCTTTGCTTTTTTAACAAGAGAAAGTCCGACAATTTGACAAACCATGTAAATCAATATGCCGATAGAGCCAGCAACAGCAGCAACAATTGCAGCAACACCTGCAGCTGTTTCTTCGTCAGTTGTAGCAGCGCCTAATGCAGCAACACCACCGACAATACCAGCAATTAAAATAATTACTGATGCGACTGCGCAAGCGATGATGGCAACAATGCCAAGAATTTTGCCAACAGTTAAAAGTATGTTTGCAGCTTTTTTCATAATAATATTTCCTTTCGTTTCTATAATAATAAAGTAAAAGACGCGGATACGCAATACCCACGCCTAATATAATAATGAACTAATCTTGGGATTTGTACTATTCAGCTTTTTCAGAAGATTCTTCTGCTTTTGGAGCTTCTTGAGCGCCTTCAACAATTGGATATCCTTCTGGTTTTAAGATGAACATTAAGATACCAGCTGCAACGCCAAAACCAATCCAAGCAAATGCGCCAGAAATGATTGAGAAGACAGCAACTTTAGTTACTTGGCTCTTTTCTTTGACTAATGCTAATTCTTTTTTAGCCAATCTGTCAAAGATCATTGAAACAATACCACAAGCTGCGATGAAAATAGCAGCAATGATACCACCAACAATAATACCAGCAGCATCTTCTGCTGGGCCAGTAACAGCATTAACAATTGTAGTAATAACTTTAATAGCAGCAACTAAAAATGGAATTAAGCACATATAGAAGTTAACTTTTAAAAAGTTATTAATTAATCTTTTCATTGTCATAATATTCCGTTTCCTTTCTTAAAATTTATTATTCAACAACGTTTGTGTAAACGTTTTGAACGTCTTGAAGTTCATCGAGCATATCGCACATTTCTGTGAATTTTCTCTTGTCTTCAGGATTGTCTAAAGTAATTGGGTCATTTGGAAGCATCTTAATTTCAGATACATCAAATTCTTTGATGCCCATACCTGCTAATACATCTCTAGCTACACCGAAAGCTGTTGGTTCAACTAAGACTTGAATATAGCCGTCTTCAACTGTGACTTCACGAACATCAACATCAGATAAAATTAATGTTTCTTCTACTTCATCACGGTTTTCACCTTGGAATTCAAAGACGCCAGCTTCTGTAAAATTATAAATTACACTACCTAAGTGGCCACCTTTCTTTGTGATAACACCTTTAACTTCGACTAAAGCTCTGTTGCTGTTATCTGTTAATGTATCAATGATGAGATATGATCCACCAGGACCAAATGCTTCATAACGGCCAGATGTATATGATTCACCTTGACCACCTTTTGCTTTTTGAATTGCTCTATCAATGACATCTTTTGTAACTTGTTGGCCTTTCCACTTTTCGATAGCGGATCTTAAGGCTAAGTTCATTTCTGGATCAGGTTCACCAGATTTTGCTGCCATATAGATTTCTTTTGATGCTCTCATAAAGAGTGCACTTCTTTTTGCTGCAGTTGCAGCCATGGATTTAGCTCTTACTTCATGTGCTCTTCCCATAGTATTTTCCTCTTTTCGCGTTTGTTATTTTATCACAATATTTAATTCATATAAAAGAATTAATATATTACGTCTTTTAAATATAATCCCTGTCCCGGTGCTTTATATGAGACAATTTCTCTATTCTTATCATTTAAATGATAAGTAATGAAAGATTCGTTTTCTTTTCCTTCACCTATTGCAAGTAAAGTTCCAATCATAAAACGGATTTGGTAACGCATAAAACCATTTCCTCTAAAAGTAATTTTTAATATTTTCTCATCTTCTACAAAGTCAAATTCAGTCTTACTAATTTCACGAATAAAGTTGTCTTCATCTTCTTCTTTTGAATTAAAATCTTGGAAGTTATGTCTACCTTCAAAAAAGGTTAATGCATGCTTCATTTTATCTATATCAAGTTCACGTGGAAACCAATAGGATAAATCGTAATCAAAAGCATTTCTTTCTCCTAAGCGAATAACATATGAATACACTTTTTCTTTAGCTGAAAATCTTGCGTGAAAATCTTCCGATACTTCTTTTAAAGAAGAAATGAATATATCTTTAGGCAATAAGCAATTAACTGAATACTTAAGTTGTTCTAAATCAATATTATCTTTATCTAAATCAAAATGAAATGTTTGTTTTAAAGCGTGAACATCTGCGTCTGTTCTTCCAGAAGCATAAATTACTATTTCACGATTAATAATTTTAGATAATACTTTTTCAATTTCTTCTTGGATAGTTGGGGCATTAGTTTGTCTTTGCCATCCTTGATAATTGGTTCCCTTATAGGAACAGGTTGCGAATATTCTCATTAAAATCCAACCTCCACTCCAAAGAAGAAATTAATTAAATCAACAGGATGATCTTTGGTATCAAACACTACTAAAACAACAACTCCAGCAAAGATACCAGCACCGATAATAAAGGCGATAATATCTCTCCAAGAAAATTTTAATTTTCTATATTTTGTTCTTTTTGCTTTTGGATCATATCCTCTCGCTTCCATTGCGTTAGATAGTTCTTCGCTTCTTTCAATCGCAGAAATAAATAGAGGAACAATTAAAGAAATAATAGCTTTAAATCTCTTTGCAAGTCGACCATGTTCAAAATCAACACCTCTACTTGCTTGAGCCTTCATAATTCTATCAGTTTCATCCAACAAAGTTGGAATGAATCTTAAAGCAATTGATAATGTCATTGCAATTTCATGAACAGGGAAATGAATAGGTTTTAAAGGTGTCATATACCATTCAAAACCATAAGTCAAATCCATTGGTTTTGTAGTAGAAGTTAATATCATGGTTAATGAAATCATTAAGATTAATCTTAATATGATATAAGAAGATTGATAAATTGCATCCCAATGGATATCAAACCAGCCAAAAAATGAGAATGTTCTATCTGAATAGGTAGAGTTAGGCACAAATATATAAATAATAAATAAGAATATAATCAGTATCCACATTGCCTTCATTGACTTAAATAAATCGAGGAAAGAGACATGAGAAATAATCATCAATGTGATTAAAAGAATTAAGTACACACCAGACATGACTAAACGTGTAGACCATAAGGTAAATGGAAGGAAAATCGCGACCATTAAAAGAATCAAAAGAAGAAGCTTATTTCTTGGATCTAACTTATGAGTAAATGAATTATAAGAAGTGTAACGACCAAATGACACGCTAGCCATGATATCTCCTCACTTCTTTTAATTGATTGATCAAATCATCAGTATTTTTAATCTTTTCTATATCTAAAGATATGCCACTATCGACGAGTTTCTTAGCAAGAACATATAGAGGTGGAATTTCTATTGCCATCTCATCACTTGCATTTTCAAATAGTTCTGATGGAGTGCCGTTAAATATAAGTTTTCCGTGATTTAAAACAAATACATCAGAACAATATTTCATAACTAAATCCATGTCATGAGTGACAAGAATAATAGTTGTACCGTTTTTATGCATTTCTTGAAGAAGTGACATAATTTCATTAGAACCCTTTAGGTCAAGGCCAGCAGTTGGCTCATCAAGAACTAAAATGTCAGGTTCAATAGCTAATATGCCTGCAATAGCAACACGACGCTTTTCACCACCACTAAGTTCGAAAGGTGATCTTTTAAAATAAGATTCAGGAATACCAACTGAAAGCAAGGCTTTATGTGCTTTTTCTAATGCTTCCTCGTCTTTTGCTCCGAAGTTTTTAACTCCAAAAGCGACATCTTTTTCGACGGTTTCTTCAAATAATTGATATTCCGGAAATTGGAAAACAAGGCCAACATGTTTTCTAAGTTCTTTAAGGTGTTTGGTTTTCTTTTTTCTTTTGCTACCTTCAACAACAAATCCATCAACTTCAACTTTGCCACTTGTTGGTTTTAATAACGCATTAAACATTTGTACTAATGTAGATTTGCCACTACCAGTATGGCCAACAAACGCAGTAAAAGAATGATCCTTAATTTCTAATGAAACATCATTTAAAGCCAAGGATTCCATTGGGGTTTTTGGCATATATGAATAGAAGAGGTTACTTACTTTGATTGACATAAGACCTCCACTAATTGGTTGATATCTTCGCATTTGGAAGCATCGATATTCAAACTAGATAACTTTTCTTTCATTTCTAGCATAAAAGGCATATGAAGGTCTAAAGAAGATAGCTTTTCTTTGTTTGATAAGATTTCTTTTGGATTTCCTTGCATAACAAATTTGCCTTTTGAAAGAACTATAATCTCATCACTGAGATAAGCTTCTTCAATATCATGCGTAATTGAAATAACAGTTAAATCAGGATTATTTTTACGTAATTGAATTATTAATTCACGTATTTCTCTTTTTCCTTTTGGATCTAACATAGAAGTTGATTCATCAAAAATTAATATTTCTGGAGATAAGGCTAATGCACCAGCAATAGCAACTCTTTGCTTTTGTCCACCAGAAAGCATAGAAGGTTCCTTATGCAAATATTCAAACATGTTAACTTTTTTAGCATAGTCATCAATGATTGCTTGCATATCTTCATGTTTGATTCTTTTATTTTCTAAACCAAATGCAATATCATCTTCTACAGTTGCTCCAATAAATTGGTTATCAGGATTTTGGAATACAATTCCAAGTTCTCTTCTTATTTCTGGAAGATTCTTAAGATTCATTTCATATCCATTAATAATGATTTGACCAGATTTTGCAGTAAGTAAGCCCGCTAAAAGCTTCGCTAAGGTCGATTTCCCCGAACCATTATGGCCTATGATTGTTGTATATGTTCCCTCTTCTATTTCAAAAGAAATGACATTTACGGCATTTACATTTTCTGAATAAGAATATACTAAATTTTTTACCTCAATTAAACTCATAATAACTATTATATTATATTTAAATTAAATGATTATTATTACGCTAAAAAAGAACGGCTTTTTGAATTATCGTGTGGGTGTGGCCTCTCTTTGAACTTAAATGTGTCCTAGTGTGGTACGTCTTTGAATT
>JAZRYE010000008.1:0-17089 GCA_045600585.1 Bacilli bacterium | reverse complement strand
TAAAAAAGAAGAATTCAAAAAGCCATCTTGGAAAAGGCTGTCTAAAAAAGGAAATAAAATAAGGGGTAAATATTATAAGTAGGTTTTTCAACATTAATATTAATGTTGATTGAAGTAAGTATACACTTTGCAGGTTAAAAATGCCAAAAGAAAAGGACTGTTATTCACCTTTTAGGTTTTTCAACAGCCCCTTTTAATTTACATTATTAATATAATTAATATGCTTCAACTTCAATAAGTGAAACAACTGGATAAGGAATATTGTCTCTTCCTTTTAATGGAGTTAATTCTAAGTAGAATACACATCCTGTAACAACGCCACCTGACTTTTCTACAAGTTGAGCACATGCATTTGCAGATCCGCCTGTTGCTAATAAATCATCAACAACAATTACTCTTTCTCCAGGTTTAACTGAGCCTTCTGAAATAATAACTGTTGCTTTACCATATTCAAGATCATATTCAGCAGAAACACCAGGTCTTGGTAATTTACCTGGTTTCCTTGCTAAGACTAAACCCTTACCTGATTTAAAGCTTAATGGTGCACCAAATAAAAATCCTCTTGATTCTGGAGCAATGATCTTGTCAAATTCAATGCCTTTAGCCATTAATTCTTCAAGCATTACATCGACTGTTGCTTCAGCGTATTTAGCATCCTCAAATACTGGAGTTATATCTTTGAAGATAATTCCTGGCTTTGGAAATCCTGGAACATCATAAATGTGACTGTTTGCTGCACTTATTACATATTCTTTTTTTGTCATTTTAAAAAAACCTCGTATCTATTATAAAGAAGATATTTTCATATTAATACAAATATATATAAAAATAATTAATAAATTATTATTTATAAAAAAATTAAAAAAGTTCTTTTCAAGACATAACACATTATGATAGACTTTATGACAATAAGGTAAAAAGTTATGAAATTAAGTTACGTAAAGCCATCCATAATCAAAGATTACGGTAGCACTGTCGTCTCTAGATTTTCTTTCTTTTCTAACTTATAAGTAAATGGCCCGTCGAACTGTCGGGTCTTTTTTTTGGAGGAGAGACATGTATGTCACAAACAAACTTAGTTTATGGTGTTAAAGACAGACCTAGCTTTGGCAAAACTGTCGTGTTTGCGTTACAACAATTGTTAGCTATTCTTGCTGCAACAATCGCTGTTCCTGCAATCGTTGGAAATGGCATGAGTGCTTCTGCTGCATTATTTGGTGCAGGTGTTGGTACACTCGTCTATTTATTATTTACAAAATTCAAATCACCTGTCTTCTTAGGTTCATCATTCGCATTCTTAGGAAGCATGTTTGCAGCATTCGGTGGTGCTGTTAGCGCTGCTGCTGGTTATTTAGGTTTAATCATTGGTGCTGTTTTCGCTGGTTTAGTTTACGTTGTATTAGCTATTATTGTTAAATTCGCTGGAACAAAGTGGATTGACAAATTAATGCCAGCTGTTGTTATCGGACCTACAGTTGCTATTATCGGTTTATCTTTAGCTGGTAACGCTGTCGGTGATTTATTATCAGGTTCTTATAAAGTTGCTGATGTTGCTACTGCTAGCCCATATGTTGCACTTTGCTGTGGCTTAGTTACATTAGGTGTTACAATTGCTTGCTCAGTTTTCGGTAAGAAAATGTTAAAGATGATCCCATTCATCATTGGTATTGCTGCTGGTTATGTTGTTGCTGCTATCTTCACAGGTATTGGCTATGCTGCTGATAACGATGCATTAAAAGTTATTAACTTTGAAGCATTCAAATCTATGCAATGGTTACCAGACTTCGCTTTCATCACAGCTTTCAAATCATTCAAAGATTTCGCAAATGCTGGTGAATTCTTCACATATATGGGAACAATCGCAGTTGCTTATGTTCCAGTCGCATTCGTTGTTTTCGCTGAACACATTGCTGACCACAAAAACTTATCTTCAGTTATCGGTTCTGACTTATTAGAAGAACCAGGATTACACAGAACATTATTAGGTGATGGTGTTGGCTCTATGGCTGGCGCATTCTTCGGTGGCTGCCCAAATACAACTTATGGTGAATCAGTTGGTTGTGTTGCTATCTCAGGTAACGCTTCAGTTGTCACAATCTTAACAACTGCTGTTATGGCTTTAGTCTTATCATTCGTTGCTCCATTCTCTACATTTTTAGCAACAATCCCAGCTTGCTGTATGGGTGGTGTCTGTATCGCATTATACGGTTTCATCGCTGTCTCAGGCTTAAAGATGATTCAAAAAGTCGACCTCGGCGACAATAGAAACTTATTCGTTGTTTCTGTTATCTTAATTGCTGGTGTTGGTGGATTAACATTAACATTTGGTAAAGTCACAGTTACAGAAGTTGCATGTGCTTTAATCTTAGGCATCTTAGTCAACTTACTCTGCAGCATTGGCAAAAAGAAAGAAACTCCAGCTGTTGAAACAAAAGAAGCTTCTGAAGAAAAAGCTGAATAATCTCTCCAAAGGAATTTATTAAAATGGATTTATCACAATACAAAAACGTTACTGTAATTAAACATCCTTTATTAGCTCACAAAATCACAAAGTTAAGAGATAAGAACACTCCAACAAGTGAATTCCGTGCATTAGTTAAGGAAATTGCAGTATTAGAAGGTTTCGTTGCACTTCAAAATGTTAAAACAATTGATGTCGCAATTGAAACACCTGTTGAACCAACAATTCAACCAATGGTTCAAGGCAGCTCATTATGCTTTGTCCCAATTCTCCGTGCTGGTTTAGGCATGGTTGATGGTATGACTGAATTAGTACCAAACGCTAAAGTTGGTCATATCGGTTTATACCGTAATGAAGAAACACATCAACCAGTTGAATACTATTGCAAATTACCAGAAAACATTGCTGAATTAGAAGTTTATGTTATCGATCCAATGTTAGCTACTGGTGGTAGTGCAATTGACACAATTAAGATGTTAAAAGCTCACGGTGCTAAAAACTTACGTTTTGTCTGCATTATTGCTGCTCCAGAAGGTGTTAAAGCATTCTGCGAAGCAAACCCAGACATCCCACTTTATATCGGCGCAGTTGATAGATGCTTAAATGAAAAGGCATATATTTGCCCAGGTTTAGGCGATTGCGGCGATCGTACATTCGGTACAATTAAGTAATTAATTCAAACACAAGAATAGGTGCCAACTTTTGGCACCTATTTCTATTTAATTTTCGAGGAAATTATTATGAAGTTACTTGAAGAAAAAATCTTAAAAGATGGAATTATTCTCAATAATGAAATCTTAAAAGTTGATAACTTTTTAAATCATCAAATTGATGTAGCGTTAATCAATGAAATGGGAAAAGAAATTGCTAATCATTTTCCTGGTGCTACTAAAGTAGTAACAATTGAAGCAAGCGGCATCGCTATTGCGTATGCAGCTTCTCTTGCCTATGGTAATGTTCCTGTTGTTTTTGCAAAGAAACAGGCTAGTAAAATTACTGGTAATAATAATTACACATCTTCTGTTAAATCTTTCACTAAAGGCTCTATTTACCCTATTACAATTGATAAGAGATATTTATTAAAGGAAGATAAAGTTGTTATCGTTGATGATTTTTTAGCTTCAGGAGCAGCTGGCTTAGGATTAATTGATCTTTGTAAACAAGCTGGTTCTACAATTATTGGTTTCTCTGCAGCAATTGAAAAGGGATTCCAAGGTGGTAGAGAAGCTATAGAAAAACTTGGTGTACCTGTTTATTCTTTAGCAGTCGTTAAAGAATTTAAAGATAATAAACCAATTTTCTAATAATTGAGTTATCATATAATATATGAGTGATAAAAGAGAAATAAAAAATTCTTCAACCCCAGTGTACTCTGGTAGAGTTATTAATGTCACTGTTGATCAAGTCACATGTCCTAATGGTAATGTTTCCGATAGAGAAATTGTTCATCACCGTGGAGGAGTATGTATCCTTGGTGTCATTGATAATAAAATTATCATGGAAAAGCAATACCGTTATGCATATGATGAAGAACTCTATGAGTTACCTGCTGGTAAATTAGAAAAAAATGAAGATTCTTATATCGCTGGCCTTCGTGAATTTGAAGAAGAAACGGGTTATAAGGCTGAATCATTAACTTCGTTAGGAGTTATGTATCCAACATGTGGATACTCAAACGAAATCATTCATCTATATTTAGCTAATAAAATTGTTAAAAGCGAAAGACATTTAGATGATGACGAAGTAATTGATATTCTCTATATTCCACTCGAAGAAGTTCTTTCGATGATTAAAGAAGGAACAATTAAAGACGCAAAAACTATTTGCGCGATTAGCAAATACCTTTTATTAAAAGGTAATTAATTAGGTGTAGGCATTCGATTAATCGTGCACGAGGCACTGACACGAATGTTTCATATAACCAATCACGAAAGTGATTTGTCGTACTACACTCCGTATTGAAGGAAGGAAATTTTATGTACGAAAGACTCAAACTCGTATCTCTCACTGCTAATGAAGATATGACAAAACAAATCGCTGAAGAACTCGGCGTAGAAATCATGCCATCAAAAGTAACACACTTCGCTGATGGAGAAATGATTTTTGAAGGCGGAAAATCGTTCCGTGGTGATAATGTTTACATTATCCAATCTACATGTACTCCAGTAACTGAAAGATTAATGGAAGTATTATTATGTATTGATGCTTGTAAGAGAGCTTCTGCAAACAGCATTACATGTGTTATGCCTTACTTCGGCTATTCTAGACAAGATAGAAAAGCAAAAGCAAGACAACCAATTTCAGCAAAATTAGTTGCTGACTTATTAACCACAGCTGGCGCTGATAAAGTTGTTTGTACAGACTTACACGCTAGCCAAATCCAAGGCTTCTTCAACATTCCACTTGATGACGTCTCTGCATTACCAATCTTCTATCGTTATTTCAAAGATTTAAGATTACCTAATGTCGTTTGCGTTTCTCCAGACCATGGTGGTGTTGTTAGAACAAGTAAATTAGCTGAAAAATTAAACGTCCCTATCGCAATTATTGATAAACGTAGACCAAAGCCAAACCAAGCAGAATTCGTTGGTATTGTTGGTGATGTTAAAGGTAAAACATGTATCATTGTTGACGACATTGTCGATACAGCTGGTACATTATGCTTAGCAGCTTCTAAATTAAAAGAATTAGGTGCAACAGCAGTTTACGCTGCTATCTCACATGGCGTTCTTTCTGATCCTGCTATTGAAAGAATTGCAAACTCTGATTTAACTAAATTAGTTATCACAGACTCAATTCCGTTACCTCCAGAAAAGAGAATTGATAAGATTGAAGTTCTCTCACTTGCTCCATTATTCGCAAGAATCATTGGTGCTCTTGAAGAAGGTAAATCATTATCTGATGTTCACCAAAGCTTTGCTCAAGAACAATATAGAAAATAATCTTAAAAATTAAGAATCTAAACTAGTTCATAAATGGACTAGTTTTCTTTTACTCTTTTAAGTGATAATCTAAATATGAGGATTTGATTATGATTAAAACTACACAAGTAAATGAATTCATTTTTCCTAAGCGAATTATTGAAGCTTCCAAAGGCGTTACTAACGCTGAATTGTTATTAAAAGAAAAGCCATATTTAGCGCATAAAGTTGGTAATGAAGAAACAATGACATTACCTAATAATTCCTACATTATTCTTGATTTTGGTAAAGAATATTCAGGTGGAATTAGAATGCTTGTTCACTATGTCGGAGTTAAAGATAATTCTGCTAAATTAAGACTTAGATTCGGAGAATCTTTAGGCGAAGTTATGCATGATGTTGGCTATATGCATACTTCAAATGATCATAACCATAGAGATTTCTATTACAATGTCCCATGCTTATCCGATGTAACTGTTGGTAATACTGGATTTAGATTCGTTCGTATTGATAACGTATCTGGTGAATGGGTTTCATTTATCGGCATTGTTTTGTGTTACGTTCATATGGATGCAAAACAAATTGGCTATTTCGAATGCGATGATGAAAGAATTAATCAAATCTATGATATCGCAACTAGAACTGCATTTATGTCTGTCCAAAACGGATTAGTCGTTGAAGCTATCAAAAGAGATAGATTAGTTTGGGCTGGTGATATGAATGTCCAAGTCATGACTTTACTCGATTCCTATGGTGATTTAGATGTTATTAGAAACACAATTGATTGTGTAAGAGAAAAATATCCTCTTCCTGGTTGGATGAATTCAATGCCTACATATTCTTTATGGTGGACTCTTTATGTCGAAGCTGCTTACCAAGTTAGTGGTGATAAAGAATGGTTAGAAAAACAAACCCCATATTTATCAGGTTTAGCATCTAACTTAAACAAATGCGTATTAGATAATGGCGATATTGATTATTACCAAAATAAGGAAGGCGAAATTGCAATGGATTACTTCATCGATTGGCCTTCTTGGACTAAGCCTGGCATCAAAGATGCCTGTGTTGCATTAACTAAATTATCACTTGATGCATTATCACGTTTATTACCAAACAATCAAGATGTTAAAGAAGCCTTATCAAAAATCAAAAAACAAGATATGGCATTAGACGCTCCAAAAGGATTAAGAGCATTACAAGAAATGGCGTTTGGGCCAGATCATCCTGAATGCTTACTTCAAGATGGTTATAAATCAACATCAACCTTCTTAAGCTATGCAATTTATAAAGCAATGGCAAAACAAGGAAATACTAAAGAAGCAATTCAAATTATGAAAGACTTCTATGGTTTAATGCTTGATATCAACGCAACTACATTCTTTGAAGATTATCAACCAGAATGGGTTGGCGGAAAAATAGATGAGTACGAAGAAGGCAAACCATACTTCCATGAAAATTATGGCCAGTGGTGTTATCCAGGATATCGTTTGTCTTTAGCTCATGGTTGGTCTGCTGGTCCTTCCCCATTCTTAATTGAGGAAGTGGCTGGTATTAAGATCATCGATTCTGAAACATATAAGATTGAACCATCTTTAGGTGATTTAAATTATGTTAAGGCTGCAAGAGCAACAAAATATGGTCCAATCAGTGTTGAAGTTACAAAAAATGCTGATGGAGCCTATAAAATTAAATATTTAGCTCCAAAAGAAGTTAAAATCATTACACATTAGCTTATTTAAATTTAAATTTATTTTTTGATTTTTGCGTATTGAATTTATTTCTACATTAGATATAATAAGACTAGTAAAATAGCAAAACTAGAGCAATCTAGTGACGCAAAGCTAAAGGGTCTTTAAAAGATAGCCAGTTGCACTAAAGGTAACTGGTTTTTATTTTATGAGGGTCAAGCAAAACAACTTTAAATGGAAAATAATTGGAGCAGCATCTCTAACTGGTTTTTCTATTGTTGCTTGCGTTCTTGGAACTCTTTGCTGGTTTAATACTTTAAAACAAACAGATGAATATAATAGCGTTACCGTTATTTCACCTTCTGGCTTTTTAAAACAAATGACAATTCATCATTACCTTACAATTGATGAAGACAATTATATTTTTGATAAAAATTATGAAAGTAGAATATATGTTGGAAGTAATGGTGAGCTAGTTTATGAGGGTTCTTCTTCATTAACTCTTGGGGTATATACACCTTTTGATAAGGAACACCCTGCCCTTCTTTTAATCGAATTAACAAAGCCTGTTGTTAACTATTATGATGCAGTGCTTGATTTATGTGTCAAAACTGAAAGTGATTATTTAGGTGAAACAAATTCTGACGGATCATTAGTTACAAGATTAACTCAAACAGATAATTCAATGTCTAGTGTTATTCAATTTTCTGCTAAATACTTATCTTCAACTACAGAACTTGAAAGTCATTATTCTACATTTGATGAAGATGATTCTATTGAATTTACTAAAAACGAAATTGGAACAATGGACCATTTTGTAGATATCGCTGAAGATGGTGGTTCTTATACAAATTACGAACAAAGAAAAGATGTCATTGAATTTGAAGAAGATGCAACCGTTCAATATGTAGCAATGGTTATTGATTACTATCCTGAATCAATGGAATATATTTATGGTTTAAATATTGGTAATCCAGTTTTATCAAATATCGAATCAAATATTGGATTTAAATGTGACTGGGAGGTGGTTTTCTAATTATGAAAATTAATAAGAAAATTCCTCTAGCTATTTTAGCTGCATTTACATTTGGAGCTGTAGTTACTTCAACTGTCGCTTGGTTTGAAAATAAATCATATGTTCAATCCATCAACCTAACAGGTGAATCACAAGCTGCATACTTTGCTGGTGGTGATGGTTCAAGTGATAATCCATATATCTTGAATGCTCCTAACCATTTATATAACTTAGCTTGGCTCCAATATATGGGTTATTTCAATGACAATAGTGCTGGCTCATATATCCAAACATATTTTAAAGTTGAAGCTGATTTAGATATGACAGGATGGGTTCTCCCTCCAATTGGCACAATTACATATCCATTCATTGGTAATTTTAATGGTGGTGGCTATACCATCTCCAATTTAACTGTTTCTAATGAATTAAATAGTGGTGAAATCACTAAAAAGCCATCAGCAATTTCATCATTAAATGGCTTAAATATTGTTGGTATGTTTGGTGTTATTGGTGACATTGATGGTTCATATGAAGGAACGTATGACACATCCGCAGTATCTATTTCTAATTTCTATTTAGATAGTGCTGTTATTAGAACACAAGTTAACGATACTCTTATTGGACTTGTTGCTGGTTATGTTAATGGTCCTTTAAGCAATGTTGGTGTTATTAATTCTGATGTTTATATTAAATCTGGTGCATCAACATTTGATAGATTTGAAAGTTTATCTTCTTATGCATTAGTTGGTTATTGCGAATCTGACTATTTAAATTCTGTCACAAAATCTATTACTGACTTTAGTAATTATACTTCTGAAAAATCTACATTTACCGTCCAAGAAACTGGCGCTGACAGTGGTTGGGGTGGATCTATTGGTATGGATGAAGTATTTAACAGACTAGAAAAATTTAGAGACTCTCGTACAAAAGTTCAAGTTCAATTGCCTCGAGAAGTTAACAAAGAATATCATACTTACGTAAATGGTGTTGAAGATTTAACAAAATATAGAGAAAGTTACTTAAATGCACAAAACGTTGATTCTTATGAGTATTTTGATCAAGATAATCCACTTCAAGGTAGGGTTGTTTTTGGACAAACTCAAGAAAATTATTTATGGGGTAAAAGATCATATAATAGAGGCAATTACACAATTACAAATGAATATATTACGCAATATGATGTTGACGCCTATTATTTATTGTCTGATGGCTATTATTTTTATGGCACGAATAACGTAGACAAATCTAAAGATGAAGCAAACAGAACAATGCTGTTTGCCGATAACAATGGATGGATTTATTACACATATAACAATTCAAATTATTATCTATATGCTAATAGTAACACGGACAATACTTTGCGTGTTAGCACTAATATGCAGGATTATATGTTTAAAGTTAGTGGATCTAATTTAAGATTGTATCAAAGATCAAATAGCAGAGCGCAAAATAGATACGTATATTTTAATAACGCTGATAAAAATGAAAAGAAAAAAATGTTTGCTATTCAAGGAAATGCTTCTAATATTTTATTTTCAACTACAACTACTAAATCTGAGACAAGAACTGAATCGTATGTAGACCATCAAATCAGCCATTACACACATGGTACATTTTTGCCACTTAATGTTTATAAAGATGCAAGTGAAATACTAGCAACGGATAGAGAAAAACTCCCTGGTGAAAATCTAGTAGTTAATGGCGCTAAATTAACAAACACAGGCTATATCGTTGGTGGTACAAAAGATCAAAGCGAATCTTATGGTTCTGGTGTCCGTGTGGCTAGCAACTATGATTATGGCGACATTAGTAAGGCCCTAGGAGGCGATACTTCCTATAATGGTAGTAATTTACAAATCTTAACTAGAACAAGAAATAGTAATGGAGTTGTCTTTATAAAAGATAAATACAATGCTAATACTGCATTATCTACCGATTTAAGAAATCTTACATATGCTGGTGAGATTAAATACACTCCAGAAGAACTTGGCTTACAAAGATTCGATAAATCAAGAGATAATCTAGACACTCAATTTAAAGCAAATACTAATACTTTGTACTGTATGCGTTTCAATGAATTTGCAATTAATAAAGACAATACGGTCACTGCTGAAAAAGTCTTATTAAATGGCACAATTTATGAAAACTATGATTTACCTGAATCATGTATTGACTTCAATATTAAAGATAAAGGTTATATCAACTTCTTTGGCGGAAGTTATCGTGGTGGTACTTGTGACGCTTTCTTCAGCCTATATCATGTTATTAGAAATTCTAGCAATGGTATTACTTCTCTTAAGAGAATGAGTAAGATTTATGGTTCTAGCAATTCTAAAGCTCCATACATCTATCAATATGTAGATGGCACATATGCAATTTACGATAAAGATACTGGCACTTATAGTGCGACAACATTATTAGATGGCTATTCAGTTTACTTCGACTTAGAGTGGGTTGAAGAACCAGGATTCACAAATAGAGACTATACATGTTGGTATTTTGAAATTCCTGTTAATGAAGGTGAATATGCATTAGGCTCTGCAGTTAATTCTAGAACTAGTACTGGTGCTTATCTGTTCTACCTTGACGTTGCAGCAAACGCTGCATCTGTTGATAGAACAGAAATCCATGAGCATTTTGAAAGAACAGAATTAGCTTATGAATACCCAATGGGTGTTTCATTAGTTTCTTCTAATACAGATACAGTTGATGCAACTGACTCTGCATGTGTTGAAATCTCTTCAGGCTATAGCGGTACTTTAGGATTATCTAGAAGTGCAGACGAAATTACAATTGATAGAACCGGAACAAATGCGATAGCTACTTTCGGTGGTGATAGTCTCTCATTAAAAGATAATAATGATGTAACTATAGACGTTGTTCCTGCAAAAACTCTTAAGACAGTTTATGATCGATTAACGTATATTGATTATCTATCATTTAAGAAAGAACAAGTATATGTCATCATTACTGATATTACTGTGTTTGAAGACGATGATAGAACTGGTACAAGAACACGTACAATTCAAAAACTAAATCAAGAACGCGAAGAGGCTGATGATATTCTTATTTATGATGAACAAGGCCATGTTGTTGAAGATGTTAATGCAATTACATTTGATACATCAGCTTGCAATACTCTTATTGCATCATTTAATTCTTATTATGATTCATCAATTACTGTTGAATACATATTTGATCTTATTACAGCTTTATCTGATGATACTGATGGAACATATTTCGATATTACTGGCTATGATATTACAATAACTGTTTCTGGTGATATTGTTGTTCATGTAACCTTCGTCGATAGTGAGTGTACATTTATTATTAATAGCACTGAAAGTTCAACTGGAACAGATATTGATATATCTTTACCAGCCGAACCTGAAGAGCCAATTAATCCTGTTGAACCTTAATCTTAGCTACAAAGTTAATTAAAGTTAAAAGAAAAGTATTAATCGAATAAAAAATATTTAATTTATTAATTAAAGGCATATAATATCTATTTGTTATGGATAATATGCCTTTTATTATTTTGTATCAAAGCATCGGCATTATTGCTTTAATTGTCGTTGTTTTATCGTTCCAATTTAAAGATCAAAAGAAATTGCTTATTTTGAACGCTACTGCATGTACGATTTGGGCAATTCATTTTATACTCCGTGGAGCGTACTCTGGAGCAATGCTCAATCTCATTGCAGTCCTTAGAGGTCTTGGCTTTGCATTTATTAAAAACAAGAAATGGAGAATTGCGTTTCTATCATTCCTTGTAGCCTTACTAATAGGCGCTGGATTCATTACCATAATCTATTTTGATGAGATTTGGTATTTGGCCCTTATTACAACAATTGGTTCAACATTAGGAACGATATTATTCTCATTAGATAGCCCTAAACTTCTTAGATGGGGACAATTGCTTTGTATTTCTCCAGCTTGGTTATTTTATAACATATGGTATTTATCTATCGGAGGAATCATTGGAGAATCATCTAATATGATTTCTGTCCTTGTTTCTTTTATAAGGTTTACAGTGCAACAAACGAAAATGAAAAAAGAAAACGCATCAAATTGATGCATTTTTAAATTTCTTCAATTAGATATATTTTTAATTCTTCTTTAAGCATATCTAAGATAGCTTTTAATTTTGGGCGTGTTCTGCCGCGTTTTCTTTCTCCATATGTAGAAACATTAATTATTGTATAAGGACTACTGGAATCGCGAGAAAGAAGTAAAGAAACCTCAAAATCATCATCTATATAAAATATATCTCCATAAATTTGTCCAACTTTAATTGATTTATATTTTTTAGCTTCTAGTAATCTTAATAAAGTTGATGAACATCTTTCATTAGATAATTTAACTTTTAAAGGCTTAAATTCTTGTTTACCTTTTTTAAACAATTCTTCAGTTGATGAATAGTTTTCAAATATAGCTAAACCCATAATTAACCCTTAATTCTTTCTGATGATTCAACATCAAAGAAGAGAATGTCTTCCATGATGAAAGCATATTTCTTTGAATCGTGAATCCTAATATCATTTTTCGCACTTGTCTTAACAGTAATTCTTTGTTCGTTTTTATAACCATATACTGCTAAATCAGTGCCTAATAATTCAGAGACATCGCATTCCATTTCAAATTGTTCTGATAATGTTTTAGAGCATGAATCTTCTTCATAAATAACGCTTTCTGGTCTAATTGCCATAATAACAGATTTATTTACATAGTCTTTTAATAATTCTTTTTGTTCTTCGTTTAATTTAACTTTGAATGCTTCCTCATCACCAACTTGATCGAAAACAAATTCTTCCCCATTAAATTGTCCATTAAACATATTGATTGCTGGAGTTCCAAAGAATGTTGCAACGAATACATTATTTGGTCTATCAAATACTTCTCTTGGAGTTCCGACTTGTTGAATCTTACCATCTTTCATTACGACGATACGATCGGACATAGTCATTGCTTCTGTTTGGTCATGAGTTACATATAATGTAGTTGCTCCAACTTTTTGATGAATCTTAACAATTTCGCTTCTCATCTGTGCTCTTAATTTGACATCTAAGTTGCTCAAAGGTTCGTCCATTAAGAATAACTTTGGATTTCTAACAATAGCTCTACCTAATGCAACTCTTTGTTTTTGTCCACCAGAAAGAGCGGAAGGTTTTCTATTTAATAAAGGCTTGATATCAAGAATTTCTGCAGCTTCATCAACTTTCTTATCGATTTCTTCTTTAGAAAGATGCTGCCATGCCCAATATGGTTTTGTTGGGCTTTTCTTACATTCTTTAATTTCTTCTTTTTTAGCTTTAACGCCTGCTTTATCTCTTTTCTTTTTAAGAGCTTTAATTTCTTGCTTTAATGCTTCAATCTTTTCACTATCAGGAACTAAGATAGGATTACCATTACTATCTTTTACTTCTTGCCATACTTTACGAACCTTTAATGCAAAAGACATATTGTCTCTTACATTCATATTTGGATATAAAGCATATGTTTGGAAAACCATAGCGATATCTCTTTGAGAAGGTTGAACGTCATTGATTAATTCATCATTGATATAAATCTCACCGCTAGAAATATCAGATAATCCAGATACCATACGTAAAATTGTTGTTTTACCACATCCAGATGGTCCAATTAAAGCAACGAATTCTTTATCTTCTACTGTTAAGTTAAAATCATTAACAGCTTTTACTTTGTTATCAAAAGTTTTATTAACATTTACTAATTTAAGAGTGGCCATAACTGTCCTCCTTAATTGCTGGAATTATTTTATAATTTTTGCAATTCTAATACAATGTATATAGTTTTTACTTATTTTGTTGTTCAATTTTTGAGATACAAGTAAAATAGTGTTTGAGGTATCAAATATGGACAATAAAAAATGGTTTACAGATGCTCAATACGGCATGATGGTTCACTTTGGTTTATATTCTTTATTAGCGGGTGAATATAAAGGAAAAAGAATGGGTAATATTATTGGAGAATGGGCTATGTCTTATTTCCAAATTCCTATTAAAGAATACGAAAAATTAGCTGAGGCATTTAATCCAATTTATTTTAACGCTGATGAATGGACTGATTTAGCTATTAAAGCAGGTATGAAGTATATTGTTGTTACTTCTAAGCACCATGAAGGTTTTGCTTTATTCCATAGTAAAGTTGATAAATATAATGTTGTCGATGCAACTCCTTTTAAAAGAGATATTATTAAAGAACTTGCAGACTCATGTCATAAAAAAGGTCTTAAATTCGGATTATATTATTCTCAAGAATTAGACTGGCACGAAGAACATGGTGGTGGCTATTCAGAAACATTTGAAACCAATCAAGGTAAACCATGGACTAATAGATGGGATTTCCCAAATACAAAGAAAGATTTTTCTATTTGCTTTAGAAAAAAGACTATCCCTCAAGTTACAGAAATATTAAAGAATTACGGTCAAATTGATTTAATCTGGTTTGATACACCTATTGATATTACTTTAGAACAATCTAAAGAATTATATGAATTAGTAAAGAAATACCAACCAAATTGCTTAATCAATTCTAGAATTGGCAATGGCATGGGTGACTATGGCTCTGCCGCGGATAATGGATTAGATGATGAAAAGTCTGATTTTATGTTTGAAGTTCCTGCAACATTAAATGATACATGGGGCTTTAAATCATATGATCAAAACTGGAAATCCCCTGAAACTATTTACGCAAATAAAAAGGCTCTTAAAGCAAAAGGTGTTAATTATTTATTAAATGTAGGACCAGATGGTTTAGGTAGAATTCCTGCTCCTTCAATTGAAATTTTATTAAAAGTAAAGGAACTTGAAGACAATGATAAATAATCAACAACGTGGACAATATAATTTAAACGAAGAAGACATTTATCAAAGAATGTACTTCAAAAAAGATGATGCTTTAGGAATAGCTCCTCATTTTCATGATAGTGTGGAAATGATCTTTATTCTTGAAGGTGAAGCTATTGCTTATGTTGATGGTAAAGAAATGAATTTAAGGCCAGGACAAATTTGCTATGTAGAAAGCTATAAAACCCATTGTTATAAACAAGTATCAGATAAGATTTTGGCTTATGTTTTAGTCTTATCTCGAGACTATGTAACAATCTTTAGAGAGAACTATCCTAGTTTAACTTTTGAGAGTTTTTTACTTGATATAAACAAAAATAAACCAATCTTTGAATTTTTAGACTATTGGTTTGAAAGAAGAAATAATCTTTATATTTTCAATTGTGGCATGGCTATTACTTTGTATTCAGAACTAGTAAAAGCTTATTCACCTATTACTCGTGAAAATTACTCAGGTGATAGCGTTATTAAAGAAATTCTTCAATATATTCATGAGCATTTTACTGAAGATATTTCATTAAAAAGTATATCCCATGAATTTGGTTATACAGTCGAATACTGCTCCAAAATTATTTCAAAGGCTACAAGAACTAATTTTAGATCCTATCTTAATTTATTAAGAATTAGAAAAGTTAATGAATTATTAGCAGATAAATCATTGAATTATTCCATTCAAGAAGCTGTCTATAAAGCCGGATTTGCTTCTCCTGCAACATATTATCGAATTAAAGGAACAATTTCTAAATAATGGCGGGTAAATTAGCTAGAGGCAAGAAAGGCGAATCTCTTGTTAGTGAGATTTTATCTAAATCAAAGAGTTATCATCGAAATGTTGATAACTTCTTTCTTGTTGGGCCTAGTGGAATGACTCATCAAATTGATCATATTGATATTAGAGAAAATGGCATATTTATCATCGAAACTAAAAACATTTATGGGGATATTAAAGGTTCAATATTGGAAAGCAAATGGTCGCATAAGGTTTATCAAGACGGGAAACCGGTAGTTAAACAATTTTTTAACCCAATGATGCAAAATGATGCACATCGAAAAATTTTAATGAAATATCTAGGCGACAAAGTCATATATGTTCCAATAATTGTTTTTGTTAATAACAACATTGAACATTTAGGAATACCAGATGTTATTAATATGTCTTCATTACTAAATTACATAGAAACATACGATACAGGCGTAAAATACGATAAAGCTAAAATTGACCGCTTGTTCAATAAACTCATGCTTTATAAAAGCGGGGCAAGCGAAGAAGAACATCTTCATAACATCCGTAATCAGCAAAAAGAAAATGCGATAAATAAAAAGATATTAATCCAATGTCTAAAAGAAGGGATTTGTCCAAAATGCGGGAATAAGCTTAAATCAATAGGAAATAATCTCACCTGTAGTTCAAGTAAATGCGGATATAAAATTAATATTGAAGATATGCTAAAATTAGTAAAGTAAAGGAGAAATTGAAATGAGAATTACATCACTTGTATTAAATGTATTTGGTTCTATGATTCGAATCGTAGGATTTATATTGTTAATTATCTTTTTCCATTCAAATCCAGTTGTGCTTGGTTTATCTATTGCAGGATTAGCTGCTTTAGCGTTTTTCATTATTCCAACATTTATATCATTAGCATTAAGAGCCAAGATTCCTTTATGGTTTATCTTTGATTTCTTATTTGTTTCAGTTTTAGGTGGAATCTTCTACTTTACATGGATTCCAGTTGTTTATAAAGAACCTCAAAAGATTATTGATGAAAGTCAATATATGTATAAGGTTGGAGATCAAGTTAAATTAACTTCAAATTCATCAATGTTTTCCAGCGTCAAAGATCAAATTGGAATTATTTCTTCTTTAGAAGATAACGGCAAATATTATGTTAAATTTGATAAGATTTCATTGACGATGAAAGAATCTGATCTCACTAAAATTTAATTGAAACATTATTACAAAAATAAAATCCTCGATTTCTTATTTCGAGGATTTTTTATTATCGAAACGTAGTTGAGATAAAAACCGGGTGCTATGCACGTGAGAATAGAAAGCTTTCTGCTATGAAAAAAACCTCATGTTATAATCAAAAAGGCTGACAACCGTTTGATTTAACAGGAGGTGTATCCATGGA
>JAZRYE010000007.1:0-46726 GCA_045600585.1 Bacilli bacterium | reverse complement strand
TATTAGGACCGCCAAGTCAAAGCTAATAATGCCCTCAGAAAAGAATCTTTACGCTCTTCCTTTCATGAGCAAAACAATTATAACATTAACATACATTTTAAGTCTTATAATTTATCACTCACCTGCAAATATGGATATTTATATATTTTGAATGTTATCAAAATCTTATTAGTGTTATACTCTAATTGTATTAAATAGGTTTACATATTGATTGCAAGAATATGTTTACTATTTCAATTAAATAATAATGTTTTTAGGAAAGGGGAAATATAATGACTAGAAACAAAAGAATTATTTCTATTGCTTTAGTTGCCGTTCTTGGTGCTGGTGCTGCAGTAGTTGCAAGTGCACAAGGAATTAAGTCTGTTTTAGGTGAAGAAACTCCAGTAGTTTGGAAACACTACACAGCAGTTGCTCCAACAGCTACAACTAAAGGTATTAAACAATACTGGGTCTCTTGTGACGATCACACTCATGTATTTGTAAAGCCTACGGGCAATGTTGAAATTGAAGAAGGAACTTGGACTGATGCTTTAAAAGCAAGTGTCCTAGCTCTTAATGATGATCGTTCAATCGCAGAAGGCGATTTCTTAACTTGGGCAGATTCTGATAACAGATTATTCACTTCTCATTTTTTAAACAATTATGCTTATGACTCTACAACAAAGACTTATACAGCAAGAATTGGTGAAAACAAAGGCACAGAAGAACAACCATTAACTAATGATACTGATGCTGCTGTTCACTTTAGAGGTGAATACTTAAAGGTCGCTCGTGCATGCGGCAATAAGTACATTTCATTTAGTTTAAAAGCTAATTCAGTAATGCCTGGATATGTGGTCGACCGTTATGCAATTGCAACATCAGGTGCTGATTGGAAATTGAACTATACTGAAAAGAATTTTGATGTAGAAAACTTTGCGACATATGAAATCGACTTATCATTGTATGATGATCTCGAAACAGATGAATTCTCTGTATACTTTGGTATGAGAAATACTGCAGCTCCTCAATTTAACTCAATTGTTAGTGATATAACAATCAAAGACTTAGCTGCATCTAACTTCACAGTTGTTCCAACTGAATGTGCATCAAATGCAACAATAACTCCTACAACAAATTCTTCAGGTTTAATTACTGAACTTGCTATTCATCAAAACGGTCAAGGAACAAGTGGTGGATATGACTTCAATGGTTTATCTGCAGGATATGTTAGTGATGTCCATGATCTTGGAATCGCAAAAATGTATGTTACAGTTAAAGCAACTAACATTGTTAAATTTGATGAATCTAAAGGCGTTCTTGGCTTCCTCCGTTCAAATGGCGGAATGGCTTACCCTGCCTTCATCGATAAATGGATGAACTTCGAAATTGATACCGCAACAACTAAATCATTAGACTTCGGTGTTGCTCATGATGGTGGTACATCTAACCCAAGTGCTGACCTCACTGTTTATATTTCTTATTCTCAATTAACAAGAAATTTCTACAACAATGACAACGTAAATCACTGCTGGGGCATTGATATGAGCAAATTCGCATTAGAAAATGCTGCTCCTGGTGCAGGTGGCGTTGGCGCTTGTATTATGAGTGATGGCGCTAGCATTACAGTTAATGGTGTCGAAAGACAAGGCATGTTCTATGCAAACTATCTCGATATTGTTAACTATCCAACTCCAGAAGAAGGCGATGTTGTTGTTTTCCATGCTGGTAAATATATTGATCCAGAAAATGAATGGCATGTTAACCGTATTGGCACATTAAGTGAAGACTTAACATTCGAATGTGTTGGCGGAACATTTATTCAAAAATAATAATTGAATTAAAAAAATAGTGGTATTTCGAAAGAGATACCACTTTTTCTATGTAATTAAAAAGTAGGCATCTGCCTACTAATAAATTTAAGAGTTTATTTTATAAAGATTTGATAAAGTTGACTGCTAAATTTGTCCACTTTCTAACATCTTTACTAGATTCAATATTTTGTTCTTTATAGAATTCATCACTATAAACAGATTCATCTGCTAAAGATAAACCATGTATTCCATGAGGGAAGATGTAGTATTCGTTTTTAACGCCTGCTTTATCTAATGCAGCTTTTAATAGTTTTGAATTTTGAACTGGAACAGCTTGATCGTCTTCAGTAGCCCAAACTAATGTTGGAGGGAAATCCTTAGTTACGTGTTTTTCAATAGAATATTTTTCCATTAATTCTGGTTCTCTATGAGAAACATTCTCCATTGTTCCAATATGTGTAACCTTTTCATCCATTGTGATAACTGAATAACAAGAGATGAAATAATTAACTTTTAATAAAGATGGATCTACTTCAAGAAGTTTAGCCATATCTTTTGACTCGCTCCACATAGATAACGTTCCAGCGAAATGACCACCTGCTGAGAAACCAACAGCACCTAAGCAATTAACATCAACATTAAATTCTTCTGCATGGCTTCTGATAAAGGCTAAAGCTGCAAATCCTTCGATTGCTGGATATGGATAAACAAGTTTATCGCAGTTGTAGTGGAGTAAGAACGCATTAATATCATAAGCGACAAATCTTAAAGCGATTGGTTCTGCTTCTCTTTTACTTGTATACCAATAACCGCCACCTGGACAAACTAAGATACTTTTTCTTTTTCTTTTTAGATCAACTTCTTCGTAGTTGTCAGGGCAATAGACAGTTAAGTAAACGTCTTTTGTTAAGACTTTATAATAGTCTTTTAGATTGTATGTTTTATAAATCATTTTGTTATAACCTCGTTATAATTTTATCACTCGATATTAGAAAATGCATATTTTCTTATATTCTATTTCCAAAAAATGATTCTATATATATAATGTAAAAGCAAACTTAACATAAGGGGATTAAATATTATGAGAGAAAATTACAATGAATTACCTAGAAATTTAAGACCGATTAGTCCTTGGAAATATTTCGGTTTATCTATTTTATATAGCTTACCAATTATCGGATTGATCTTCTTAATCATTCACGCGATTAGCAGAGCAAATATCAATAGAAGAAATTATGCTAGAAGCTTCTTCTGCGTTATCGTTTTATCATTTATCATTATTGGTATTATTTTATTAATCCAATTTGTTACTACAGGTTCAGCAGCTTTATTAGAAGTAATTAAGCAAGCATTAGGCATCTAATAGTAATGAAAACATATTGTCCTAAATGCTTAAAAGAAGTCGATATAGAGATTGTTTATAAAGAAACATTAATTTATATCAATGAAGAGCAAAAGCTCCTTAAACTTAAGGAAAACCGCTGTAAAGAGTGTGGTGGACTAGTGATATTAAAAGAGACACGTCATTTGTAACGTGTCTTTTTGTTAATTACAATATATAAAGCAATTTATATACGTATTTCGCATCATTAATTGATACATCGGTTTTTGGTATATTTAACTTTGAATATTCATATGTAGATGAATCGAACTTTAATCCATTTATTGATATGCATCTTGAATTATCTTTATATGTTCCAAAATAATAATGATCTTGATTTAAATCTTGTGTGACTCCTACCAAAGATATCTTCGCTTCTTTGAAGTCATTTTTATAATTACTTTTATTAATAAAATCGTCAGATTCTTCAGCAAGTAAATATGTAGAATTTATCGTATATTGGCTTGGATTTATTTCTTCGCTTCCCAACTTCTCAATTATCGAATTCATTGTGTAATTTTCATCTAGCACAATATCCATAGAAATAATTAATTCGTTTGTTGGATCAGAAACACTTCCAGAACAATTTAATGTGTGGTTTGTATCATCCCAAGATAGTGATAATAAATCAGTGACTTCTGCTTCTTCATTGCTACTTAAAGTTAATTGATGTTGCATCAAATTTAAAATATTATCTTTTGCATCAAATTCGCTGAAAGAAATATTATCTATTGATGAATCATCGGGACCATTTTTAATAGGACTATTCCTTGTAGCTAATGCTACAACAAGTACTATCACGATAGATATAACTGAACTTAGGCCCAAAACAATTCCTGTTTGTATATATTCCTTCTTTGTATGTTTCATAATATTAAACTCTCTTTATATGTTATTGATTATATCAAAAATAATAACTTATTAACCTATAATTGTAATTATGGTAAAATATAAAACAAATAAGGAGATTAAATAAAATGATTATTTGTCCTAAATGCAACCATGAAAATTCTTCGGACACTACTTTCTGCAAGTTTTGTGGTGAAAACCTTGGCATTAATGTCAAAAGAAGAGTAATAGCTGCAAGACATAAGGCTAAAAAGACAAAAGCTATCTATGTTGTATTCTTAGCTATTGGTGCTTTATTTGCTCTTGGTGGCGTATTCTTATTAACCCTTGCAATTCTTAATGAACCATTATGGATTCCTTATCCTATTATCTTAATATTATGTGGTGGATTATCACTCCATGTTGGATCATCAGGACTTGTTCGAATCAAAATTAACAATGTTAACTCTGCAGAATGTATTGCATATAACTTTGAAACTCATATGTTAGAAGCAACAACATATGACGGCAAAAAGATTATTGTTGATTTAGATAATTACGGTGGATTCAAAGATAACATTACGACCGATAATCAACTTATCTTCTATTATTTTGATGAAAAGCAAAAAAGAAGAAGAGCTAATTTAGGATATTGCCAAAACAAGAACGATATCAAAAGAGCTCTTGTTGAGATTTCCGGAAAACAAATCGACTCAAATATTTAAAAGATATGCGGATGAAAAATCCGCTTTTATTTAAAATTGCAGGAGAAAATTATGGATTATTATTGCCCTAAATGTGGACAAAAGGTTTTATATTCTGATAGTTCGTGTAAATACTGCCATACAAATTTAGTAGAAAGAATTTGCTCGAAGAAGTTCGGCTTTTCTAATGTTTTGGGCTTATCTATTTCAATGATTTTGACTTATGTGATTTCTCTTATTTTAGAACTCGTTTCTTACGGAATAATTAAATATTATGCATTCACTCATGGCGTTAGTGTTGAATTTGACACACTGACTATTGGAATTATCATTGCTCTTTCTGCTAGTTTTGTTGCATTTGCTGGAAATTTTGTATCAGAAGATAGCACTAAATTTATTGGTATCTTGGTTTTAGGTATGGCAACATCTCTTCTTTTAGAATCTATTTACGCTCTTAAAACAACCGGTGAATTAATATATATTTATAATTTTTTTGTAGTTGCTTTTCAAATAGTGACATCGATATTCATGCTTTCTTCTAAATACGACGCGACGAAAAAGGTCTTACTTGCAATAATGGCAATTTTGTTTCTTATTAGCGCAATCAACTCTTCGCTATCGCTAAAATCAAATGATAGTTATCCACATGGATTAAATTCTGCTCATGTTTTAAGCATTTTGCACGATACTATTTTTATTGTTTATTCACTTTTATTAACAATATTCACATTTGTTTGTTTTAGGCATAGAAAAGAATATTCATTAAAAGTATTGGCAACTACAAAATGTCCAAATAAAAAACAGATTGTTAGCGAACAACCAAAAACCATTTCCTCATTCAATAGTGATGATTTATAGACTATTGCAAAAGCAAAACAATCACTTGTTAATAGTGGAAGAACATAAAGAAATTAAGTCTAAGTGTATTAATAACTTAAAATAGATATTCCTATAAAATATGCAAATATTGCACATTTGTCTTGCAGTGTTTTGCTTATGATTTTATTATATAAGTAATTTAGAGGACATATTATGACACTTAAAGAAATACGCAAAAATTGCAATTTAACACAAAAAGACGCTGCTGATATTGTTGGCTTATCACTAAGAACATATGTTGCTTATGAAAGCGATGAATTATTAGCAGATGAATTAAAACTTGAAAGAGCAAAAGAAAAACTTTTAGAACACGCTGCTAAAGACACATCCGTTTTAAAAGGAAAGGTTTTATTAATCACAGGCGGAACAGGCTCATTTGGCCACGCTGTCGTCGATAGATTTTTAAATACTGATATTAAAGAAATCAGAATTCTTTCAAGAGATGAAAAGAAACAAGATGATATGCGTAAGGCATATTGCAATGAAAAATTAAAATTCTATATTGGTGATGTTAGAGATTTAAATAGCATTATGGATGCATTTAGAGGAGTCGATTATGTCTTCTCTGCTGCAGCATTAAAACAAGTTCCATCTTGTGAATTCTATCCAATGGAAGCTGTTAAAACTAACGTTGAAGGTAGTGATAATGTCATTACGGCATGCGTAAGAAACCATGTTAAAAAAGCAATATTCTTATCTACTGATAAAGCAGCTTACCCAATTAACGCAATGGGCATTTCAAAAGCTCTTATGGAAAAGAACGTTATTGCTAGAAGTAGACAATTATTAGAAGGCGATACTGTTCTTTGCTTAACTAGATATGGTAATGTTATGGCAAGCCGTGGTAGTGTTATTCCTCTATTCTTAGATCAAATTAAGGCTGGTAAGCCAATTACTATTACAAATCCAGATATGACTAGATTCATGATGACATTAGATGACGCTGTTGATCTAGTTTTATATGCTTTTGAAAACGGTGAACAAGGCGATTTATTTGTTCAAAAAGCTCCAGCAGCAACAATTGATGTATTAGCAAAAGCAGTTATTAATCTTACTAATAGTAAAACAGACATTGATTACATCGGAACAAGACATGGTGAAAAACTTTATGAAACTCTTGTTACTCAAGAGGAAATGCTTAGAGCAATTGATATGGGTGATTTCTTCCGCATTTGTGCAGATAATAGAGATTTGAACTATGATAAGTATTTTACCAAAGGTAACCAAAAACTTAATCTTGGTGAATCTTATACTTCACATAACACTGGTAGACTTGATGTCAAAGGTATGGAAGAATTACTCAAGAAACTTGAATTATTCGGTGGTCCAGTTAAACAACACGACTAAGGAGTTTGAATATGTGTTTTAAAAATAATGGAAAATTAAAACTAATGATCATCGTTGGTACAAGACCAGAAATCATTAGATTAGCTGCAGTTATTAACAAATGCAGACAATACTTCGACACTCTTTTAGTTCATACAGGACAAAATTACGATTACAACTTGAATGGTGTATTCTTTAAAGATTTAAAGATTGCTGAACCAGATATTTATTTAAACGCAGTTGGTGCAAACCTTGGTGAAACTATGGGTAACATCATTGCAAAATCATATGAAGCAATGGTTGAAACTAAACCTGACGCTGTATTAGTACTTGGTGACACTAATTCATGCTTATCAGTAATCGGCGCTAAACGTCTACATTTACCTATCTTCCATATGGAAGCTGGAAATAGATGCAAAGATGAATGCTTACCAGAAGAAACTAACCGTAGAATCGTTGATATCATCTCTGATGTCAATATGGCTTATAGCGAGCATGCTAGAAGATATTTGGCAGATTGTGGTCTTCCAAAAGAAAGAACATACGTTACTGGTTCTCCAATGGCAGAAGTTCTCACAAACAATTTAAAAGAAATTGAAAATAGTGATATTTTGTCTAGACTTGGTTTAAAAGCAAAAGAATATATTCTTTTAAGCGCTCATAGAGAAGAAAATATCGATACAGATAAGAACTTCTATTCTTTATTTAATGCAATTAACTTAATGGCAGAAAAATACGACATGCCTATTGTTTATTCCTGCCATCCAAGAAGCAAAAAGAAGCTTGAGCAAACAGGCTTTAAACTCGATAAAAGAGTTATTATGCATGAACCAATGGGGTTCCATGATTACAACAATTTGCAAATGAATTCATATTGCGTTGTTTCTGATAGTGGAACTCTTCCAGAAGAAAGTAGCTTCTACGCTTCTATTGGTAAACCAATTGCAGCAGTATGCATTAGAACATCAACTGAAAGACCTGAAGCTCTTGATAATGCTTGCTTTGTTTTAGCGGGTATTGATGAAGTTAGTTTACTTCAATCTGTTGAAGTTGCAGTTAATGATAAAGATGGCTGTAAACCAGTAGATGTTTATGTTGACACAAACGTATCTGATAAAGTTGTTAAGATTATTCAATCTTATACAAATGTTGTAAATAGAATGGTCTGGAGAAAACAATGAAAATCTTAGTTACAGGTGCACACGGATTTATTGGCAAAAATATTTGCTTATATTTAAAGAACAATCAACAAGAACCATTAGAATATGATCTTGATACAAAAGAATCTTTAGAATCACTCA
The DNA here is from genome assembly GCA_045600585.1 of Bacilli bacterium. Taxonomy (GTDB): domain Bacteria; phylum Bacillota_I; class Bacilli_A; order RFN20; family CAG-826; genus JAZRYE01. Next base: position 38,511 of record JAZRYE010000007.1, on the reverse strand, counting down.
TTAAAGAAGCTGAATGTGTTATCCATTTAGCGGGTATTAACCGTCCTTTAACAAAAGAAGAATTCTATGATGGCAATGCTAATTTCACAAAAAAATTGGTTGATTCAGTTAAAGAAAACGGAAAGAATATTCCAATTATTTTCGCTAGTTCAATTCAAGCTGAATTAGATAATGATTATGGTAAATCAAAGAAAATGGCAGAAGACTATTTGTTTGCTTCTGGATTACCGGTCTTTGTATATCGTTTAGCAAATGTTTTTGGCAAGTGGTGTAGACCAAACTACAATTCAGTTGTTGCTACATTCTGCAATAACATTGCAAGAAATGAACCTATTACCATCAACAATAGAGAAACATTATTAAGATTTAACTATATCGATGATATATGTGAAGAATTCTACAAATTGATTACAAAAAAGATAAAAAGAAACAGTAGTTCTATTTTGTCAATTAAGCCAGTACATAAATGTACATTAGGTGAATTAGCTGATTTACTTTATTCGTTTAAAGAACAAAGAACATCAAATTTTGTTCCAAACATGAAAACTGAATTTGCTAAGAAATTATATGCAACATATTTATCTTACTTACCTGAAAACGAATTCTCATATCCATTAAACATGCATGTTGATAATAGAGGTTCATTTACTGAATTTTTAAAAACTAATCATCATGGACAAGTCTCTGTTAATATTTCTAAACCTGGTATTACCAAAGGCAATCATTACCATAATACAAAGAATGAGAAATTCTTGGTTGTCTCTGGAACTTGCTCAATTAAATTTAGAAAAATTGGCACAACTGAAGTCATTGAATATATAACATCAGGAGAAAAACTTGAAGTAGTTGATATTCCAACAGGATACACTCATAACATCACTAATATTGGTGAAACTGATAGTGTGACAATTATGTGGGCTAACGAAGCTTTTGACTCTAAAAATCCTGATACATATTTTGAAATAGTATAAGTAATTATTTATTTTTTGCGCGTTGGCTAATTGGTAACCGACGCTTTTTTTGTTCCTTAATAACAATATTAAGAATGACACGTGTAATATGATGTGATAATATTTTCAAAGTACACGTTATTTATGAATAAACAATCTCCTTATAAAACAAGACAAAAAATATATTTACCTTTTAAAAGAATCATTGACTTTATTGGCTCTATTTTAGGAATTGTCTTTTGTGCTACTTTTATTTGGTGGTGGGTCATTATTGTTAATTTATTTGTTACTAGTGGTCATCCTTTTTTTACTCAAATTAGAATGGGCAGAAATAATAAGCAATTTAGAATTATAAAGTTTAGAAGTATGAAATTAACTACTGATCCTAATATGACAAGTACATATAAAAATAATGGCGGAGAAACAACTGGTTTTGGTAGATTTTTAAGAAAGACATCTTTTGATGAAACTCTTCAACTTTTTAACATCTTTACTGGAAAGATGTCATTCATTGGACCAAGACCTTTAATTGATAAGGATGAAGACCATATCACAATTGAATTAAGAAAAGAAAACAATGCATATTTGCTTAGGCCTGGTATCAGTGGTTATGCTCAAATTCATGATAGGAATGCTTTATCTCCAGAAACTAAGGGTTACATGGATGGCGTTTATTTTGATAATTTCTCTTTTTGGTATGATTTTAAAATATTTGGCTACACAATATTAAAAGTATTTGGCACAGCCAAAGGAAGATAGCGCTACTAAGCACTTTTTATTTTTCCTTTATTTCTAGAACTATTTCTTTTAATTGCTTTTTAATTAATAACACTGACAGGCCAAATGCGAACATTAAAAATGTTATTCCTGAAGATAACATAATATATATATTTCTATCAAAAATGTTTAAATATAAGTGTTTCTTTATTAATAAAGTAGCGCCTAAAGAAATTGCTGTTGTTGCTATTATTAAAAGCATATTTTTTATTTGTTTTACGAATTTGATATTAAGAAATACTTTTGATTCAATGTTAATTGCAACCCACCAACCTAAAAATGATGTAATTGCAGTGCTGATAACGCATGCCCATAGACAGAACGATTTGTCTAAAAAGTGAACCATTAAAGCTGTTAAGATAAAATTGGCGGTTGCGGTCCCCACTGAAACAAACATCCATGCTTTGTTTCTTCCGGATGCATACAACAAGTCTTTTGTCGATGATAGTGAAGAAGGAACTGAGTAAATTCCAAACAAGCAACAACAAATGTAAAAAACCATAATACGATCTTCGCCAAGCCATAATTCAACAAATTGTTTGCCACATGCAATAAAACCACATGTAATTAACATCCAAATAAAGAATTGTCCAAAAGAAATTAAATAATACAATTTTTCATTATCTTTATGCAAACCTGCGGAATGATTTTGATAAACTGTTGGGATTAAAGGTATGTAAATCATGTTTACACACGTTCTAGCAATTGTGACTAATGACATAGCTAATGTATAGAGTGTTATGCTCGCATCTAATCCTTCAAATCCAAGGACCATTACATCCACAGTCAAACTTAATTCATAAAAGAATTCGTTAATTATCAAAACGCCACAAAAAACGAATACCATTTTGAATAATTTTTTAACTTCTTGACTTAAATTTAATCTTATTTTTTGTTTTAAAACAAAACGATCATACAAAACATCGCAAATATTAGCAACTATATTAAGTACTGCGGTGATTATAGCTATTGTTATTATTCCATATCCATTAAGTAAAAATGGTATAGCAATTAAAGGGGTTAACAATGTAATAAGAAAAGTCGAAGCTTTTATCCAAATGTGTCTATTATGGAATGTTATATTCAAATTACTAACTTTGGTAATAATAGAAAAAATCATTTGAAAAGCGATGACAATTAACAAAATTGAAATTAATTTCTGCTCTTCGAAAGTGTAATTGTTAAGGTTAATAATTCCAGTTGAAAGAAGCGAAATGATTACTGCAAAAACAATGAATAATATCATTGCCCAAACAATGGTAATAATGGCGTATAAGGAGTTAATATTTTTTTCGCCCTCATCCTTATTCTTTTCAATTTGTTCTGCTGCAAATTTGTTATAAGCGGATATAACCGCATTAATTGCAACCGCAAACCATGAAACAATACTGGTTGAGAAAGTGTACAAGCCGTAATTATCATCTCCAACATGGTAAAGTAAAAATGGTGTATAAAAGAAGTGCACAACCATTGATACAATCAGTGTTATTATTGCAATTAGAGTACTAATTTTAATATTTTGCTTTTTAGATATCGTCATTTTAGGGTTTATTGAAATAAATCTTACAATAGTTTATATTAATTTTAATATGTTTAAAATCAATTTCTCTATTCTAATACCAAATTTGGGATATTCAGAATATTTATTTGATTGTCTTAAATCCATTTCTAATCAAAAGAACGATGGCACTTTTACTTTTGAAGTTATTGTTTGTGATCAAAGCGATGAAACGATCTATGAAATCAACAAGGAAAAATCGTCGAAAATTCTAAGTGAAGCAAATATTTCTTTTGATTATTATCGTTCTGAAATAAAGTCATTGTATTTTGCTAGACATAATTTAATGAGTAAAGCAAACGGCGAGTATATTATATTCGTTGATAGTGACGATTTAGTTTCTGATGATTATTTGACAAATCTATCTCAAACCATTTTAGAAAATAACAAACCTGATATGGTTATTTTTAGGTTTAAAAAATTTAGTAATGATTCATGCTTGAGCTCGACAAAAACCGAAGAAAATATCTTTAAAAAGATATCATATAATCCAAAATCATATTTCTATTATTCTTCATATATAAATAATGTTGTGACAAAAGTTTTTAAAAAAGAACTATACTCGATTGATGATTATTGTGATGAAACCGATCATAAAATTGGTGAAGATAAATATTTTAGTTATCCTTTGGTCAAAAAAACAAAAACTATTGTTTTTAATAATGACCAGTGGTACCTATATAGAATTAATGAAACATCTATGACCCATTCTTTAAATTTTGAAAAAATAACTGAAGGTATAGACAGCCGATTTGCATTTTTTGACGAAAATCCATCATCTTTGAATTTGGCAATTTTGTCTGATGATTTAATGACTTATTGCATTGCGATTTTATCTTTAATCTCTGATGCAACAACCAAAAAAGAAGTTTTAAATGCTGTCAGAAATAAAGTTAGAGAGCATCGTCTTCATCAATCCTTGTCTAATGGATTAAAGCACTTTATTTTTTATATTTTATTAAAATTTAAAATGTTCAACTTGCTAATTAAGATTGTGTAGTTTTTATAATTTCTTGCGTGAGATATTAAAATAATTTATTATTTTTTATATGAAATTTAAGAAATTATTATCTAAATTAGATTTTAGAACTATTGCTGTTTTTCTAGTAAGTTCTATTTCGGCATCCCTATTGTGCTTAGGAACATCAAAATTTAGAACAGATAAATTCGTAAATGACTTATTCAGTTATAATACTCATTCTTCTTATTCAATTGACGATTGCCCAATTCTTCATTTTTCTACATTAGAAGGCAAATCGAACGATTCACTGTTGAGAACTTTTTATTATAACAATCAAGTTTATTCAGCAAGATCAATGACAGAGAATTCAAATAAAATTGTCTTAGATGATGCATCCATTGATTTTTCTTTATTTTCTCAACCAGCTTTTTATGCAAGAGAGCTTCCTGAAGAAAATGGTGGCTATTATTTAGACTTTGGTCTTTATTATGCCTACTTTAATAGTGATTTTCTTGGCGGAAATAATTTTATTACTAATAGATTCGGCGCTGATGGATTCATTGTTCTTTCAGATACTGTTGCTGATAAATTACTAGATGCATATGGAATCTCTTCTTATGAAGAACTAATCAAAAACGAAAAATATGCTCTAATCGATGTTTCTGTTGACGATGTTACAACTCTTAAATTCAGCATTAATAACATTGTTTATTCAACTTTTAGAGATGCTCCAAGAACATATGATTTATATGGTGATTTTGCTCTAACTTATATGAATCCTACTCTTTCAAAAGTTTATACTCAATCGTTTGAGCTAGATTTAAAACAAAATGCTTTTTGCATTAAGTCTGTTCTTACAACACTCGAATATAGTGGCTATACTCCTGATACGACATCAATGTATTTTAAATCACTCAATTCTTCCGGAGAATATGAAACGAATATCGAACTAAGCAATGAGTTTGTTAAATCACAAAATCGATCTAGTGATGTTGTGTGTTTACTTCTTTATTTTGTTATTTTGGCCGGAGGATTATTCTTTACACTTTGGATTAACAACAAGAAGAAATATAGAATGCATTCCATTAGGCTCTCTTTTGCTGTTAAGGGCTTGTTCTTTGTAATTTATTGTTTTGTGGTTAACTTTATATATACATATTCGCTTATATCAATTGCACCATTAGTGCTTCTTTTAGGCGAATGCATATTTAATTGGAAGGAGGTATTTGGCAATGTCTCTAGAGAAAACATCCGATTTGATGAAAAGAATCATGATGATGATAAAGACTTATATAGCATCGAAATCTAAAATAAATGTCGTTTTTGATGTTACTACCTATTTCCTTTTCTTCCTCTCATTTTTATCAATACCAGCATTTTCTTTCATAGGTGGGCTTAGTTCGGTAACCTGGGTTATTACAATTGCTATGTTCGCAATGATGGGACTTTCACTTTTGATTTTTTATAAGGCTAGCTTTGACTATATTGGTGCGTCAATGATTTTATTCGCTGTATCAGCGTTGTTTTCAAGTTTGCTGAATGGATTTAATGGATTTAATTTAACGCCTATTCTTCTTTCAATTACGTCGTTTATTATTTATGTATATGCAAAAGCAAATAAAGACAGTAAGAGCGTTTTGCTGTTTTTGACATATATCGCAACAATAGTTTTTGGATTTATTTTCTGCTTCAAGTATAGACATGAACTTATTCATCTATCGTCGCTTAGATTGGGTGACTATTTTGGTGACCAAAACGACATTGCATTATTTTTTGGACTTGGAGCATGTTTTGCTTTCTACTATTTGTTCTTTGGCAAATCCTTAATTGTTAAAATTATAAATTTTCTATCTTTATTTGCATTTGGTTATTGTGGTGTTTCAACTGGATCTAAAATATTTATTTTGATTGTTATTGTAGCTTTTATTCTCTGCTTTATATTTTATTTCAAAAACAAAAAACTTTGGGTTTCATTAACCGTTTTAGGCGCAACTTTAACCGTTGGTATTGTTTTATTGTTTTTACCATTTATGTCATTTTTAAGAGACAGAATTTTTAGCTTTATTTCTACTTTATCAGGACAATCTATTGGTGGAGGCAAAACAAATGATTATAGTACCATTGATAGGTTTAATATGTTCTTAGATGGCATGAATCTTTTTACAAGAAAGCCACTTTTTGGATTTGGTATTTGGGGCTTTGCGACTTATGGAGGATATGGCGACTGCTGGTCTCATAATCATTTTTCTGAATCTTTGTGCAATTACGGCATTGTGGGAACAGTCCTTTTCTCATATTGTTACGTCATTAGCATTGTTCAATATTTTAAAACTCCTAAAGACGAAAGAAATAAATATTGGCTACCTTTGATTATCATTTCATTATTTACATGCGCTATGTTTTCCGTTGCTCTTCATACTCAAAAAATTTATGCATATGTTATTGGAGTATTGGTTTCATTTTTAGCCGGTGATAATTCTAAGAACATATTTGTGGCTGATTTAAAGAAATTGAGAGGTTCTAGACATGTTAAAAATAGTTGAGATAATTTCTGGCTTGTCTGGAAGAGGCGGCGCAGAGACTATGTTTTATAATTTATGCAAGACAATTACTAGTAGTGAGGTTGAATTGCACATCGTCTCTTTGTTTGATGAAATACATGATTCTTTTGAAGATATTAAGCGACCAAAGAATGCTAAATTCTATTCACTGCACAAAAGAAAAGGCTTCGATTTGAAGTGCTCGAAAGTGTTCAAAAAAACGATTAAGCAAATTAATCCAGACATTATTCATTTTCATGTTTCAGGTATTGTTACTTATTTTCTTGCTTTCGGCTTAAAGAGAAGGAAATGGGATGTTTATTATACAGTTCATAATATAGCTGACCTCGAGGGGACTAAATTATCTCGAATGGTTTTAAAAAAATATGTCAAAGCTAATAATGTTAAGTTAATTGGCATATCTGATTCAATTTCCAAATCAATTTGCGAATTTTATAAAACTTCTAAAGTTGAAACTGTGTATAATGGCGTTCCTTTAATTGAACAAACTAGAAATATTGAATTTAGTAATAGACAATACGATTTTGTTTGCGTTGCGAGATTTTCAATTCAAAAAAATCACAAATTACTTTTTGATGCTTTTAATGATTTTTGGAAAACACATCAAACTTCCTCATTACTTTGTGTTGGTGGAGGAGAACTTTTTGATGAAATGAATAAATATGCAAATTGCTTAGAATGCCATAATAAAATCACATTTGTCGGATCGCAAAGTGACGTTTACCAGTATTTGAATAACTCAAAAGTCTTTACTCTTAGTTCTATATTTGAGGGTAATCCAATTTCAATATTAGAAGCAATGAATGCTGGCCTTCCTATTATTGCTCCAAAAGTTGGTGGAATTCCGGATGTTGTCTCAGAAGAAAATGGAGTTACTTTTGAAGTCGGACAAAAAGAACAGCTTGTTGAAGCAATGAAAATAGTTTTAGACAATAAACTTTTAGAAATATATTCAATTTGTAATATGAAAAAGGCGCAAGAGTATTCGATTATCAATTGTGCAAATAATTATTTAAACTTATTTAAAAAAATGGGTAATTAAAATGAAGATATTGATTGTTTCACAAAGATATTGGCCAGAAAATTTTAGAATAACCGACATCGCTGAAGAACTGGCTAAAAGAGATAACGATGTTACTGTTTTAACGGGACTTCCGAATTATCCAAAAGGTTATATTTTTGTTGAGTATAAAAATGGTAAAAATAGAATTCAAGAGCACAACGGTGTAAAGATTGTTCGAAGCTATGAACGCCCAAGAAAGCATGGCCTTATTAATAGATTCTTGAATTATTATTCTTTTCCTTTGTTTGCTAAAAAAACAGTGAGAAAAATGAACCATGATTTTGATGTAGTGATGGTCAACGAGACTTCTCCAATCTTATCTTGTGGCCCAGCGATATATTACAAGAAAAAATATGGTTCAAGAATTGTTATGTATGAGACGGATTTATGGCCTGAAAGTCTCTTGGCTGGAGGAGTCAAAAAAGACGGAATTATTTATAATTTTTACAAACGAAAATCTATTAATATTTATAATGCCTTTGATAGCATTGCTGTCGCTACAAACGATCATATAGATTACATTCAAAACTATCTTAACTGTTCCAAACCGGTAATTGGCTATTTGCCTCAATATGCTGAAACCATATTTGAAAAAGAAAAATGCGAAAATAAAGACCACGGCAATTTATGCAATATTATTTTTGCTGGGAATATTGGAAAAGCACAATCTTGCAATACAATTGTTGAAGCAGCTAATTTGATAAAAGAAAACAAAAATATTTTCATACACATTTATGGAGATGGTAGTGAAAAAGAATCTGTTTCAAAACAAGCTAAAGATTATATGCTTTCTAATGTTATTTTTCATGGGTCTAAACCTTTAAATGAAATGCCGAAAATTTACTCAAGTATGGATGCTGCTATTGTTTCTTTGGAAAACAACTCTTACGCTAGAATGACAATACCTGGAAAAGTTCAATCTTATTTAGCGTCAGGTTTGCCAATTATTTCTTGCGCAAGCGGTGCAACGAACAATCTTGTCTCGAATCATAATGTAGGATTTGTTTCTGAATCAGAAGATGCGAGCTCATTAGCGGAAGCGATTTTAAGTTTTTATCATTCGAAAGAGCAAAACAATATGTCTTCACTTGCACGAAATTTATATATTCGAGAATTTAATAGAAATGCTTTTTTTGAAAAATTAGAGAAAGTTTTGAAAGGGGAATAAACATGAAAAATGTTTTAGTTGTTGGTACTCTTGGAAGTAATGGACGTACACCAGGTGGCTTTACTTTACTTGTTAATTCAATATTAGATAATTGTCATTATGCAGTTGATAGAGATTATACATTTGATTTTTTAGATACAGCTAAGGTTAAAAGAAGACCAGACACTGCGGGAAAAATTAAATTTGAAAATCTTAAAAATGCTTTGGAAATAAGAAAAGACTTAATTTATAAATTAAAAGCAAAAAAATATGATGTTATTCTTTTTGAAACAGGCACTGGCTTGTCTGTTGTTCGCGATACTTATTTTTCAAAATTGGCAAAGCAAAAGAATAAAAAGACAAAAGTTGTAGTTACAATTCACTCGGCAGATTATGAATTAGTATTTACTAAAAAAACAAGAAAATACATTTTTAGAAATATGTCTAAATATGTCGACGGAATAACTTGCTTGTCATCTCCTTTTGCAAAAATTGTGAAAAGTCACATTTCTAAGCCTCAAATATTTGTTTTGCCTAATTGTTGCAAAATTCGTTTAACTCAAGACGAAATGGACAACAAAATTAATTCCCATAAAAAAAGCAAAATTTCCCTTCTTTATATTGGCGGAATTTGCGATTGCAAGGGCATTTATGATCTTATGAATGTTGCAAGAGAAATGCCTGAAAGAAATGAGTTTGAGTTGCATATTGCTGGAAATTTGTTGGGAAAAGAAAACGAAGATAAATTCAGTTCCTTATACGAAAAAGATAAAGATATTTTCTATTACGGATATATTAGTGGCGATAAAAAACATGAGGTTTTAACTAAAGCAGATGTTGTTGTTTTACATTCATATTCTGAAGGGATGCCTATATCCCTATTAGAGGCAATTTCTTTTGGAAACTATGTTGTATCAACTGATGTTGGTGGTGTAAAAGAATTCTTTGGTAAGTGCGGAATTATCAATCAAGCAGGTGATTCAACCGCTCTTGAAAATTCCATTAGATATTTGCTTAACAATAGGGAAGAAATGATTAAAAAGCAAATTGAAAATTACTCATATTCAGAATCTTTTTCTGAAAAAGCCTATATTTACAAATTGTGTGATATCTTTGATGATATATATCATATAGGACAAAGCAGTGATAGACTTAAATAATTATGAAAATATTATTTATTAATTCTGTATCTTTCGGTTCAACCGGCAATATATGTAAAGGCTTGGCTCATTACGTAAACGAAAATGGTGGGCAGGCGTATTTTGCTTTTGCTCGAGGCGATATGGTTGATGAAATCAAATGTTACAAAATCAATACTGAATTTGGTGTTAATCTTGATGGCGCACTTAGCAGACTATTTGATAATCAAGGATTTAATTCTACACAAGCAACAAAAAAACTCATTAAATATATTAAATCCATCAATCCTGAGGTTATTCATTTGCATAATTTGCATGGTTATTATTTGAATATCAAAATTTTAATGTGCTATTTAAAAAATGAATTTACCGGAAAACTTATTTTTACATTGCATGATTGCTGGCTTATGACTGGCCATTGTTGTCATTTTACTAATTCAAAGTGTGAAAAATGGATGACAGGTTGCCATTCTTGCGGCCAAATAAGTGAATACCCAAAATCTCTTTTATTAGACAAATCGAAGAAAAACTGGATGGCTAAAAAACAACTTTTCACAAATTTAAAAGAAGCGACATTTGTGTGTCCTTCTGAATGGCTGCGTAGTGTTGCTCTTAAATCTTATTTATCAAAATCCAAAATTATTTGTATTAAAAATGGAATTTCCTTAAAAGATTTTGATTATGAATCTTTAGAACGTCATCAATTTGAATTATTTGCTTGTTCTTTTATTTGGAATTACAAAAAAGGACAACATTTATTGGCGGATTTAATGGATAGACTCGGACCTAGATATAGATTGTATGTTGCTGGCTTGACGAAAAGCGATTTCCCTTTAAGAGACAATATTATTCAATTAGGAGAAATTAAAGACAAAAAAGTTATTTCAAAATATTTTAAAGAATGTAATGTTTTTGTTAATCCTTCTTTAGAAGATACTTTCCCTACAGTTAATATTGAAGCTCAATCTTTTAATACTCCCACAGTTTGTTTTGATATTTGTGGTTGTAAAGAAACAATTGATTCTTCTATATCCTCTGCTGTTGAAGTTAATAATATGGAGGAATTTGCAAAAGCAGTTAAAGAAAAATGCGAAAACCTTGAATTCGGATGTAGTTCAATTAACGGCAACGTCTCTAACCTTAATTCTTTTGAACAATATCTTCAACTTTATAAAGGGGGCGATTTTAATGAGTAGTTTTAAAAAAGCCTCAATTTTACTTTTTCCTATTTTGCTTTTAATTTCTTGCAACCAAGGAAATGGCAAGGAATATCAAAGAATGGCTATGAGAGGCATAATTCAATGGAAAGAAGCAATCGAAAGCGATAAACCAGATTATAAATTCAAATATGATTGCTGCCGTTACTATTATTTGACAGATTACAGCGAAAACGGAATTGTTTTCTTTTTCTCCATCCAGGCGACATCGTATGTCTCAGAAAAAGAATGTGCTTTGATTAGCGATGAAGTTTTTTACGATTATGAAGCAAACACTATAAATTTTCATTATGAATTCAATACCGCCTCTGCTCGATGGTGGATAAAATCGAACGAATATCATGGCGGTACCGGACTTATATATTTAGATAATTTAAATTAAGAAGGAGAAATTAAATTATGAAAAAACCATTTGAACCAGAATTTGAAGCAGCTGTAAAAGAGATGTTTGGATCGCTCGATGCTTCAGTATTAAATAATCCAAAATATGTTGAACACGATATTTTTAACAAAGTTGTTGTTCCAGATAGAGTTATTACTTTCGATGTTAAATGGAAAGACGACAATGGTGTTGAACATGTTAATAAAGGCTATAGAGTTCAATTTAATAATGTTAATGGACCTTATAAGGGTGGTTTAAGATTCCATCCTTCTGTTAATTTATCAATTCTTAAATTCTTAGGTTTTGAACAAATCTTTAAGAATGTTTTAACTACATTACCTATGGGTGGTGGTAAAGGCGGTAGTGACTTTGATCCTAAAGGAAAATCTGATAACGAAGTTATTAACTTCTGTAGAGCATTCATGAAAGAACTTTATCCTTATATTGGTGTTGATAAAGACGTTCCTGCTGGCGATATTGGTGTTGGCGGTAGAGAAATTGAAGCAATGTATTTGGCTTATAAAGAATATTCTGGTAAATCAGATTGTTCGTTAACTGGCAAGCCATTATATTTAGGTGGCTCTCTTGCAAGAAAAGAAGCAACTGGTTACGGAGTAACCTATTTTGCAAAATACGCTTTACAAAAATATTTAAATACAACATTAGAAGGCAAGACTGTAGTCGTATCCGGCAGTGGTAATGTTGCTTTATATTGCTTACAAAAAGTAACTCAATTAGGTGGCAAGGTTGTCGCTATGAGCGATAGCAATAATACAATCTATGATCCAGATGGTATTGATTTTGAAACAATCAGACACATTAAAGAAGACTTAAGAGGTAGAGTAAAAAACTATGCTTTAGTTAAACCTAATGCAAAGGTATTACCATCTTGTAAAGATATTTGGTCTATCAAATGTGATGTCGCATTCCCATGTGCAACTCAATTTGAATTAGATGAAAAAGATGCGCAAACTTTGATTAATAATGGTGTTGTTGGTGTATTCGAAGGTGCAAATATGCCATGTACATTAGAAGCAACTGAATTATTTATTAAAAATAAAGTTATATATTCTCCAGGCAAAGCAAGCAACGCCGGTGGTGTTGCTACTTCTGGTTTAGAAATTATCCAAAACAACGCAAATGAAAAATGGTCATTTGAAAAAGTTGATAATAGATTACAAGATATCATGAAGAATATTTTCACTAATATCTACAAGACTGCTTGTGATTTAGGTGATAAATACAATCTTGTTAAAGGCGCAAATAATTATGCCTTTATTAAGATTGCTGACATGATGATTGAACAAGGCAGATAACTATGAAAATGAAAATTTTCCCTTTACTATTTTTATCGTCCCTAATTTTTTCAATTGCTGGATGTGGACCGGTAGAAACAATTTCTGAATCTTCAGGCTACTCTTTTAGCGATGATATGAAGTTTATTGATAAGCTTAAGCTTATCAATAGAGTAAAGGACATTAAGAAAATTACTCAAACTACAACAACTCCAATATTCTCAAATAAAGTCTTGGTTACATTTGATATGCCTTTAGATTGGAATAATCCTTCTATTGGTACTTTCCCCTTAAGAGTTGAAATTGGCTACTATAAAAAAGATGCTCCTGTTGTTTACCAATGCCATGGCTATATGCTAGATGACTATTATAGGTCGTCATATTTTGACGGGGATGATAGACATGAACTAGCAAAACTTTATTCTGCTAATTTTGTAAACATTGAACACAGATTTTTCTTTCAATCTCGACCTGAAGAATTAGATTATAGCGGGACTGATTATTGGAAATATTTAACTAGTGAACAGGCTGCAAAAGATATTCATTTTATCATTGATAATCTAAGCTATATTATGCTTGGCAAAAAGATAATGACTGGTGCCTCAAAAGGTGGATATGTTACTAATGTTCAAGCATTATTATATCCAAATGATTGTGATGCGTTTGTTCCTTACGTTGCTCCTTTATGCGACGGCGTTGATGATGATAGGTTTTTCAAAAATATTTATGAGACAATTGGTATTACTAAATATGGTGAAGAGACTGCTAGAGAATATAGAGAATTAATAAAAGATTTTCAAATTGAATTCTTTAAAAATAGAGATGTTTTAGCTGATAAAGTTTATAACAGCGCTTTAGATAAATACATGCATTTTAGGGATTATGTCACCAAAGACAATCTATTTGATGTTTTAGTACTAGATAGCGCGACTGCTGTTTGGCAATACAATCACGATTTTAATGCCATCAAACGTATTATGAATATGCCGAAAGTTGATGATCCTTCTACAAGTAAAGATGAACATCAATTATATATTGATGCACTTTATAATTGGCTAGATAACAATTCACCTGCAAGTGCGTTTGATTATGATTCGACATTTCAATGCTATGTTTATCAATCGATTGCAGAAATGGGTAATTATCGTTTTGACTTTTCTTACTTAAGAAATGAATTAGAAGAACAAGAATTACCTTCTTCATTAATAACCATTTCCAAGGATGAAGAAGTGGGACTATGGCAAAAGATGCTTTTTACCCCAGAACAAATATCTCAATTTACATATTCAGATGAATTTAGAAATAAATTAATTAATTTATCAGCTACAACAGAGGCAAATATCGCTATGATATATGGACAAACAGATACTTGGTACGCAGTAAGAATGCCTGAAAATGATAATCCAAATATAAAAATATTCGCATTACCAGATCAACCACATGGCGCTTCGTATTTAAAAATGTCAAGTGAAATGGCTAATGAATTTAAATCAGCATTAGATTCATGGCTTGGTATATAATACCTGTATGAAGCAGCATATATTAGCATTAGATTTAGGTAAAGGCTCATTAGGCTTAGCAATATCTCGTAGTGGCATGTTTGTCACAGCTTTACCAAACCTTAAATTCCACGCTGGAGATTATGATGAATGCATTAAAATGCTTCTAAAAGCAATTGAACTTGAAAGAGTTGAACATATCGTTATTGGGTTACCTCTTTATCCTAGTGGTGATCCATGCGAAATGACTCCAATTGTTGATATGTTCATTAAGAAAATTGAACCACTTTTTCCTAATGTAGATATCACTAAAGTCGATGAAAGAAATAGCACGGTTGAAGCTAGTGAAATATTGCATAGCAATAATAAGAATTCAAAAAAGCAAAAGAGCATCATTGATAGTGCGGCTGCAATGGTTATCTTAGAAAGGTATTTAAAACAAATAGGACAATACTAGTATGGAATATGTTGGAAAGAAAATGATTGTTGATACTAAAAAAGCGGATGGTTCCGTATTCTTTTATAAAGATTATTTTGAATTTGTTCCTCGATATGATAGCCAAAAGCAATTTGGATTCTCCATTTACTATAAAGATGTCGTTTCAATGAATGTATCTAAGGGCATTAAATGCGTCACAACTATTAAGCTTACCGATGATAAAACTTGCTTCTTATATAATCATCGTCCTGATACTCTTGTCGCGTTAATAAATGCTGGTAGGGATGCAGTGAAAAATGGGACTGATTATGTTGATGCAGATTTTACAGTCAAAAACGAACCTTTAACAAACGAAGAAATTGATAAATTAACAAAACTCAATGAACTGCATAAATCTGGAGTTCTATCTGATGAAGAATTTGAGGCTCAAAAGAATTATATTTTACACAAATAAGTCACTCCAATAAGGTGACTTTTTGTTTGTCATCGATTTAAAAGTCTCTCAAATAAGGTATAATCATTCTTATGAATAATTATGTTTAGTAAGCAAAAGAAGTTGGCATTATTGGTAACAACTAGTTTTTTGGCCATAGGAACTGCGGTTAGTATCTCATCAAATAACGAGATGAGTCTAAAAGCTGATCCAGGCTATTCTTTAACATTGAATTCAACTAATAAAGTCAATGGAAATAATGTTTCTACAACTATTTCTCAAAATACTGATAACGGCACATATAAAGTTGATTTTAGTTATACTAATGTTTCAACAAGTAATGTTGGACATGTAGTTATCAATAAAGATGGTTCTATTGCTAATAAGGATCATATTTTATCAATTAATAGCATTACTACAAATTATCAAGGTAACGGAACATTAAAGTTTAGAACATCATATGACGCTTCTACTTGGGGAGGCTATAACGAATTAAGTAGTGGAATTACTTATTCTTTATCTTCTCATCCTTATTACGTTGAATTTAAGGCTTTTGATTCTAACGTTGATATTAATAGCATCAAATACACTTATACATGCGAAGTTAATCCATCTGCTGAAAATAGTGGTCCTTCTTCATATAAGTTAGTTACTAATGCAAATCAAATTTCCGTTGGAAGTAAAGTTGTTATTGCGGCAGCAAACGCTAATTATGCAATGTCAACTACTCAAAACAATAACAATAGGGGACAAGCCACAATAAATAAAGATAACACTAATAAAACAATTTCTTGGACTAACAATAATGTCGCGATATTTGAATTAAAAGCTGGAACAAAAGCAAATACATATGCATTCTATGATTCTATCAATAATGGATATTTATATGCCGCAAGTGGAAGCGGTAACTATCTAAGAATTCAATCATCTATTGATGATAATGCTTCTTTCTTATTTACAATTAGTTCTACTAGTTTTACTGCTATTGCTCAAGGCAAGAATTCTAAAAACAATATTAAATACAATAGTTCAAGTGGCATCTTCTCTTGCTATTCAAATGGTCAAAACCCAATTTCTTTATATGTTAGCAATAATCAAACTATAACTCCTATTGATGTGGTTGGATTTACCGCGAATGACGGAACTGCAACTTATAAAGTTGGAGATATTTTTGATAATGCAAACACCTTATCAGTAAATGAAAAATATTCTGATGGTTCTACAAAACCTATCAATAAAGGTGAATATACATATTCATTAAGAAATCCATCAAATAATATAGTCGATTCATCAAAGCCGTTCACTCAAACAGGTAATTATAAATTAACAGTTAATTATAAGAATTATTTGCCAGTAGTTATTAATATAACAGTAGAAGACAATGCTCCAAAAGTTGTTAGTCTTGAAGTCATATTAATCAATGATGAATATGTTGTTTCTGATGTACTTGAGTTAGAAGATAATATCTTAGTTTCTTTAAATTATTCAGATGGCTCTTCTATTGATCTTGAATACGATGAATTATCTTTAAATGGTATTTCGTATGAATTATCAAATCCAAATGGTGTTGTTCATGATATTTCAAAAGAGTTTGGTATTGCTGGAAACTGGACATTAAAGGTTTATCTATCAAGTAATTCGAATATATTCGATGAAGCTTATATTACAGTTATCGATCCAGATGCCGTTAATAAAGAATGGACATTAGTTACAGATGCTTCTGACTTAGTAATAGGAGATAACTATGTTATAGCAAGCAATGCTTATGGAGTTACTGCTGGTAATTTTGGTGGTAATGCTTATATGGAAAGTGTTACTTCTACTTTCTCAAACGATAAAACTAAAATCACTTCTTTAGGTGAACAAACAGCTGTATTGACATTAGGCGGCTCAACTAATAGATGGACTTTGGCTAATAATGAAGGAAAACTTTTAGGCTTCCTAACTACTAAATCTATGAGTTGGGATGTTGGAACAAATGAATTTGTCATTAATATCTCATCTAATAAAGCAACAATAACTTCTACAAACTCTGGCTTAGGCTCATTATTTTATAATGCTAGTAGCCCAAGATTCTTAAACTATACTTCCTCAACATTACAAGATGTTCAATTATATAAACAAGAAAATAGAACACCTATTTATCCAACAAGTATTTCTCTTCCATCAACTTTATCAATGAATGTAAATGAAAATAAAACTTTATCTGTCACTTACATTCCAGCAAATTGCAATCAAAAAGATATTTCTTGGACAAGTAGCAATACAAGTGTAGCTACTATCGATAATGGAGTTGTCACTGCCTTACAAGAGGGAACGGCAACAATCACTGTGAAAGCTAAAGATATAGATAATAAGGAATTAACTGCTTCTTGTGTTGTTAATGTTAATCCTGCTCTTACATATGCTAAAACGGAATTAAAGAAGAATATCTCGAACTACATAGAAAATAACATTTATGATATCGATGCTTGTCCAACAATAGGAACAGCAAAGCTACTTGTCATTCCAGTGTGGTTTACTGACTCAAATAAATACATTTCTTCAACCAATAGGGAAATAGTTAGAAATGATATAAAAACCGCTTATTTTGGCTCAAACGAGGAAACAGGATGGAGAAGTGTTAAGACATTCTATGAAGAAGAATCTCATGGGGCGTTATCATTAAACGGAACTGTATCTGAATGGTATGAATGCGGTAGCAGTTCAACCTCCTTCTATTCTGAAACTACAGGAGCGGATAACACTGATGCTTTAGTAGAAAGTGCGACTAATTGGTATTTCTCTAACCATTCAAATGAATCAAGAAGAGATTACGATAGAGATAACAATGGTCATCTTGATGGAGTCATTCTTATTTATGGTGCTCCTGACTATAACGCTATGAACAATACTAGTGCATCTAATTTATGGGCATTTACGTATTGGTTACAAAATAATAACTCTAATAAAACTAACCCAACTCCAAATGTCTATTTCTGGGCAAGTTATGACTTTATGTATGATGACGATTCTTCATTAACAGCTTATGCAAATGGAGATACATCTCATTGTAATATTGATACCCATACTTATATCCATGAAATGGGTCACGTATTTGGTATCAACGATTATTATGATTATTCTAATCAAACTTCTCCTGCTGCTGGATTCTCAATGCAGGATTATAACGTGGGAGGACATGATCCATATTCATGCATGCAATATGGTTGGGTTAATCCATATATTCCTACTGAATCTATGACTATTACAATTAATGATTTCCAATCAAGCGGAGATGTTATTTTGCTAACGCCAAATTGGAATAGTTATGATTCTCCTTTTGATGAATATTTCCTTCTTGAACTTTATTCTCCAACAGGATTAAATCAGTTAGACTCAACATATCAATATGATTCAACATATCCTAAGGGTCCAAATATTGTTGGAGTTAGATTATGGCATGTTGATGGAAGACTATTATATGTAAATAGTGATTCTAATTTTTACGCAAGCCAAGTAACTACTAACCCATCTTATAATTCATATTATGGAGTAGAGAAGATGTTGACTAATACAAGATACACATCTTCAACAAAAGGACATGCTTCACCTTTAGCAACATCTACATCAAGTGTCTATAGTAAATATAATGAATTGCAACTTATTAGAAATAATTCTTCATTAACTTACACAACTAAAAATAAACTCTCATCATCAGATTTATTTATTGCTGGAAGTTCGTTCTCAATGAATGCTTTTGCCAATCAATTTGTCAATTCTGGTAAACTCAATCAAAACATTAATTTGGGATGGAGTTTTAGAGTTGATTCAATTAATGGTTACAAGGCGACTATCACTGTAACGAAACAATAGTTGATTTATTTTTGAATAAAGACAGTATATGTCTCGTTTTGAAGAAGATTCAGAAATGGGCAAATCTCTTGTTATTAGTAAAGTAGTTATTACTTATACTTGCCAATATTGTTTACCTTTTGATAAGCATTTTAAAACCCTACACATTTCAACAGTTAAGTGTAGGGCTTTTATTTAATTAATTATTAGCGGCTTTCGCTAATAAAGCGGCAATAGAGCAAGTGAATCCGTGATTGCAAGATGCATTAGGTTGATCTTTTTCCCATAATGTTCCTGTTTTGATTGCCATGTTATAGAAGTAATCTTTACTTTCTTCTTCAATTTTTCTATATTCTTTGATCTTATCTAGCCACAAGAATCTCAAGAAATATCCAATGAAGACATTGCTCTTACCAACATTATCGATATTTTCAGTAATCTTTGGTGAGAAGTCGTTTAATATTCTATTAGAATATTCTTTGTTATTATTCATTTCAAAGAATAAAGCGTAATATTGACAAGTCTCACTAACATGATCACGACAAGGAGTAATAACTCCATCTACTCTAATCGCATTATCACAATAATATTTACCGTTATATGAATATTTATTAACAGCTTCTTTAACTTTATCTGCTTTTGCTTTTATTTCTGGCATTTCATATAAACGAGAAACTGTTTCTAACATCTTGCTATAAAGCATGTTGGTAGGGAAGCTGATACATTTAAGATAATCTGGAGAATTGGATATTGACCATTCTACGAAGACCCAGCTTCTTAAATTCTCTAATAGTCCTTCTTCGTTTTCGAATTCTTTAAAGAAGTCTAATAAGTCCATGATTTTGTTTTTAGCTAAATCAACTAAGGATTTATCATTTGTTTCTTTATAATATCTATCAACCTCAAGAACAAACCACATTGCCCAGTTTGGGATATAAGTCTTATCAAAGCATTGGCTTGGGAATGTCATAGGAAGCATCTTTTCTTCAATTTCTTCGGTTTTGGAAAGAATGAAATTTTCCAAGAAGCATCTTTCGATGTCATTTTTACCAGTGAAGTAGTGTTCTCCAATGCCTGTGAAATATGAATCGCATAACCATCCCGCTCTTTCTCTACCAGGACAATCTGTAAATACATCAACTGCATTTTGGATAAATGTATTTAAAGCTGCGTCATAAATCTTTTGAATCTTCGCATCTTTTGAAATAATCTTTCTTTCAACTCTATCATTTTGAATAAGAATCATTGAAGGAGTTATTTCAATTTCTTTTTTAGAGATTGCTCTTAAATATTTAAGAGTGTATGGAACGCTTGTAATAATTGTGTTTTTGCCTTTATTTAATTTAAGGATAACAACATCGATACATGCACCTCTTGCAAATATCCATTTTCCATCAGGCAAACATTCATTAAATGTTATTAATACTTCAGTATTATCTTCTTTTGCTTCAACTTCGAATTTTAATAATCCAGTTTTTTCTACTTCTAATTCAAATTCATGACAAGTTGAACCATTGTTGATAAATCTAGATAAATATTCTTCGTCAATTTCAAACTTAACTACTGGTGAAATCAAAGGACTCTTTTTGAACCATTGTGATGCAATTTCATCAAAAGTAGTGAATTCATGTTTATCTTTTCTAATAAAATCTTGATGTTTATATAAACAAGTATCGCCTACTCCATTTTCAAGGATAATAGGGGAACTAACTTCCTTTTTAATGACATCATAGTACTCAACATTTTTTAAATCATAAATTTCAACAAATCCTCTTTGAAAAGTGTATTTTTCTGAATCTTGAACTTTTCTATTTGATTTAAAACTTCTAAAAGAAGTGCAGTCATCGATTACTTTCTCATCTTTAATAACATCACATCCAAAGAATGGATCTTGGAAATCACAATCATAGCTTGGGAAACCATGACTTGTTACCCTAATGACGATAGTTTTAACTTCCTTTGGAACATTAAGTTTTCTAATTCTTGAATATCCAGCAGCGGTTCTTTCTGGACCATAAGAAACTACTTTGTTATCAAAAAAGACCGTATAAAATGGTGCGATTGATAAAACAAGTTCATCTATTTGCTTGCTGTTTTGATATTCAAAATATACTTCTGTATTTAATAGGTTATTATCATTTATCCAAATATGTTTCATATTCATACCTCGATAATTAGTATAACTAATTTATTTGTTAATTAGTAATCAATTATCATAATATTCTTCATATGACAAAATGGCATATTTCAAATATTGTAAAACACGCCAAAAGAGATATAATAAAATCATGACATTAAAAGAAATAAGAAAAAGCGCTAAGCTTACACAAAAACAAGCAAGTGATCTTTTAAATATTTCATTACGCACTTATTTAAGATATGAAAATGATTCTTCTTATTTAAATAATTTTAAATACGAAAAATTAATGGAAGCATTACAAAATAAATTAGGTTTTAGTAATCGTAGAAACAAGATTGTCGTTGTAGGTATTGGTTATGTTGGTTTAAGCAATTCCATTATTTTATCTTTATACAATGACGTTGTGGCAGTTGATGTTTCTAAAGAAAGAGTGGATTTAATTAATAAAAAAATATCTCCTCTTGTTGATAAGGAAATTGAAGATTATTTATTAAATAAAGAATTGTTTTTAAAAGCCACAACAAACGGACTCCCTTTTTATAAAGATGCTGATTATATTATTATTTCTACTCCGACTAATTACGATCCAGAAAAGAATTATTTTGATACATCTAGCATCGAAAGAGTTATTGAGGATGTTTTAAAAGTTAATGAAAATCCGACAATAGTCATTAAATCAACTATTCCTGTTGGATACACTAAATATATTTCTAAAAAATATAATTTAAATAATTTGATGTTTTCTCCTGAATTTTTAAGGGAAGGCAAAGCGTTATATGACAATTTATATCCTTCACGTATTATTGTTGGCCTTTCTAATGATTTTCCACTTCAAAAGTCAAAAGCAAATCACTTTATTTCATTATTAAAACAAGGGGCGATTAAAAAGAATATCGAGTCACATATTATGGGCTCTAGTGAAGCGGAAGCAGTTAAATTATTTGCTAATACCTATTTAGCATTACGTGTTTCATTTTTTAATGAATTAGATACTTATGCAGAAGTCGAAGGCTTGGATACTAGAGAAATTATTGCAGGTGTTTCTGCCGACCCTCGTATTGGTAATTTTTATAACAATCCATCTTTTGGCTATGGTGGATATTGTTTACCGAAAGATACAAGACAATTAAGAGCGAATTTCGAACAAGTTCCAAATACTATTATTGGAGCAGTGGTAGAGGCTAATAATGTTAGAAAAGATTATATAGCGGAAAAAGTTTATTCTTTAACTAATAAAAAGAATCCAATAGTTGGTATATATCGTCTTACAATGAAAACAAAAAGCGATAATTTTCGAGAATCTTCTATTCAAGGTGTTATGAAAAAGTTAAAAGAACTCGGCGCAGTAGTAGTAATATATGAACCTACTTTTAAAGGTGAGCTTTTTGAAAATAACAAAGTTATTAATGATATTAATAAATTTAAAGAGACAGCAGATATTATTATTGCAAATAGATATAATGATGAATTACTAGATGTCTTTGAAAAAGTTTATACCAGAGATATTTATAAACGCGATTAATGAAATTGTTTATTCTTCTTTTCTTTTGATATTAAATCTAATTGAGAAGAATATTACTGCCAAAATAGATAATATTGCAGCAATAATTAATACCACCCAAAATATTTTGAACGACATCAAAAACATGATGAGCAAGCTAGAAGCCCAAACGGTTGCAATAGCGGAAATCATTATTTGCTTTCTTGAATACCAAATTGAAGAAAAAACAAGAAAAATCACTGTACTAGTAGGGATGGCATAGATAAAGGAAATCCATGCTTTATCAATTTTACATAAGACTAATATAAAGAAGACAATTGCTGCAGCTAAATAGGCAGTTAAAGAACTAACTACAGTCGTTAATAATCGATTCACTTTTTTGTGTGACTTTTTAACAATGCTTTTATCGGAAATTAAATCATCAATTGTTACATTAAAAAAATCTGCGAGCATTTTTAAAACAACAACATCTGGTAAAACATCTCCATTCTCCCACTTGCTAATAGCTTTGGAAGAATAATTAATCTTTTCTCCAAGTTGAACTTGATTAAGATTGCGGGATATACGCAAATCCTTAATATTTCGTGAAAAATTAGCTTTAATGTCTATTTCTTGCATAGAATTATATTAATTCTCTTGCCAGGCGAAATCAATTTTTATTAAGAGAACAAGTTTTTTTCTAGTGGAGTGACATCTAATAACATCATCTATATATTGTTGATATCTCGGAGGTCAAATGTATGGAACAATTTAGAATTACTATCGATTCATCTTGTGATGGCAATATTGATGAACTAGCAAAAAAAGATATTGATATCATCTATTATCATTACTTCAATAAAGAAGAAGACTATCTCGATGATATGGATGATGACAAGATGAAAGTTTTTTACGGTAATATGCGTAAAGGAATAAAATATAAAACTAGCCAATTAAATGAACCTGATTATTATCACTTCTTTAAATCACAAATAAAAAAGAACACTAATATCCTTCATATTTCTTTAACCGAAGGCCTTTCAGGATCAATTAATCAAGCGAGAATCGCTGCTTCAAAATTAATGTTTGAAAACCCAAATGTGAATATTAAAATTATTGATTCTTTGATTGCGTCAAATGGTTTATTAGTTGCATTAGATGTTGCTACTATAGCTCGTAGACAAGGACTCGATTTGGAACATGCTTATAACTATGTTCAAGATATGGTGAAAAACATTAATACTTTTTATACAGTAGATGATCTAACTTACTTTGTAAGAGGAGGAAGATTATCAAAAATTGCTGGATTCGTTGGAAATTTATTGCATATCAATCCGGTTTTAACATGTGCCCCTAATGGCAATCTAAAAATTGAAGCAAAACTAAAAGGTAGAAAAAATACTATTAAATATATTGTTAAGCGAATTAAAGAAACTGTAATTAAACCAGAAAATCAAATTTTATATGCGTGCTCTGCCGATAGCGAATATCAACTCGATGAACTTATTTCAGCTATTAAAAATGAAGTCCCTTTTAAGGATGTCAAGAAATATCAAATGGGTCCGATTATTGGTAGCCATGCTGGTCCTGGATTGCAAGCTTTCTTTTATTTGGGCAAAAGAAGGGATTAATTATGACAGTTGATGTTAAGGCTCTTCCTAAATACACAAACGAAGAAGAAAATCTAAATTCCATTTCTCATTTTATAGGCTTTATTTTTGCTCTTTGTGTTTTTGTTTTCTTTACTATCCATCAACTAAAATACAAATTGAACTTTACTCATATGTTCCCTTTTTATTTATATGCTTTTTTCATGATGGTAATGTTCTTTACTTCTGGATACTATCATTCTTCACCGATAAATAGCAAAAGTAGGGCGTATGCAAGAACAGTAGATCATTGTGACATTTACGCATTTGTATTCGCCACTTATTATCCAATTTGTGTGTTCGGAATATCATCCTCGATAATTTCCAATTCGGTTATGGGAATTGAACTTGTTTTAGCTGCTATTGGCATTATTATTAACGCTATTCCATATGAGTCAAAAATCGGTAATATTCTATCCTATATTATTTATATAATAGCAGGCTGGGCTATAGTTATATTTTATCCATTTAATATCGGAATTCCTTTTAAGACATTTCTATATATTTTAATTGGTGGTTTGGTCTATTCTATCGGGGCTATTCTCTATTCAATTGGCCATCACAAGAAGTGGTACCATTCGACTTTTCACATCTTTGTTTTGTTAGCGGCAATAATACAATTTATTGGCATTTTGACATTATTATAATTTAAGTCCTTAGAAATTTATTCTGAGGATTTTTAATATAATTGAAACGAGACATTAGATATGTAAGTTGGTTTTAAGTATGTTGGAATCTAATATTTAAAAAAGAAATGTCATTTTAAAAGAAAAACTTAATATCTATTCTTGTTTCTTCTTTATTGTCAATTTTAGTTTGGATTCCAACAAGCTTTTTTGACTTAGATAATCATATTTTATATGATGATTACAAAATTGATTTTTAAAATAGCTTTTTTAAATCAAACTTTAAAAAGTTTTTTTCCAGAAAAAATAGATACAAATAGCAGCTTGAACAGGAACTCCTATTGCATATAATAACCAACCATTTTCATAATTAGAAACCAACATAATGCAATAAAACGATGTAATAATAGTCCAAACCATTAATGACCAACTTATTATTTGCATTAACAAGTAGTTTTCTTTTTTAGCATATATTCCATTTACTAAGCAGCAAAAAGAACTCGCCACGACAAAAGACACCCATAATTTATTTGCCAATTCTTTGTTTCTTAAAACACCAAAAACAAAAATAACTGTTGCCACTAAGAAAATGGCAACACATATCATAATCATGATTAATAAATTTCTTACAAAAAGTTTCTTGTTTTCGGTATTTATTTTAATATCTTTTTCACTATGTTCTTTGATTAAAAAATCGACATCCACATTAAACAAAAGCGCAATATTATTAAGTATCTCTACATCTGGAATAGATTCGTTTCTTTCCCATTTAGATATTGCTTTATCACTATAATTTAATCGATTCGCTAATTCTCCTTGAGTCCATCCATTAGCTTTTCTTAACATTGCTATATTGCTTGCAATATTTTCGTTAATTTTTTCCATAGAATTGCAATCTCCTTACTGTAGAATTGGATTCTTCAATCTTTATCTTGGCGTACACATTAAACTAATTTCTAATTTAATTATACATAGTCAAGGAGGAAGAGATAATGAAAGTTTTAATAGTGTGCGATGTGCTTGGAGAAGAGAATAATGGAACCACAATTGCAGCAATGAATCTAATTCGTTATTTAATAAATGCTAACGAGGAAGTTAGAATTTTATGTCCTGATCAAGATAAAAAGAATTTACCTAATTATTATGTTGTTCCTCATATTAATTTAACTAAGCCACTAAATAAAATACTTAAGAAAAATAATGTTTGTCTGGCTAAGCCAGTAGAAAAGATTATTAAGCAAGCGCTAGATGGTGTAGATATTGTTCACGTTCTTATTCCATTCGCATTAGGATGTAAAACTGCAAAAGTCGCTAAAAAAATGGGCATACCCGTAACCGCTAGTTTTCATTGTCAAGCTGAAAACTTTACTTCTCATATTTTTCATACCATGAATTCAAAATGGATAAATCATCTTGTCTATAAGAACTTTTATAAAAAATTATACAAACATGTTAATGCCATTCATTATCCAACAGAATTTATTAAGAATTTGTTTGAAAATGAAATAAAACATCTAACTAATGCCTATGTAATATCTAATGGAGTTAATGATAGGTATATCAAAAAAGAAATAATTAGACCGGATTATTTAAAAGACAAATTTAATATTCTTTTTATTGGCAGGTTATCAAAAGAAAAATCTCATCCAATATTGCTAAGAGCAATTGCTAAATCAAAATATAAGAATCAAATTAGACTAATATTTGCTGGTCAGGGTCCAAAGAAAGATCAAATTCTCTCTTTAAGCGATAAATTAAATATCTCTAGACCTATCATTAAATTCTTTTCTAGGGATGAACTAGTTAATGTCATTAATTCTTGTGATTTATATGTTCATCCGGCCGAGATTGAAATTGAAGCAATATCATGTTTGGAGGCTATTTCATGCGGCTTGGTGCCTGTGATAGCTAATTCACCAAGAAGCGCCACAAAATCTTTTGCATTAGATGAACACAATTTATTTCATTGTAATGATCCGCTAGATTTGGCGAAAAAAATCGATTATTGGATTGAACATCCATCAGAAAGAAAAGAATGTTCAAACAAATATTTGGGCTACACAAAAAAATTTAATCAATCTAATTGTCTTAAACAAATGCATAACATGTTAAAAACATATGCAAAAGTAGAAAATCATACTAAAAATAAAGTAATTTATTATAGAGATGAATTAAACGATGATTTTGCAAAAAACTATATAAAGCCCAAAATGATGAAGAGCGAATATAAATATATTCACCATAATCCTATTTATAAAATATTAGAATTTGTTTTGTATTTTATTTTTGCTAAACCAGCGGCGTTTATTTTGAACAAAATAGTTTATAAGCAAAAAATCATAAATCATCTAACTGTTAGTAAAAGAAAATTAAAAGGATGTTTTATCTATTCTAATCATATTTTAGATATGGGAGACGCCTATACTCCGAATTTGATATTTAAAAGGCGCAATAATATTATTGTTGGTCCTGAAGCCGTCTCAATTAGGGGCTGCCGCACAATAGTTAAAATGCTTGGGGCAATTCCACTTCCTTCAACTACTAAAGGAGTTCATAAATATTTGGCCTGCATTGAACATGTAATTGGTAAGGGCCAGTCTGTTACGATTTATCCTGAAGCGCATATTTGGCCTTATTATACTAAAATTCGAAATTTTAAATCAGGCTCGTTTCGTTATCCAATTAGATTGAATAGGCCTGTTATTTGTTTAACAAATACTGTAATCCCTTATAAAAACAAACATCGACTTGTTACTCATATTGATGGGCCGTTTTATCCAAATGATGCAGCGGGACGAAAATTAACCAATGATGAATTAAAGGAAAGAATAATTACAACAATGAAAAAACGATCAATAGAAATGTCACAATATGAAAAATATAAATATATTAATTTAAACGAAATTGAAGCTATATAAATTTATGATACAAATATAATAAAAATGTCACAATATTAATCAGTCTATCGAGTCTCGTGGTATAATAATTTTCGTTGGTGAAATATGTACAAATTAGAAATTCCAAACAAATCAAATATACAAAATAAAGAATATAGATGTCGACTACAGCAGGCTCTTGTTTCTGCTGCTTTTGCTATCGTTGCATTAATATTTTTTATATTAAATATTGTTTCTAGAAGATGGGTCTTATCTATTGTTACGCTTGTCTTGTCAATCTTAAGTGCTTTAACGACTGCCTTTTCTTTTTTTAGCTCTCGTCTTTTTAAGCCGTCTCGCTATCTATTTTTGGCTGTAATATTTATCATATTTACATATTTTCTATGCTTTGGAGGCACGGAGGATGGATACTCAATATATTGGTTATTACTCCTTCCTTTTTGTGCAATGATGATATACGGATGGAAAGTTGGATCATTAGCTTCTGGAACAATGCTA
Source organism: Bacilli bacterium (assembly GCA_045600585.1). Lineage (GTDB taxonomy): Bacteria > Bacillota_I > Bacilli_A > RFN20 > CAG-826 > JAZRYE01. Next base: position 9,966 of record JAZRYE010000007.1, on the reverse strand, counting down.
ATCGAAATCATTGTTATTGCGATTATTCATAAAATTAGTCCATCGACTCTTCCTTTTACTCATCCAATGACTACATTTTATATAAGATTTCCCTTTACATATGCCGCTGCATTCTTTTTAGCTTTTTTATTTGAATTTATTAAAAATTCAGCTTTTAACGCTAACGAACAACTAATAAAGAAAGTCGTTGATAGTGCCAACACTGATACATTAACAGGTTTAAAAAATAGAAACTGGCTAAAACATTATGTAAAAGAACATGAATCTGGATTTGATACTAGTGTAGGCGTAATGATGATTGATCTTGATAACTTTAAACAAGCTAATGACTTGTATGGCCATTATTTTGGAGATGATGTGCTTGTTGCAGTTTCTAGTCTTTTATTAGATGTAAAAGATTGTTGCCACGCTATTAGATGGGGTGGAGATGAATTTGTTCTAATTTGTGACAGATGCGATTATAAAAAATATAAAGAATTTGCAGAAAAATTAAGAACTAAATCAAGCCATATTATATTCAAAGATTATCCAGATTATCATCAAACTCTTTCTATTGGGCTAGTTGTTTGTGGGCCAAATAAAAACATCTCATTAGTAGAGTTAATAGATACAGCTGATGGACAGGCAAGTTTGGCAAAAACAAACGGCAAAAATCGTGTTTATTCAATTTTTTGCGACAAGTAAAAAACTAAAGAACGACAATTATCACGGATTATTTGCGTAAAAATCTGCAATATAAATTGGGTATTCTTCACATATTGCATTAGAAGGACAGGTGCAAAATTTATCTTCTTTTTCTTTACACTAAGATATAAATCATTTCTATTATATTTATCTAATCAGGTGTATCTATCGCTTTCGTCAAGAATGACGCATTCATTATCTAATATATAGTCATTCCTAATTTGATCTGATGCTTCACCAATTGTTGCGTCATCTATGTGATTTCCAATTACTGTCGTTTCAATTAATTTATAGTCAATAATTTCGTCAATAATCGTACAAGAAGCTGGATAGATTTCTAAACGCTTAATATCATAGTCACCTTTAAATGTGATTTGTAATTGGTCTCCTGCAACTATAGACTTATCAATTTTGATTTCGCTTGGAAAATTATAATAACTATTGCCATATGGTAATGTTGCTAAGTCTTCACTTTCATCACTTGCTATATGGCCAAAAACAAAGCCAACATTATTAGGAAACTTATGCAGGCCAAAAGCTTAATCGTCGGTTATTCGGCCAGCATCAGCTTTCATATAATATTTTGGTTAATTAGAAACAAAATAAAAAATAATCAAAATTAATTTCAACAAATAAATAAATGATTTTCTAATTATTTATTATATAATAAAAATGACAATTCATAAGCACTTAAAAAACTTTGGTATCTAAGTGTGATTGAGCTTATTTGTTAGCTCTAAAAGTTATGAATTGTTAATAAATAAAGAAGAGGCTTTTTATGAAAACTAACAAAATCATTTGCTTATTAGCAAGTTCACTCTTATTAATTGGATGCAATAACAAAAACACTAAATTTGAAATTAAAAATGATCCATCAAAAATCACAACTTATTCTGCTGATGGAAAAATTAGTATTGTAGAAGAATACACTTACGATGAAAACGGCAGGCTTATTCAACTTTTAGAAAGCAATTATTTTGAAAATGAAATTGAAAAAGGCAGAACGACTATTCATTATGCCGGTGATTTAATTATTACTGAAGAAGTCGATTTCTATGACAACAAAACAGGAAAGTGGGACTTATCTAACTATTTCACCTCATTTGCTTATGCACCAAATGGAAATATGATTGAAAGTTCTACTTTTGATAAGAAAGATGGTGCTTTCAATTATCAAAGTAAATTTATCTATGTTTATGATGAAAATAACAATAAGATTTCTGAAACGTATTTATCATATGATAATGACAATCTAAACTTTATTCCTCGTGTATACGTTGAATATGTTTATGATGGCGAAAATAGATTAGTTAAAGAAATTATGTATTCTAATTGGAATGACGAACCAACTTTAACTCTTTCCTTCTACGAAACATATATCTATAACGATGGTGGTGATTTAATTCGCTCAAATGAATACGACGAAAACGATAAGCTTGGTGGCTATACAACCTATGCATATGAATCTAATAAGACCACTAAGATATTTACTCTTATTGAAGACGAAACCGAAGAATTTCGAACACAAAATGTGACATATTATGATGCTTACAATAGAATTGAAAAAGAAGAATATTCTACATACGATAGTTCTTTATCACAGTTTGTTTTAGGCACATATTCAATTTATGAATATTAATTCGAAAGGACAATAAAATGAAAAATAAACAATTTGTTTTACTTTTATCTTCTATTTTTGTACTAGCAGGATGTGGAAATAAGGCAAATGATTCATCTTCGAACGAAAAAGATGAAAATCAAACTGCATATAAAATGATTTTTAAAGCATATAATTTTCTTGAAAACTATAGTGGAGATTTTTGCCGCACTAATTCATTTGAAATGACAGAACTTGGACAAGAATTAGATAAATACGAAGAAAAAGTTATTTATAAAGATGATTCGAATGAATGCTTGTATCAGATGAATAAAAATGGCAATGCTCTTTATCAATATTTTAACAAGAAATCTGCTGACGATAATTCTTATAGAATGTACGTCAATACATCAATTGATAATCAAAAATTTGAATATAAATCAAATGAAGATTGCATTAATCATTTTATGAATATTTATGATGACCCAAAAACATATACAGATTATGGGGATGTCTTGGTTTATTTAGAGGATTTTGTAGCCTTAAAACAAATAGAGTGTGTTGTCAATGTGTCTAATAGCGAGAAGCATGGTTTTTTAAAGCAAGCTACTTATCAAGATAGCCTTGAATACTTTAAAGAATATTTTACATTGCTTTTTAGTCAATTGGTTGAAAGTCCTAGTAAAATTAATGATTTGTCTTCAAATTTTAGTTATGACAAAGTTGACGATTTAACTACTATTAAATTTAGTGGTGAATCTTCTACGACATTTGAAGTTACTGAAGATAATGAAGAATCTTTATCCGAATTTGGAATTGAATATATTTTTACATTGGATAGTGATTCTCAATTTACAAATATTGAACGCAACATTTCATATAATTATCGCGACTTTATAGATGGACAAGAAATTAAAGAACATGCTTTTTATTTCAATCTTTCTAACGTTGAAACATTTGATTATGACATTGGAGAATGGACATTAAGTGAAAATACTGACGGATACACAATTATAAATGAATATCCATTAAATTCTTTAGAGGTTGAGGTTTTTCAAACTTGTGATGGGTTACCTTTTTCTAGTTCCGGTTCTCTTACTAACTTTAAAGGCGAGGGAATTATTGATTTTGAATACTTAGATAAAGTTGTTGATATTATTCCTAACCAATACGAAATTGAATATCGCAAGGAAGGCACTGAAATTGAAAAGGTATATCTTGACCCAGAATGTACAAAAGAATTTACTGGTTCTGATATGAAGATGGGCAAATTAGAATTATATTGCACATATGATTATCTTGATAATGTTTGTATTTACACAGAGCGATTTATCGTTGACATAAGTGCATATAATTATATATTTGGTAATGAAATTCTCTTTGACGAAAGAATCGATTATTCCTACGAAGGCAATTCCATAGATTTTGGTGGAGAACATAGAATGTGCTTTGAAGAATCAATGTTCAATACAATTTATGAGCCTATTGGTTCCTTTGCTTTAAAGAACGTGACAATTAATAATACAACTTATGATAAAGAAGCATTGCTAGAAGGCTTTACTTATAATTTATCCAATAGAACCATAATTACTTCAAATTACAGCTTAATAGATTAATATAACTAATTGTATTTAGTGTGATAAATTGGTGAACTAAAGGTCTTTTTTTGGTCTTTAAACTAAAACAGAGAAATACCGCAAAGTAATTACCTAGAGCATTAAATCTATAAAGTAAAATGGGGAGTAACCAAATTAGGATCTACTCCCCTTTTAAATTTAAAGAGTCAGGTGTATTTCTAAGGATTTTTTAATATAATTGAAGTGAGGTTTATTATGAAAATATATGTTATTAGACATGGATTACCAAATTATGAAATAGATTCATTAACTCCAGAAGGCTTTAACCAAGCTTTCAAACTCGGCGAAAAATATAAAAATATCCCGATGGATGCCTTTTATATTTCTACACATGGTAGGGCAATGAAAACAGCAGAACCATTATTAAAATATCATCCTAATGCCAAAGTCAATTATGTTGATTGGGCAAGAGAAGATTTAGGCGCAAAATATTATGCAACTATGGATAATGATCATTTTCAATGGTTTTTCTGGATTCCAAAATGGATTTCCGTATTTAAAAGCCAAGAATTAGCAGCTTATGGCAATGAATGGTTTAAGCATCCTGAGATTGCAAAAACTACAATGCCAGAAGGGTTTAGAATAATGGCTGAATCAGTTGATGCTTTTATGCTTGAGCTTGGATATGAGCACGATAGAAAGGCTCATACATATAAAAAAGTCAAAGAAGGCGGTCCAGAAAACGTAGTGGTTGTTGCTCATGGTGCTTTCGCATTCTCTTTCATTTCTAATTTATTAGATATCCCTTATCCTGAATTCACCACAACACATGCTTGTATGGATTGTACAGGTGTTACTTTATTAGACATCTGGGATGGAGTGCCTTCCCCAATGATTATTAGATATAATGATATTTCTCATTTAGATATGGAAATTGAATTTAAGGATGTTGGAATCTAATATATGAAAAAAGAAATATCGCTTCAAAAGAAAAACTTAATATCTATTCTTGCTTCTTCTTTATTATCAATTTTAGTTTGGATTCCAACAAGTTTTTTTGGCTTAGATAATCGTATCTATATGATGATTGCATCATGGATTTTTATGCCATGTTTGATTTACTGCAGTAGAAAAGCAAGTAGAGTTTGGGAATACGCTATTGCGTTTTGCTCAATATGGTTTTCGCTTACATTGGTTCATTATGGACTTTATGGAACTGGATTTCTTGAACTTCTTCCAAATTTGATCTGCACTTTGATCATTTTTCCAGCCTTTTTATCCGACAGCTTATTGCACCATAAATACAATAACTTCTTATTAACTTTAGTGTTTCCATTTTTGTATACATCTCTTTCAATTGTGCTTTCCTTTTTGCATATAGGAGTATGCTTTAGAATTGATATGTTCTCATCGATATTGATTATTGCGTATCAAATCGTGTCTCTTATCGGATCATACGGACTAACGTTTGTTATTCAATGGATCATTTGTTCTATTTTTTATATTGCTGAAAACCGTAAGAATATCCAAAAATTAAAAGTAACATTGGTTTGCCCTTCAATCATTACAGCGATATTGGTTTTTGGCTTTATCCGTTTTTATACTGCACCTCAAGCCGATTTAACTTTTAAAATTGCTTATGCGGTTGGGCCATATAGAGGAGATTTTATTCATTCAGTTGATGTCTCTTACGATGACAATGTTTCTTACTTCAAAACATCTTGCAAATCTGCCGCTGATCAAGGAGCAACATTAGTTGCTTATACAGAAGAAGCTTTCTATTTTGTTAAAGAAGACGCTGATAACTTTGTTACAATAGCTAAAAACGAAGCTATTAATAACAATATATCTATTCTTCTTTGCATTGAGACTTTGGATAACGAAGAAATAAGCCAAAACAAAATTATTTGGATTGATTCTATGGGAGAAATTAAAGCTAATTATTTAAAAAGTCATCTTATTCCTGTTTTAGAGTCCGATTATCAATTTGGAGACAATGTAATTCCATATGTTGATTTTGATGTTGATGGTCGTAATGTTCGCATTTCAATGTGTATTTGCTATGACTCTGATGATCCTTTATATACTTATACATTAAATCGTGATACAGATGTGTTTATTGTCCCTTCTTGGGACTGGGAACTAATTCGACAAAAACACACGAATTCTACTGCGTATGTATCATTACAAAATCATGTCACATTTGTAAAAATAGCATATGATGGATGGTCAAGTGTTATTGATCCATATGGTAGAAAATATTACCATGAAAAAGTTGATACTCATGATACAAATGTCCATTTAATGGATGTCCCTGTATATTAAATTAATAGGTATAAAATTTAGTATTTTTTTAGCGCATTATCATAACTGATATATTGTTTTCTTTTAAATGTAAAGAGAGCAAATTAGTAATGATAATATAATCTTTTCCTCATTCCTTGAAGAAAAATAAATTATTTTTTTATTTATTAATTAAGAAAATAGGTTATCTTTTTTAAAATTAAATATTTTTGGAAAGAAAGGAGAATTTTATGAAAAAATTCAAATTTATTGCAACTTTCGTAATTGCCGGTTCTTTGCTGCTTTCTGGATGTGGCAAAAAGCATACACATGTTGATTCTAATAGTGATTTTGTATGTGATGAATGTGGCGAATCGCTTCAGGGTATCGAATCAATTTCCATTATTTGCGAAGAAAGCGTTTTGGAAAATGAAAAAATTGAGCTTAATGCTGAAGTTGTAGTTCATGATGTTTCGAACGCAATTTCTTGGTCGGTTAATTCTAACGACGGCTCAGCTGAAATTGTTTTTGAGAACGGTGTTTATTATTTAAAAGGGTTAAAAGAGGGGCTTGTTGTTGTTAGAGCAACTTCTATTGCGGATTCTTCTAAATTTGCTGAAAAAACAATTGAAGTTTATTCTAATGGATTTGCACCTGAATTAATCGATCTTGGAATGACTTATTCTAAATCTTTCCCTGTTGATGAACTTAAAAAAATGTTTGGAAATGAAACAAATATTTTTATTCCATCAGATGATATATGCGAAAGAGGCTTATATTACATTCATAGTGATGGAACTGATTCTACTTATGAATCATTCTTAATCATTTATAACCTAAACGCTGCTAAAGCATCTGAAGATCCTGATATAGCTAGACTTGGCTCGAAACTTGATAGTGAATATTATGAAACAGATTATCTATATTCGTTTCAATTAGAGGACAGCAATATTGGCTTTATAGATGATTCCTTTACCTATGAATTTGATACAACATTTATTGGCAATTATTATTCAATGTTTTGGTACCGTGTATCTGATATTTTTGAAGATGAAACAAAAACAGAAAACAGCGATTGGACCGATAAACAAAAGGAAGATATGCAATCTATTCTTCATGGTCAGGTAATCCCTTTTATTAAGATGGGTGCTTCTTATGGCTATGACTTGAATACAACAAATGGATATATTAATTTCTTCGACTATTGCTGCGATTATCGTATTTGTGAAGAATACAAAACTATTTTGCTTGATAATGGATTTTCATATAGCAACGAAATTGATGCTTTTTATAAAAAACTAGCAGATAATATTTATCTTTATGTCGAAACATACTTTGATGAATATGGCAATGAGATTTATGCTTACGTTGATTCAGAGACTTTATTCTCATGGCCAGCAGAAGTTGTAAATGATTTCGTTTTAAATGAATTAAATAGTGAATATTCTATCCCTGCATTTAATTATGAATCTGAATCAAAACTTTTTAAGTATATTGATAATTCTGATTATATCAATCCACAATTTGTAGTCAGTACCCAATATGCATCTTATGATAACACTGTTTTGTATATTAATAGTTTGATTAACGAACATGATTTTAAATTAGTTAACACTGTTGAATTTGTTACCATCTTCCTTGATGATCCTCATTCTTGTGATGGCAAGTTTTCAACATTTGAATTACAAAAAGGATATATTGACTTGAGGATCATTATTAATCCAGTATTTAAACCTGATGCTACTTTCAATATATTTCCTTCTGAATTTTATTTTGATTACTGCAATGTAAAATTTGAAATTAGTCATAGTGGTGGCTATGAAGTAAAAGGTATTTACATTAACGATAATAAACAATTGAATGAAGGCGAAAAACTTAGCTTAGAATTAGGTGAAGATTATGCTCTTGATATTGTTAAGTGTAAACTTTCTCAACAGGCTGAAGTTACAATTGAAAGCAGCAATAATGATATTGTAACTGTTTCTGATACTGGAGTTATTACACCAGTAGGTATTGGTCAAGCTAAAATCACTGTCAAGGCTGTGGATGAAGGAGTTGCTTATGAAGATACAATTGATGTTATAGTTGATTATAAATCAGTGTATGAAGAAATATATATTTCTGATTATATTAATGCTATTTCATCAACTGGTACATTAACCTTTGAAGAAGCAGGCATAGAATGCGTTGTGGAAAAAGGAACTGGCAAAGATTTCATTTTAGACTCTGAAAACGGAACATTAACTTTAAATGAAGGAAACACCATTTCTTTTACAATTAGAGACAATGAAAAAATTACAAAAGTTGGATTTGGCGATGCAATCAGTAATGACGCTGTTTTAAGTGCTAATACTGGAGAATCTGTTAAAAATGCTTGGTATGCAACAGATGAAGTAAACACATTTGTTTTGGTTGTTGAATCTGGTCAATACACATTTTCAAGTATATCAGTACTTACAAATAATGATTTGCTTCCAGTCCCTTCTCTTGCAACAGCAAAATCTCTTGCTGATGAACTTGCAACTTGTTTAGAAGACTGGTGGGTTGGTCGTGATATCGTTATTGATGACACTTGGGACACTGATATATATGTTTCATTTATTTGGGATGAATATATCCCTTCAGAAAGTGGATTTGATATTGAAGAAGCCTTCGAATATTGTATAACATATAACGTTTTGTATATGTTTAGTGAAGATTTTGCAATTGATGATTTGTTCTATGACGTTGATGATGATGGGTATGATTATGCAAGCGCAATGTGCTCAACCGCTGATGGATCTTTCTACTTATTCATTACATTAACAGTAGACACAACAAGTGACGAATATTCTGTCATTTGTGAAATCCTTGAGTTTTAATTTTCGAAACTGGATTTGAAATACCCATTTTAAATTTCATTCCAATTAGTTAAATTCTTTAAAAGACCTCTTTATTTGGAACTTAGACAATCCCATTATTGAGGTCTTTTATTGTTCAGCACTTTCACTTTATCTTGAATGATAAAAAAACGTCCCATCTTTTTATTAGAATGAGGCTTCTATTTTATGTATTATATAATTACTGCACAAATCAATTTATAATTGTTGAAATACTGCATATGAAAATGTAAATATATGCAGAAAGAAGAATTGTCTTAGGCACAAGTTTACTTACGAATTTTTAAAAGATAAATCTATCACATCCGATTTATTTTCTTTGTCAAATATTATTACCGATTTAAAAAGTAAAACAGAAGAAAGAAAGCACTCAAACAAGTCTCTTTTTTCTAAGTTTGAAACAATTGCTATCAAAGAATCTGCTGAAGGAAGTAATGCAATTGAAGGAATTTTTACAACCGAGCAAAGAATTAAGGAGATTGTTGAAAATAATTTCGAGCCATTAACTCACAATGAAGAAGAAATAGCAGGCTACCATGATGCCATTAAATTTGTCAAATATTATTACCGATATCTTTCATTTAATGAAGAGACTATTAAAAAAATACACGCTATGCTTGTGTCTAGACATGTTGGATATGATAAAGGTGGAACATATAAAACTAGTGACAATATCATCGCAGAGAAATATACGGACGGAACAATCAAACGGGTTATATTTACTCCATCTAAAGCAAGTGAAACTGAAAAGGTTCTCAAACAGCTAATTTAATATTGTAAAACTATGTAAATATAGCTATAATATTATTGTGAAATATTACTCAAGCAAGACTTTAGCAAAGATGTTAGGTGTTACTACCCAAACATTAAGAAATTGGAATAGAAATGGTAAATTATTACCTAGCTATACTAAAAGTAATGGATATCGATATTATTCAGATGAATC
>JAZRYE010000006.1:0-5729 GCA_045600585.1 Bacilli bacterium | reverse complement strand
AGCGACCAAGGTGCAGTGTACTCTTCGAAAAGCTTTAATAAACTTTTACCTTCTTATAATATCATACGTTCAATGTCTCGTGCAGGAACTCCTACAGATAATGCAGCAATGGAAGCAATTAATGGTTGGGTAAAAGAAGAGCTGTTCAACGACTTTAGAATAAAAGAATCAGATGATGTAAGACAGACCGTTGAAGATTATATTATTTTCTTTAATGAAAAAAGACCAGCATATGCTTTGAATTATTTAACTCCTAAGCAAGTTAAAGATGTCTACTTTTCAAAGTGTGCTTGTGTCTAATTTATTGAATGATGGTGTCTACTTATCAAGAAATTGTGTCCTCGATTTTGACAAAATGTGTCTACTTTTTGTTGACTAGTTCATAAAAATTAAATGAGTTTTACCGCCCCCCGGGGTCAAGATTTTCCAAAATCCTAAAGTACCGTTCGCCCCACCTCGAATATGCGTGAGGCAAAATTTTCAAAAATTTGAAATTTCAAAAAGTCATATAAATCGATTATTCTTGGATAATTTTGAAATAAAAGAGATTATTTTGATTTATTTCCATTTTTATGTTTTTGAGAAAATTTGAGATTTTAGTGAGACTATTTATATTCAAACAATAGTATTTTATAACAAAAAGTGTTATAATAGTGTCGTGAATCCAAATTAGGAGGTGTTTCTATGGTAGATGATTACTCAAGAGTTATTAAACAGCTTAGAGAAACGATGACATTATCACAAGTAGAGTTTGCTCAATTATTAGGAGTTTCTTTTGCGTCTGTAAATAGATGGGAAACTGGTAAACATGAGCCAACAATTAAAATTAAAAGAAAAATAAAAGCACTCCTACGTGAGTACGATATTAAATTTAATGAAGAATAAAGGAGCATTTTTATGACTGAGGAAGAAGTAAAACTTAATTATATAACACCAGCTATAGAAAATGCTGGATGGACAAAAAAGCAGATTAGAATGGAATACTCTATCAATGCCGGAAAGATTGTTGTTAGAGGAAATATTGCTAAGAGATTACCTAAGAAGAAAGCTGACTATGTTTTATTCTATAAAGAGAATTTACCATTAGCAGTCGTTGAGGCAAAAGACAATAATCATCTTATTGGAGATGGTATGTTCCAAGCACAAGAATATGCTAGTAAATTAGATGTTCGATTTGTATTCACTTCTAATGGAGATGGTTTCTTGTTTTATGATATGAAGACAGCCGAGCAAAAACAAATCTCACTAGATGAATTCCCATCTCCAGAAGAGTTGTTTGAAAAGCAATATAAACAAGAAATTGATTCTTCTAGCAATTTAGAAAAGATTTTAAATACACCATATTATTTTAGTGAAGAGTCATTCTCTCCAAGATACTATCAAAGAATCGCAATCAATAGAACTGTTGAATCTATCGCAAAAGGAAATGATAGAGTTCTTTTGGTCATGGCTACAGGTACAGGAAAAACATATATGGCTTTCCAAATCATTTGGAGATTATGGAAATCTGGTTTAAAAAAGAAAATCTTATATCTTGCTGATAGAAATATTCTAGTAGATCAAACTATCATTGGTGATTTTAAGCCTTTCAAAAATTCAATGACTAAAATTTATCATAAGAATATGGATACTTCGTATGAAATCTACTTATCCTTATACCAACAATTAGCTGAGAATGATACAGAAGACACTCTTGCCATATTGAAAGATAATTTTAATCCTGATTTCTTTGACTTAATCATAGTTGATGAATGTCATAGAGGAAGTGCTAGAGAAGATTCCAATTGGCGTAAAATTTTAGATTATTTCAATAATGCTACAAAGATTGGTATGACTGCTACTCCTAAAGAAACTAAGGAAGTATCAAACATCGATTACTTTGGTGAACCAATTTATACTTATTCTTTAAAAGATGGTATTGAAGATGGATATCTTGCTCCTTATAAAGTTGTTAGATATGCCTTAGATACTGATGTTTATGGCTATAGACCAAACAAAGGCAAAACCGATAAAGAAGGTGAGCTTGTTGAAGATAGAGAATATGGAGTTAAGGATTTTGATAGAAATTTAGTTATTGATGAGAGAACTCAATTAGTAGCTGAAAAGATAACAGAATATTTAAAGAGTACAGATAGACTTGCTAAAACTATTGTCTTCTGTGTTGACATTGACCATGCAGAAAGAATGAGACAAGCATTGGTTAATTTAAACCAAGATTTATGTGCTGGCAATCATAAATATATTATGAGAATTACTGGTGATAATGATGAAGGCAAAAAACAATTAGATTATTTCATTGATAATGATTCAGCTTATCCAACAATTGTAACAACAAGTAAATTAATGACTACTGGTGTCAATTGCCAAACTTGTAAGAACATTGTTCTTGATAATATTTTTGGTGAAAATGGTATGACTGAGTTCAAACAAATTATAGGACGTGGAACTAGAATTAAAGAAGATTATGACAAGATGTATTTCACAATTCTAGATTTTAGAAATGCCACTAGATTATTTGCTGATCCTAATTTCAATGGACCTGATATGCAAAGTGAAGAGTATGATCCTGAGAATTTCAAAGGTAAGAAAAAGGTTGTCATTGACCCTGAAGAGCCTAAAGAAGTTGAACCAAAAGAAGGCAAGAAAAAAGTTTATGTTAATGATGTTGAGGTAACTTTAATATCTGAGAGAGTCCAATATTATGATAAAGATGGAAAACTTGTAACTGAAAGTTTAAAAGACTTTACAAGAAAGAACATTCTTCAAGATTATGCATCTTTAGATGACTTCCTTGCTTTATGGACAAGTGATGAAAAGCATTCGATTATTATTGAAGAATTAGCAAATAAAGGAATCTTCATCGATGAATTAAGAAAACTTTATCCTGCTGATGTTGATGACTTTGATTTAATTTGTGATATTGCTTATGGTATTAAGCCATTAACAAAGAGTGAAAGAGCAAAGAATCTAAAAGTCAGTCAAGTTCTTGATGCTTATTCAGATAAATGCAAACAAATATTACAAATCTTATTAGATAAATATTCTAATGATGAAATCGATGATATTACTGATTCTAAGATTCTTAAATTACCAGACTTTAATGAGTATGGCAGTCCAATGAAGATTGCTAGTTTATTTGGTGGACTTAATGGATATTTAAATGCAGTACATCAAGTTCAAAATGCTTTATATTGTGCCTAAGGAGGAATAAACAATGGCAGTAACAAATTTAGTTAAAAGAATACAAGACATTATGAGAAATGATGCTGGTGTCGATGGAGATGCACAACGTATCAGTCAAATGACATGGATGTTCTTCTTAAAGGTATATGATGCTAAAGAGGAAGAATGGGAATTCTATGATTCAAACTATAAGAGCCTTATTCCAGAAGAATTAAAATGGCGTAATTGGGCAGTTGACGATCATAGTGCCAATACTATTACAGGTGAGAAATTGCTTGATTTAGTTAATAATCAATTATTTCCAACATTAAAAAATCTTGAAATTAGTGAAGACACACCATTAAAACAAAGAATTGCTAAATACGTTTTTGAAGATGCTCAGAACTATATGAAAGATGGCGTTCTTCTAAGACAAGTAATTAATGTCATCAATGAAATAGATTTTTCCGAGTATAAAGAAAGACACGAATTTGGAACTATCTATGAAACAATTTTAAAGAGTCTACAAAGTGCAGGTAATGCAGGAGAGTTCTATACTCCTAGAGCTGTTACTGATTTTATGGTTCAAATGATTAATCCTAAACTTGGTGAATCTGTAGCTGACTTTGCTTGTGGTACAGGTGGATTCTTAACTTCTGCTCTTAAATATTTGGAACCACAAAAGAAAACAGCTGACGATGTAGATAAATATAACAACACAATTTATGGAATTGAAAAGAAACCAATGCCTTATTTGTTGTGCATTACAAATATGCTTATTCATGATGTTGATGAACCTAAAGTTTATCATATGAATTCACTTGAAAAGAATGTTAGAGATTATAAAGAGTCAGATAAGTTTGATATCATTTTAATGAATCCTCCATACGGTGGTTCAGAGAAAGATGCTGTTAAAAATAACTTCCCTGCCGATTTAAGAAGTAGTGAAACTGCAGACCTATTTATGGATGTTATTATGTATCGTTTGAAGAAAAATGGTAGATGTGCAGTTATCATACCTGATGGTTTCTTATTTGGTGAAGATAATGCTAAAGTAGCAATCAAAACAAAATTATTAAATGAATTCAATTTACACACAATTGTAAGAATGCCACATAGCGTATTTGCTCCTTATACATCAATCACTACAAACATCTTATTCTTTGATAATACCCATCCAACTGAAAATACATGGGTTTATAGAATGGATATGCCTGAAGGATATAAAAACTTTTCTAAAACAAAACCAATTCTTTTAGAGCACTTTAAACCTGTTATTGATTGGTGGACAAATAGACAAGAAATCATTATTGATGAATTTCCTAAATCAAAATGTTATTCAAAGAAAGATTTAGAAGACTTACATTACAACTTAGATTTATGTGGCTATCCTCATGTTGAAGATGAAATCTTGGAACCTAAAGATTTAATTCAACAATTCAAAGAAAAAAGAGATTCATATAATGCAGAAATGGAAAGAACACTGGCTAAAATCTTGGAGTTATTAGATGAAGACAATTAAGAATTTAAAAGCTGACGAAATCAGAAAATCCATTCTTCAATTAGCAATTCAAGGAAAACTTGTAAAGCAAGATCCTAATGACGAACCTGCCAGTGAGTTAGTAAAAAGAATCTATGCTGAAAAGCAAAAACTAATTAAAGAAGGGAAAATTAAGAAAGATAAAAATGAGTCTTTCATCTTTAAAGGTGATGATAATTGCTATTATGAGAAGAATGGTAATTCAAAGCCTACAAAACTTGATGATTTGCCTTTTGAGATACCAGATTCATGGATGTGGGTAAGACTAAAAGATATAGTCAATATTCAAACCGGTGCATCATTTAAAAAAGAACAATCATCTCAAGAATTAAAAGAAGGTTATATTCGTGTCCTAAGAGGTGGAAATATTCTTCCTTTTCAATATGCATTAAAGTCAGATGATTTATATATTCCAAGTGAATTAGTATCAGATAATATCATTCTAAAAACAAATGATTTAATTACTCCAGCTGTTACTAGTTTGGAAAATGTTGGTAAAATTGCCGTAATCGATAATGATTTAAATAACGTAACTGCAGGTGGCTTTGTTTATATTTTTAGACCTTATTTATGTAATAGTACAATATCTAATTTAATAGCAAATTATGTTTCTAGTTCAGCTTATCAAACAATGATGAAAAGCATAACAAAGAAATCTGGTCAAGCATTTTATAACATGAATAAAGAAAAATTACTTCAATTGTATTTTCCAATTGCTCCTTTTGAAGAAATGAAACGAATAGTTGATAAAGTTAATAAATGTGAACCTATGATTTCAACTTATTCATCAGTGGAAGAAAAACTTTCAAAACTCGAAGATGAGTTTCCTGAAAAATTAAAAAAATCCATTCTTCAATATGCTATAGAGGGAAAGCTTGTTAAACAAGACCCTAACGATGAACCAGCATCTGTCCTTCTAGAACGTATAAAAGCTGAGAAAGAAAAACTAATTAAAGAGGGTAAAATTAAGAAAGACAAGAATGAATCAGTAATCTTCCAAGGTGATGATAAAAATTATTATGAGAAG
>JAZRYE010000005.1:0-34652 GCA_045600585.1 Bacilli bacterium | reverse complement strand
TTTTTGGCTTCGTTAATATCGTCTTTAAACTGCATGAAATATCTATTTATTCTTAAGTCAGAGTTTCTAAACATACATATATTATAAAACTCGGAGAATTAATCCGAGTTATAGTCGAAATTTATTTCGATTTTGTTCTTTTTTAATAAATCTGTATCACGTGATACAATTCTACTATGAAAAATAATTATGATGTCGACTGCAAAACAATAAGAAAGTACTTTGATTTAACTCAAGAAGAATTATCAGAACTTACTGGTGTATCTAGAGTTACAATCGCTAGATTAGAAAAAATGACTCATTTACCTTCTTTGCCGTCATTAGAGGCTATATACAATTATGCCTATGAGTCTGGTCTAAGATTAAATGAAAACCATGTAAATATTTTAGAGGATGACAAAAAAGATAGTGTTCTATTATTTCATGGTTCAAAAAATGAGATCGTTAAACCTTTATCTTTGTCATATAGTAAAGGCGTTAATGATTTTGGAAATGGGTTTTATGCTGGAGAGAGTTATCAACAGGCAGCAAGCTTCATTTCGTCTTATCGTTCACATTTTGTATATGCATTCTATTTAAATTTAGATGGTTTAAATGTTTATGAACTTTCTGCTGATTTGGATTGGATGATAGCAATTTCATATTATCGCGGAAGAATAGATGAATATAAAGAACATCCTATTCTTAAAAAATAATTTCTAAAATAGAAAAATGCGATGTTTTGATAGCTCCTATTGCGGATAATTCTATGTATGAAACTTTGAATGATTTTGCATCCAAAAAGATTACTGATGAGCAATGTCAACATCCAATTTGTGCAAATTTCTTAGGAAAACAATACGTTTTTATGAATGAAAATGCATTAACTCATATCGGAGAATTAATTAGTTTGTATTTAAGCGAAGAAGAAAAAAGATTCTATAAACAGCAAAAAATGATCAGATTGCCTCATCTAAAAATAAAATTGAGATGGCCAAGATTAACTATAGAAGGAAAGGAAAATTTATCGATGAATTATTCGATTGATGAAAAAGATGCATTGGCGTTTAGTTCTATTCAGGGCGAAATATTTGAATCATGCATCGATGAAAATAAATCTGAACTAGATTTTATATCTCGATACATGAAATCAAAATTCGCTAAATCTTTTGATGACGGTGATTATTGGGCTTCTTATAGTGATAAAGTCATAATAATTAACGAAATAAGTAGACAATCAAAAAAGAAGTCAGGCAAGTTCTTAAATAGATCGATACTACATTTTATTGGATACTTTTATCGATATTACTGCTACAAGTTTAATATTCCATCAATTATTGCTTGGAAAGAATTAGATTTCCAATACCTATATGATAATTATGATGTTCTACACAGTTTTGATATAGGAAAGGCTTGTGACATCGTAAAGAATTCAAACCCTGTATCACGTGATACAAATTAGATAGTTAACAGATCACTGTAACGGTGGTCTTTTTTGATAGATAATCATGATAATTTAAGAAATATCTATATGTTACATATATATAATTTTGTTATCTACATCAAAAATAAGAAAAAAGTGTTCAAAGAGTATTTAATTGCTAGTATACTTTAACAGGATATTTTATAAATATTCATAAGTCTAATCCGGCAATTTGCTGGTTTCCTAAATTATTATTAAAAGGAGTCAATTATGGAAGAAAAGACAAACGAGAAAGTATCAACTTCTAAAAAAAGAGATATTTTCGGATTACGTTCTATGAAAGTTTCGGTTAGAACGGAAATTGTTGCAGGTATTGTTACTTTCTTAGCAATGGCCTACATTCTCACATTAAACCCAAGCCTTATTACTGGCGACTGGAGTTCATCAACACCTTTATGGGCATCGGTATTTATTGCTACAGCATTAGGTGCATTTATTGGCACATTCTTAATGGCTGTCGTAGCTAAAATGCCATTAGCTCAAGCTCCAGGTCTTGGCCTAAACTCAATGGTTGGTGCATTATTCGGAACATCTATGTCCTTAGGATTCAAATGTTCATTCGGTAACGCAATGTTCATTGTTTTAGTTTCTGGTGTTATTTTCTTATTATTATCTCTTATTAAAATTAAAGGTATTTCAATTAGACAAGTTATTTTCAACGGCATCCCTGAAAGTATTAGAAAAGCTATCTCTGTTGGTATTGGTTTATTCATTGCTTTCATTGGTTTAGTCAATGCTGGCCTTGTTACTGCTGGTAGTGGTACATTAGTTACTCTTGTTCAATTCAACAACTTCTCTCAACCATATGTTGCTGCTGGCGCTGTTGTTCTTCTTGCAGGTATCTTCTTCATTGCAATATTAGAATATTTCCATGTTAAGGGTTCTGTTATCATTGGTATCATTGCTGCTACATTAATTGGTATTCCTCTAAAAGTAACTACATATAGTGGTATGTCTTGGAAGTTCTGGGAATATTTCGCAAACTTCTTTTCGTTCCAAGGTGACGCTGTTAATACAGGTGCTACATTCTTCGCTGTATTCACAGAAGGCTTTAAGTGGGATGCAAACGCAACTGTTATGCCAATCATCATGACAATCGTTACATTCTGTATGATCGATATGTTTGATACAATGGGTACATGTGTTGGCTGTGCTGAAGCTGCTGGCTTACTCGACGAAAATGGTGTTCCATTACACTATGATGGAATCATGGTTGCTGACTCAACAGCTACAGTTGCTGGTGCATTATTAGGTACTTCAACAGTTACAACTTTCGTTGAAAGTGGTGCTGGTGTTGCTGCTGGTGGTAAAACTGGTTTAACAGCTTTAACAACTGCAATCTGTTTCATTCTTTCTATCTTCATTATGCCTTTAGTTGCATCTATTCCATCTGCTGCTGCTTCTGCTGCTCTTATCTATGTTGGATGCTTAATGATGAAAGGCGCAATTAACTTAAAATACAATAGTGTTCCTGAAGCATTAGCATCATTCTTAGCTATTGCTATGATGCCATTATCTTACTCAATTACAAATGGTATCGGCTTAGCAATGATCTTCTATGTTGTCGTTGGCACAGTTGTCTATCTCGTTAACTTAATCAAATATGCAATTACTAAAAAGAATGGTGCTACAAAACCTACTTATGATATTAAATTAGTTTCTATCATCATTAGCGTATTATTCTTAGTCTATTTCTTTGTTCCAACATCATTCTAATTATTTAATTAATTATTTGAAATTGGCCACTAATAAAGTGGCCTTTTTCTATTGCCTTGTTTGCTAAATGAAATAGAATTATATATAGTAATCGAGAAACTGTATGAGAATTTTTACACGCGAAGCTATTAATACTAAAAGACAATTTGAATTCGATTTTGCCAAATTTATATGTATCCTTGGCATGGTTATTATTCATTGCTTTGAGGAACTATTAGCGGATACTGGAAGTACTAGTTCGCTTTATTATGTTTTTGTTGTTGTTTTAGATTGTGTTTTTGGTGCTGGCACATTTATGTCATGCATGGGTCTTGGCATTTCATACGGATATGATGGTAACGCGAATAAAATTATCAAAAGAGGATTTTTGATTTTTCTTTTGGGATACGGATTAAATATATTTAGAGAAGGCATTCCGTTTACTATTTTTGCTCTTTTAAATCATGATGAAGATTCATTTAGAATCATTGTCTCAGCTTTTTTAAATACTGATATATTGCAGTTTGCTGGATTATCTTTAATGCTATTTGGTTTATTGAAAAAGTTAAAAATCAATAACCTATTTATATTTTTAATTTCTTTAGTTATGTCTATTGTTGGTAGTTTTATTAGATTCATTGATTTTGGTAATTTAGTAATTAACTTATTATCAGGGTTATTTATTGGTACTTATACAGAAGGCTGGCCCGATTATTGTGCAGCTTTCCCTCTTCTTAACTGGTTTATTGTCGTTGTTTCTGGCTATCTATTTGCTAACGCATTTAAGCACTGCCAAAATAAGAAAAAATTCTATGCAATATTTTCTCCAATTGCTGGTCT
The DNA here is from genome assembly GCA_045600585.1 of Bacilli bacterium. Lineage (GTDB taxonomy): Bacteria > Bacillota_I > Bacilli_A > RFN20 > CAG-826 > JAZRYE01. The sequence goes on along the minus strand of JAZRYE010000005.1, from coordinate 30,655 downwards.
GATTATTGCTATTTATTTAATTATTACCATTCCTAATAAATTCGACATGATGTCAGGAGATTTACTTTATTATTATCATTTTGCAACGCCAGATTTATTAATTATTGCATCAGGATTTATATTTGCATCAGGCCTTTATTATTTCATTTCTCTTTTATTTAACGAGAGAATTAAAAAATTTATTACCAAAATCAGCGTTAATATTAATTCAATTTATTGTATTCATTGGATCATTATTGGCTGGATTTGTGGAGTTCTTTATTATTTAGATTCTTATTTTGAAAACGAACTAATACCTGTATTAATATCTATACCAGTATTTGTAGCAAGCGCTTTATTAGCGAATGTTATAAAAAAGAAAAAAGACAAATGTAGAATACTTAAAATTGAGACAAATTAGTAATTTTTCTTGCATTACTCTGAATTTGTAATAAATTTATATGGACTTTTGAATTATACAAGGAAAACAATATGAACTCTAAATTACTTAAATTTATCTTCCCTATATTACTTGCTCCATCTTTATTAGGATGTAGTGGAGGTAATAAAGCTATTTCTTATAAAATTTCATTTGTTGAAAACGAACATGCATATGCATTTAATTTACCTGAAAAAGCGTATGCAGGAGAAGAAATAACATTTAATGTTGGGTCTCAAGCAGGATTTGAAATAACAGAAGTAAATGCCTATAGCAGTGAAGCATCTATTGATTTAAATGGCGATATTTCTCTCGGCTTTACTTTTACAATGCCAGAAGCAGATGTTTTTATTGAAGCAGAGACTTTAGGATTTTATTTTGGCATTAACGTTAATGGCGACACAACAGTATTTAGAACTTCTATTGAAGAAGCAAATTTTAGATACAGTGATTTTATTGCTGGATTTAGAGTAGAAGATGAAGATATCAACGAATTATCTACTTCGATTAGAGCAGGTCAAAAAGCTTATGTTTTAGTAAATAAATTAGGCATTAGTAAAAATGTCAAAGTATTTGCAAATGATGTGGAAGCAAATAATGTTGCTTTAGACATAAAGGATTCTGAAGGCTTAGTAGTGGATACCTATAATGCATACGAATTTGTTATGCCTGCTAAAGATGTTGAAATCACATTAACTGCGGAAGAAAATGATTTTACAGTTGATGTTACTTATAGTCATGAAGGCGTTGCATCTTCAATTATTAAAAATAAAGGTGGAGATATAACTAATTCATTTAAGTCGGGTAAACGTATTTATGTAAACTTAACACTTAATGAATCACAAAAAGATAATTATTCACTTGCTAGTGTTAAAGCAATTTATCGACCATATAATGGCTATTCTTTAAAAGAAATTAGTAATACTGAAATTAGATTAAGCGAATCAGAAACAGGAAATAACATATACACTTATTTGCTTTTAGTCGATACATTATTCTCAGAAGATAAAATTCATATCGTTGTTGAATTTAGTGAATATGAGTATTCGGGTAAAGATTTCTTAGGTAATTACAAAGGATTTAAGGCTTCAGAAACAACATTAATGCCAACTCTTGATAATGACAATATTAGAAAAGTACAAGTATTAGCGGATGGCGTATTTAAAGAGGATTATTCTACATTCACTTATTCTGATTTAGATGAAACAAATAAGACATTCAAAATATTTGCAGGGCCTATCCCAAAAACTGTTCATTATGATACTGATATGATGTGGTATCCATATACATCTGATAAGAACGCAGATATATGCTGGAAAAACTGGAATGAGACAACTTCATTTAAATCTAGTGGTAGTTTTGCAACAGTTGCTTTAATTGAACTTATTGATTCTAATGGCAATACATTAAATAATTTCTTACGTGTCAATGGTGTTAACTATACAAATGTTGAAATTGAATATGTTGGAGAAGTTAAAGATGATATTTCTCAATGTAAATTTAATATCATCAAAAATGGTTCAGTTATCGCTTCTTATGGACTTAATTAACAAATATATTAAGTAGCTTTTCTTATATTTAAAATTTATTGTTCGTTTTTGCATATATAAAATATTGGATGCAAATACTATGGAAAATACAGTTGAATTAACAAATGATATTAAACCAAAAAGAAAAAGAATCATCGAACTAGATATGGTTAAAGGATTAATCATTATTTCAGTTATGATGAAACATCTAAATCTTCTTTTAGGACTATCAGAAACTAATCCGCATTTGGATTATGCTTTTGCCTGGATGTTTGAAATATTTATGGCGGCCTTTTTTGTTATTTCTGGATATGTTTACACTTCAAAAGGTAGCGTTGGTAGTCAAATAGCAAAAAGAATCAAACAACTTCTTTTCCCTTTGCTATTTGCATTTTGCTTCAACACATTTGTCTATGCTATTAGATATTTATTAATTGAGCGTGTCTCTTTAAATTGGTTTTTAGAAAAGATTTCTCTTTCGCTTTTAGGCTTTGCGGAAAGAAGCTTTTTTATTCCTAATCCAACAGGACCTAATTATTTAATTATGGGCTTTTCGCCTTATTGGTTCGTGTTTCAAATGATACCTGCTTTTATTATATTTATATTAGTTAAAGCATTAGGTGATAAAAAAGGATTTGCTTTTAGATGCTTACTTGCTTCTATATTAATTCTTATCGCCTTAACTATTCATTATTTTGATTTTCAACATACATTAAAAGATACAATGCTTTCTCCTATTCCTTTTTATTTTGTTTTAGATAATGTTATTGGCTTTGCTGGCGTTATGATGCTTGGCAGCTTATTAAAAGAGAAGAACATATTTGATATTGATTCGTTTGATAAAAAAGTTACATTTACCGCTTTCATCATTTGCTTAACAATCATGACGATAATTAGTATTAACTACAATCCAAATGACTACACACTTTTATATGGTAGATGGGGTCAATATGGCGCTTGGAGTGTTATTATTACTACTTTTGGAGGAGTTTTACTTACTTATTGTTTAGTTTATTTACAGCACTTCCTAAAAAGAATAACTCCTATTAAGAAAGCATTAATATTCCTTGGACAAAATTCATTAACTTATTTGCTTTTACATTTTATTATTGGTGAAACTTTATGCTATATCGGTGGATTCTGGTATCCAATTTATGCTGAGCCATATCCAATTGAGAAATTTAGTTATCTTAAATGGATTATAGTAGTGGCTTTGACTCTAGTTATTTGCACAGGATACATCATGCTAAAAAATATGTTAAAATCAAAAATGGCAACTAAACGAGCCAAACAAAAATAATTAACAAATCTATTTAAAAGGAATTGAATTAGAAAAAAGTTACTTTATGGAAAATACTGCTGAAACAACAAATTTTATAAAACCAAAAAGCAAAAGAATACCAGAATTAGATATGGTTAAAGGTTTATTAATCATATCCGTTATGATGAAACATTTAAATGAGATTCTTGGTTTATCTGCTTCTCATCCTTTTGTCGACTCTTTATTTGCCTGGATGATGGAATTATTCATGATTGTTTTCTTCATTCTTTCAGGCTATGTCTACACTCCAAAAGGTTCTATTGGACAACAAATTCTCAAAAGGCTTAAGCAAATATTTATACCATTACTAATTTATTCAACATTTAACTTTGCTGTTTATTTTGTTAGATATATTCTTATCGAGCATGTATCTTTCACTTGGTTTATACAAAAAGTTAGTTTAGGCTTTCTTGGATTTACAAATAGGAGCTTTTTCTGTCCTCCAGAGGATGGACCTAATTTATTAAATTATGGATTTGTTCCATTTTGGTTCGTTCATCAATTAATCCCATCATTTATCTTATTCATTATTATTAGAACATTAACAGATAAGAGAAGTTTTGCTTTACGTTGTGTCATTGCAACTATATTAATTACCGCGACAGTTATTCTATCTGAATTAGATCCACAGCATACAATTAGAGATACATATGACTCCTATGTTCCATTTAGCTTTGTATTAATTAATATCATTGGTTTTACTGGTGTAATGATGATTGGTAACTTGCTAAAAGAAAAGAACTTATTAGATATTTCTTCTCAATCAAAAGTAGTTGCAATCGCAATGTTTATCTTTGCTGCCACTGTATTCATTACTACTGACCTTGATTATAATCCTGCTGGTTATGCTTTACAGTATGGCCGTTGGGGACAATATGGATCACAAAGTGTTGTTGGCGTTACCATTGATGGAGTGTTTGTTACTTACTTCTTAGTATTTATTCAACACTATGTAAAAAGATTTAAACCATTACAAAAGGTATTATTATTTTTTGGACAAAACTCCTTAACATTCTTAATGACTCATTTAATCATTGGCGAGACTCTTTGCTATATTGGAGGATTCTGGTATCCAGTTTATTCTTCTCCATATCCTGTAGAAAAGTTTAGTTATCTAAAATGGGCTATAGTTATTGCGATAACATTCACAATATGCATAAGTTATATCTTATTAAAGAACTTAATTAAAACTAAAATTGCAGAGAGAAAATTATCTCGTGCTTAAAATACTTTGATTATTTAGAATGGCTTTAATAATTGGTAGAGCCATTCTTTTTAATTATTTAAAAATGTGTGTATAATTAAGACATTCATGTAGCAAATTAGAATCGAGAAAATTATGAAACAACATAGAAATATAACATTATTATCAATTAGCCTTATTGCAGGTATGATTCTCACATCTTGTAATAATAAACAAAAAGAATCCTCTGAACTTCAAACGATTACAACAGGTAACATCAGTGTTATTCATGAAGTCAGTTTTGATTCAGTTTATGGTGATTTAACTATTGAACAATTCATGAATCTTGGATTTGAATTTGGCGATAGTGTGGATGTATATTTTTCAACAGGCGATGTATTTGAAGATGTTCCATTTTTTGATGGATATTATGTTGAAAGTGGTAAGCCTTTAGTTGTTGGCTATCCAGGTTATCCTCATATTGATTTTGGATTTAATAACAAAGGTGGCTTATGGCAATCACTTGGTTTAACTGAAGAAGATACAATTTGCATTTCTTTAAATGAAAAAGCTAAATATATAGTTCAACAAGAGACATTCTCTATGAGATATTACGATGATAGAGAACTCTATTCATCTGATGAAGTATTCTCTAACTTTAGATCTATTAGCTTATCAACAATGAAAGATGATTTAATTTATCGTGGTGCTTCTCCTGTTGATAATCAACATAATAGGGCATCAAATTCTGATAAATTAATCAAACAAGCTGGGATTAGTTATATTTTAGATTTAGCGGATTCTGAAGAAGAACTTCATGAATATATGGAAAAAGAAGATTTCAATTCTCCATATGCATTAAGTTTATATCAAAATAACAATATCGCTTTATTAGATATGGGTGCGGATTTCACTTCTGATGATTTTAGAAATAAATTCATTACTGGATTAAATGGCTTAATCAATCACGAAGGACCATATTATGTCCATTGTACAGAAGGTAAAGATAGAACCGGATTTGTCTGTTTCTTCTTAGGCGCTCTTACTGGCGCTACTTATGAAGAATTAGAAAATGATTATATGATTACTTACTATAATTATTTTGGCATTACCAAAGAAAATAATCCTTTGAAATATCAAGCAGTTGTTGATTTAAGATTTAAAGATTTTGTAAGTTTCTTATCTCCAGATAATACATCATACAAAGACGCAGCTATTAAATACCTTAATGACGGAGGTATGTCTACTTCCGATATTAGCCAATTAATTTCTACTATTTCTAAATAGAAAAATATCGAAATTTTATTATTTTGTGTGCAATATTATGATTTTTTCATAATGCTTTCAAAATTAGAATATTTGTAAATAAAGCTTTTAATTCGGGAGGCAATATTATGAAACACCGCTCAAAGATTAAATTTTTAGCATTTTTGTCATCCTTCCTTTTTGTTGGAGGTGCAGCCTTATCAATTGTAAATAGTCCATTGATGGCTACTCGAGCAGAGACTACTTTACCTGAATCATCATTTAAAAATGTTAATTACTATAACAATAACGTTTATAAAGAAACTGAACATTGCTATGCAACTATGCTTGAATATGACATTGGCTTTTCAAACACAAGTCAAACCGAGACCAATCTTGCAACTAGTAGTTATGATTTAGGCAACAAAATGACATATAACGGAGTAGCTGTTAAAAACATTCCTAATTTCTTCGCTTGTTATTATGATGCTGGAAAAGATGGCAAAATGCTTTGGTTTAAAGTTCCTGAAGATAATATTAACCCTTCTGGTGCCTATACTTATTCAACCATCTTTATTCCAAAAGGAATGCAAGTATATGATGCAATTACTAAGGAAGATGTTACTTTACGTTTAATTAACGATGGATGGAACCCAACATTCGGTAGTGATGTTACTTTCTTAACAAAAAGACCTGCTAATATTGCTGCCTATGGTATGGATGGTGGTTATACATTAAAAGATGCTTCTGATGAAGGCTATACCGGAAGTACAAATCGTGTATTAAGACTAGATGAGTCTACAAACGGATGTACCGCTGCAACTCTCGATTTCTATAGCCGTGATATCGAAGTTGCTTCTATTGAAAGCATTACATTCAAATTCAAATTCCTTTATTCAGATGATATTACCGGTACTGAATTCCGTATTACAAACGACGCCGGTGCTCACTGGTTATTTAGGGCTACTGTTGATCAAGGTGCCGCTAATACATGGTATTCTTTAACTATTAAACCAGATAAAACATATGAATCTGATGTTCCGGGCATATCAATTATTGAAAACAATGGATTTGCACGTTTAGGTTCTCGTCTTAGTCAATTCATGGCGGGCTTAAGAATTAAACCTTCTGGAAGTAAAATGGGTTTAGTTTTCGGCGATATTATTATCGATGCCGCTGAAAAACAAACATCAACATTCTTAAGAGTTAATAGTTATAACAATAACGTTCATGATGAAACAAATCATTACTATCAAACAATGTTAGAATTTGATACTCCATTCGCTTCTGAAAATAAAGCTACTATTAACCTTGCAACAAATAGTTTTGATTTAGGTAATAGAATGACTCTTAACGGAGTTGCTGTTAAAGATATCCCTAACTTCTTTGCTTCTTATTATTTTGCCAAAGATGTTAATACTCCAATGCTTCTTATTAGAATTCCAGAAGCCAATATTGCTCCTAGTGGTGATTATGAAAACACAACTATTTCAATCCCTGCTGGTACAATCGTCCATGATTTAAAAGTTAAAGATCCAATTAATTTAGCATTGATTAATGACAAATGGACTATCCCATTAACTCAATGCTCATTCGAGGAAGTTAATACTTATAACAATAATAACTACGACGCTACAAATCATATTTATACATCAATGTTGCAATATGACCGTCCTTTCGCGGATATAAATAAAGCAAACATCAACCTTGCTAATGCATCAGAAGATATTGGTAACAAAATGACTGTTAGTGGTGTCGCTATTAAAGATATCCCTAACTTCTTTGCTTCATATTATGATGCTGGTTCTGATGGATATATGATTCTCATTAAAATCCCTGAAAATGTTATTGCAAGTAATCCACATAGTACATTAGTCCTTCCTAAAGGAACTGTTATCTATAATGGTGTTACTAAAAATGATGCAAGATAATGTCTTGGTAATGGCAAGTGGATTAGCGAAGGCAAACGGACCGCTACACCTGATCCTGTTGATGAATATGATTATTCATTTGCAGTAGTAGGTGATCCACAAATTATCAATGATACAAAGCCACAATTATTCCCTAAGATTTATCACTGGATTGCTGAAAATGGTGTTTCTAAGAAAATTGCTCACACAATTGGTTTAGGTGATATTACAAATAGAAACCTTCCAGAAGAATGGGCTAGAGCAAGAGCATCATTTGATGAATTGGATGCAGCTGGTATGGCTCATACACAAGTTCGTGGTAACCATGATCAAATTCCTGAATTCAATAGCTTCTTCTTAGCAGATGAAAACTATCAACAAGGTATTCAAGGTTATTATGAAAATATGACAAACATCTATCGTATATTCAAAGCTGGTAGTGTTGATTATTTAATTCTTACTTTAGATTATGGTGCTAATGACGCTGCATTAAATTGGGCTAATGGAGTAGTTGAAAGCCATCCAAACCATAACGTTATTGTTGTTACACATGGTTACTTAGAAAGAAATGGTGAACTATTAGATAAGAATGGTTCAATTCCTCCTGTTGGAACTGGTGGATATAATAACGGTGATGATATCTGGAATAAGTTTGTTAAAAAACACGAAAATATCTCTATGGTATTATCAGGTCATATCTACTGTGATAACGTTGTTGTTTCTCAAAGAACAGGTGATAATGGTAACACTGTTACTCAAATCTTAATCGACCCACAACAAATGGATAAATCAACTCCAACTGGCTTAGTTGCTATGTTCTATTTCTCTAATGGTGGTAAGAACTTACAAATCGAATATTTCTCAACAATTTTAGAGTTATACGAAGTAACTTCTGCAACAAAGAAGTTAACAGTCCATGTTACTGAAAATGAGGCTACAATCGCTGAAAAAGAAGCAAATGATATGGCAAAAGAATTCTTATCTTCTGTCACATGTGATGGTGGATCAACAGCACCTAGCGTTGATGCATGGAATGCTTTCTCATTTAAATACGCAACATTAAGTAATGAAGCGAAAGCTATATTTGCTAATGCTACTGCTAATGAAAGCGGAACAAATGTTGAAAAAGCAGTTGCTAGATATGATTATATTTGTAGTAAATACAATTCTAATGGAGCTATTTATAAAGAATTTATTACCGGTAGAACCGTAATTCATTCAAATTCATATAAATTATCTTCTTCTAATTCAATGCTCTCTATGATGGCTATAATAAGCGTTTCTGTAGCATTAGTTGGTGTTACTTGCTTTGTCTTTTATAAAAAGAGAAAAGAAAGTAAATAGTTAATAATGATTTCATAAATTAAAACGGGGAACACCGATAATGGAAAACCCCGTTTTTATAATATTTAGTAATCCTCAATCATATAAAAAGTAATAGTTAATCTATGCTTTAACATTTGTTAAGTTTGAAGAACACTTCATTTTTGATATGATAATTATTGCATTGTAATTCTTTGTTACTGATTACTAGGAGATTATATTTTCTAAAAACTATGAAATCTATTAATGAATTAGAAGAATACGCGAAAGAACATTATGTGCCAATTGCAAGAAAAGACTTGGTATGTTTTCTTTGTAATTTAGTTAAGGAAAAACATTATACAAAAGTTCTCGAGTGTGGTTCTGGTATTGGTTACACAAGTATTCAACTCGCTTTAATAGATGATGTACATGTTGAAACTTATGAATATTACATGCCTCGATATAATGTTTGTAAACAAAACATCATAGATTTCAATTTAGAAGACAAAATATCTTTATCAAGTAGCAACATATTGGATGGAAAACTCGATGATGATTATGATTTGATTTTTATTGATGGAGCAAAAAAGCATACGATTGAATTATTCAATGCATTAAAAACAAGAATTAAAGATAATGGAACAATCATTGTTGATAACATCGATCTCAAAGTAGTGGATAAAATTGAAATAAATAAAAAGAGAATTAAATATCAAAAAGTAGTTGTTGAAACAAAAGCTTTCTTTGAAAATGTAAAAGACTATAAAGTCGTATATATGCCTATTGGTGATGGCATTTATCAAATTACTAAATCCTAATATTTAACGGAGAATATAAATGAACTTTAAACGCGCGAATACTAAAGTGTCTCTTTTAGAAGATTATTATAATCACTTTGATGAAGATGGAAGGCTTGATACAAGACATGGTCAAGTTGAATTTATTACTGCTGTTAAATATATCGAACAAGAATTAAATGATGATAAAAACAAAACAATATTAGATATTGGAGCGGGAACAGGCAAATATAGTTGCTATTTTGATAAAAAAGGATACAAAGTAACTGCAGTTGAATTAGTTCCTCATAATATCGGAGTTTTTAAATCTAAAAATTCTAACGTCAATATTTACCAAGGCAATGCGTTAAATCTTGATATGTTAAAAGATGATAGTTTTGATGTAACACTACTTTTTGGTCCTATGTATCATCTTTTAAAAAACGAAGATAAAATCAAAGCGTTAAAAGAAGCAAAAAGAGTAACTAAACCTGACGGCAAAATCTTTGTTAGCTATTATATGAATGATTATTCAATAATCACCTATGGTTTTATTAAAGGAAATATTAAATCTGCGATTGATGAAGGAAGGATTGATGAAAAATTCCACGTTGTCTCTAAAGAAGATGATTTATATTCAATGGTAAGAATCGAAGATATTGACTCTTTCAACGAAGCAGTGGGATTAAAAAGGTTTAACATCATTTCCCAAGATGGAGCTTCTGACTATATAAGAACATCCATAAACAAGCTTTCAAAAGAAGAATTTGATTTATATATTCAATACCATCTATCCATATGCGAAAGAAAAGATCTTCTTGGTGCAAGTTCGCATGTATTAGATATAGTTGGTAAGTAAAAATAACGTTAAATGTGATGTGTGACACCAAAAATTGACGTGTAACATTTAGAAAATAATTAAAAATATAGAATTTATAACCCACAAAAACTCATTTTCGTATATAAAAAATCGACTAAAATATAATAAAAACAACTAATTTCCCTTATTTTTAATAGGTAATTAAACTCAATCAAAAATCTAAAAAAAGACTGACTAGATGAAAGAAAAATACAAGCTCCTATTTTTTTTTTTAATTTTGGGTTTTCGTTTGTTACAAATGTATACAATTATAGGTTTGACACTCGTTTTTTATTTTTATATGATGAAATCAGTCAAAAAGCACACCTAGTAAAAGCTAGGGCCGCAAAGCTATAGGGGCCATAATAGCCAGCCAGTTGCCAATTATTAATAAAGGAAACTTTTAGTGGCAAATTTTAAAAGTGGTCTTGCTGGCAAGATCCTCGCTGGGGCTTTAGGTATTTTCTGTGTTGCTTCTGTAACATTAATTTTCGTTTTACGTAATGAAAACGATTATTTCGCCGAATCTGCAGTTTTAGAAATTGAAGGCGCTGAAACTAAAACATTATCCTTTGAAACACTAAGTTTATTACCTGGTGAATCAAGGGATTTTTATATTAATTTCACAAGTAAGAATATTGAGAAATATAACATCTCATTAGATTTTAATAAAACCGGTGATAGTGGTCTTGATGAATATGTTTTTGTCGAAATCAAGGCTCGTGATTTTGAATACACTAATTCTTTATCTAATTTATTTAATAATGATGAAGTTGTTTCGTTTGACTTAAATTTCACTAAACCATCAAAAGAAAGAATTTGCCTTAATTACTCTATTCCTAGTGAAGTAGGTAATGAAGCTCAAGGTAAATTCATCGACTTTGATGTTGTTCTTAATATCAGCAAATAGGAAAAGTAGTTATGAAGAAAGAAAAAAGAAAAGTATCTGAAATCATAAAAACTATCTTGTTTGCATTTTTTATTCTTTTAGCAACTGGTTGTGTCACCTTCTCCATTATTGCAAAAAAGACTGGAAATGATAAGCCAATGTCATTATTTGGACATCAATCTTTGATTGTCTTAACTGATTCAATGGGCAAGTGTGATGAAACTGATGTTTCTTCATACAAGATTAAAAGCATCCCAGTTAAATCAATGGTCTTCATTGAAAATGTTCCTGAAAACGAAGAAAAAGCTTATACATGGTATTCAAATGTTCAAGTAGGTGATGTCTTAACATTCAAATATGTATTCGATAGACAAGTTACTGTTACACATAGAGTTATTGAAATTGAACCAACTACTTATGAAGAAACTAACGGATTCATCTTCAAACTCATGGGTGACAATAAAACAAGTGGATCAAATCCTGGCGTTCAAATCATCAATACTGCTAAAGAATCACCTAACTATGTAATTGGTAAAGTTAAAGGTCAATCAATCTTTTTAGGAAATGCATTATCTTTTGTTAAAACACCATGGGGTATAAGCATATTTATTCTTCTTCCAGCTTTCGGATTATTAATTTATGAAGTAATCAATATCTCTCGTATTGTCTCTTCAAATAAAAAAGAAAAGCTTGAAGGAATTAATAATGAATTAAGTCAAACAAATACCGCTCAATCCGAAGAAATTGAAAGACTTAGAAAAGAATTAGAACAATTAAAAAATAATCAAAATAAAGAAGAAACAGAATCTAAAGCCAAGGAGGATAACTAATTATGAATATGGATTTACTTTTAGTTCTATTTATTGGATTTGCTTCTTTAATCGTTGCATTTGCAGTTTTCTACATTGCATTTGAAATGATTAAGGATACACGCGCTCATAGAGTAGCAATGAAAGAAGCTGAAGCTCAAAGAGCAATGGCGATGGCCCAAATGCAACAAGCATCTCAGCCAGTTGCACCTACAGTTATTACCGTAGCGGCTCCTCAAGTTGCACCTCAACCAGTTGCTCAAGAAGAAGCACCTGCCGTTGAAGAAAAGAAAGAAGAACAACCAGTAGCTGAAACAAATGATGATAACAATGTTTCATTCAATGCAGTTCAAACACAAACACTTGAAGAAAAATACAATCTCTTACCAGTCAAATATCAAAAATATTATGACGAAATTGCTAAATACGCTGCATCAATCGAAGGCCATAAAGTAATTAAAAACAATAGATATGAAGAATACAAAATGGCTTCTGCTCGTTTAGTTAGATTACTTATTAAAAGAGGAACAGTTATTGCTGAATTCATCTTCTCTAACTTTGACTTCAAAAACTATGCAAGCGAAAACAAAGTTTCTGTTAAACAAGCTCCAACAGCAATCAAGATTGTTGATGAAGAAGCAGTAAAAGTTGCTAAGGATTCTATCGATATTTGTATCAAGACATATTTCGATGAAAAAGAAATGAAGAAAGAATTAGCAAAAGAAAAAAGAAAAGCTAAAAAAGAACAATAGTTCTTTAATATAGAAAATAATTTATAACGAAATATAGAGAAAGGAGGAATGTATTATGAAAAAGATAAATGCAGTTTTACTCGGTTTAGGAACAGCAGTTGCCGCTTCTGCTTTACTAGCAGCAGGTACATATGCACTTTTCACAGATAAAGTTACAGTATCTAACCATCTTCAAGCCGGCACATTAAAAGCCACATTAGTTAGAACAGCTCACTCTTATTCAATCCTTGATGAAAAAGGATACTTAAAAGAGACAAAAGTTGAAAACGAAAGTGTTAACTCAAATGACATGAGTAATGCATTTGAATTACCTCAATCAGCACTTATTGTTCCACAAAGCAAATTATCTGCTTCATTCAAAATTGAAAATAATGACACAGTCGCATTCGACTATTCAGTAGAAATCATTGTTAAAGATGATAATGGTGAACCAATTACTTTCGTTCAAGATGAAGACTATCTTGCTGATCAATTAAATGTAAAACTCACTGGTCTCTCTGGTACACATACCTTATCCGATAGTGGCTTAAAGGTTGAAGGAACTGAAGCTGTGGAAGTTGGACAATCAGTTAATTTCACATTTGAAATGGAATTTGTTGATGATGATTTGATTAACAATCTCGTCCAAGACAAGGTATGCAATTTTGACTTGGTAGTATACGCTACTCAAGCAATTAATTAATTTACAAAATTTAGAAAGGTTACAAAAAAATGAAAAACACAAAATTATTAGTCGTTTCCGCTCTTGGTGCATTAGTTAGTGTTGGTGCTCTTGTTGGTGGAACATTCGCTATTTTTACAAGCGAAGCAAAAACAGACATCGCTGTTACATCTGGTAAAGTCAGCGTTTCTGCAGAAATTCAAGATTTAAAACTCTATTCTGGTGAATGGAATGATGTAACAAATCAATATGATTCAATTGAAGTTGCAAACGGATTTACAAATGGTGGTTCAGCTGTTTTAGAAGATGGCTCTTTAAAATTAGACAAAATCTCTGCAATGGATAAAGCGACATTTAAAATCCATGTTAAAAACAATAGTAACATCCAAGCTAAATATAAAATTACAACAAAGTTAACTGGTGATTTTGATTTATTTGCTGCTTTAGATGTAAAGATTAATAATGAAAAATTCTTGGGATTCACAACTTCTTCTGAATGGACAATGATGACTATGGATTACGAAGAAGACATTGAAGTTGAAGTTGGCTTACCAGAAGATGCTGGCAATGAAGCCCAAGGCAAGAACATTAATATCAACTTTGCAGTTGAAGCAGTTCAAGGTAACGCACATACTGAAGAACTTGATCTTGCGGCTGGTGAACTTCCATTATACACAGAATCAGATTTAAGATTATTTGCTAGTTATGTTAATAATGGAGAAATCAAAAATACAAATGCAGTATTAATGGATGATATTGACCTTGGTGGTGTTGAATGGAATCAAATTAAAGGTGCTAATAAAAACATTGGATTCAATGGTAAAGATCATACAATTAGCAATTTAAAAATTTCTGAAGGTCATGATGCAGGTTTCTTTGCAACAGCATATGGCTGTACTGTTGAAAACGTCACATTCGATCATGCAAACGTTCAAGGTGTTGGACGTATCGCCGTTGCTGTTGGTCATGGTCTTTGTGCTCATATTAACAACGTCACTGTCAAAAATTCTAAAGTAAAAGCAATTGTCGAAAACAATGATGATGGTGATAAAGCTGGTGCAATCGTTGGCTACTTAAGTGCTGAATCTAATGCAGAAGTTATCGATTCTAAAGTCGAAAGCTGTGTTGTCGAAGGCTATCGTGATATCGGTGGTGCTATTGGCTATGCAGGCGGTACATATCAAATTAAGAATGTTGAAGTTAAAGATACAAAACTTATTAATAATAGAATCAATAACTATAAAAACTATGCAAACGATGCTGAATTTGATGTCAATGAAGTAATTGGTGAAGACAGAAATCAAGGCACAAAAGAAAACATTGTTGCAACTAACGTTACAAAAGAAGTTGTATATAATGTCAATTCCGCTGAAGATTTACAAGCATTTGCTGCAGAAGTAAATAATGGTAATTCATTCTCTAATAAATTAGTTTCTTTGAAGAGCGATATTGATTTAGCTGGTATTGCTTGGACTCCAATTGGTAACCTTGTTTCATATCCTTCTGATTCATTTGCTGGAACTTTTGATGGCGAAGAACATGTAATTTCTAATATGAAAACTAGTGACTTTACACCTGATTATGCAACTGCAGGTTTATTTGGTTCATTAGTTGGAACAATTAAAAACATTACACTTAAAGACTTTGAAGTTAAATCATCACATTATGCTGCTGCATTTGTTGGTTATGCTTCTCAATCAATGACAATTGAAAATTGTAAAGCAATTAATGGCGCCATTACTTCTTCTCCAGAATTAATTGGCCATGATTATGATAATGGTGATAAAGTTGGCGGTATCATCGGTTACGGAACAGCTGGAACAATTTCTAACTGTTTAATTGATGGTGTTACAGTCACTGCTTATCGTGACTTAGGCGGTATCGCTGGTGCATTTAGTGGCACAATTTCTAACTGCCAAGTTATGAATTCTACAATTTGCCAAGACAATACAAATGGTTACAAAACAAGTGTTGATACATACCATGAAATTCTCGGTAGAGATTTAGGTGCTACATTATCAGGTAACACATTCCAAAACGTTATTGTCAAATCTATCTAATTAAAAAAATATGGCTAAGCGCTGTTACTAGGTAATGGCGCTGGCCAAAAGATAAAAGGATATAAAGAACATGAAAAAGAAAAATTTATTTATGTCAGTTTTGGCTGCTACATTCGGAGCAGCAGTTACTGTTGGCGGCACATATGCTATTTTCACTAGTGAAGCAAAAACAAATATCTCTGTCACAGCTGGTAAGGTTTCTTTAGAAGCAGCAGTTTCTAATATCAAAACTTACTCAGGCGAATGGGATGATGTTGAAGGCAAATATGTTTCTGTTCCTACTCAAGAAGGCACATTTACAAATGGTGGTACTGCAGTTTTATCTAATGATGGTGCATTAACATTAGACAAAATGTCACCAATGGACAAAGTTGAATTTGATATCACTGTTAAAAATTTAAGTAACATTGCAATTAAAGCAAGAACTGTTGCAAAAGTCGTCACAAATAGTGGTTTATTTGAAGGCTTAAAAATTACAATTGGCAATCAAGTATTAGTTGATATTGCATCATATTCTTTCTGGGAAAATATAGAAGTTGGTTCTGAAGATCAAGTATTCCATGTTTCTGTTGAATTACCAGAAGAAGCTGGCAACAAATATCAAGACAAGCAATGCAAGTTACAATTTGTCGAAGAAGCTGTTCAAGGAAACGCTCACGTTGTTAATGAAGAATATCATAAAGTTAGCGTTTCTAATCCAACATCTATTACTTCAAGCATTGAAGAAATGATTAATGAAGCTAGAGAAGCTAAAGAAGCAAATGAAGAAAACGAACAAATTGTCTATATTCCAGCTACTGAAGAACCAATTAAATTACCATCTAACATCTCTGGTGATATCGTCATCCAAGGTGCTGGTGCTGGTGAAACAGTTGTTAACGCAGCTGGAAGCGGTTCAATTGCACAAGCTTCTAATGCAACAATCAAAGATTTAACCCTTACATTAGGCAACTCTGCATATCATGGTTTCCAACATTCTGATAACCTCACATTTGATGGAGTTACATTCGAAGGTTTAATGTTCACATACGGTAATCAAGATTTCGTCAACTGTACATTTATTCAAACAGCTGCTGAATATAATATGTGGGCATATGGCAATGACTGTTCATGGACAAATTGCTATTTCAAGAGTAATGGTAAATTCATTAACGTTTATAACGAAGGCAACGATCACCTTTGCGAAACTGTCTTTGAAGGATGTACTTTTGAAAACACTGGTGCAGCAAATAAATCCGCTGTTAACGTTAAAGCAACATGTGGCTCTAAAAAGTTAAAATACAACGTTGTTATTAATAATTGCACAACAGTTGGTGCTTTCCCAACAACAAAGCGTTTAGGAAAAGAAATCGTCATGATTGATGATGGCGATTCTGAATTCGTCACAATTACATTAGACGGCGAAACAATCTATTCTTATACAGCTGCATAATTATTGATTAATTATTGATTAAGACCGGTTTTCCGGTCTTTTTCTTTTCTTTTGATAAAGAATCTGAATTTGAATAATTCATTGTTGAAAATGGCTAAAACAATAATTGATGTAACTTTAACAAGTGTATTGTCATTAAACTTTTCTTGTTGTTGTTACAAATTTTATATAAATTGTAATTTAAGGCATTTATGTATATTATTATCACGTGATTGGCCTTTTTTGGCCAGGAGGTCATTATGGGAAACAAACAATCAGGCAGAATGTTATCTCAAGATATCGCTAAAGGATTATGTATTCTAAGCGTTATCTTACTTCATACATTAGCAATGCCAGTTATCGTTAGAACGATTATCTTCTCTGTATTTGCTTTTTCTTTATCATTTTTCTTCATTATTTCTGGATATAACTATCACGGAATGAAGACATCTTATTGGAAAACTATATGGAAGAGATTTAAACAATTATTTATTCCATTCGGATGCATTTTATTAGGATGTATTATTGTTTTTGGAACAATTGGCCTTATTTTTTACGGGGCAACCTTAAAAGATATTGGCTTAAATATTTTAGAATCTATCTCTGGTAACGAAACATTTGCGGCTATTAATCCTAAATTAATTCCAAATGTTAAGGCATTCTTTATTCCATCTTGGTTCTTATTATTTATGTTTGTTGGCTATGTCATTTTCTATGCAATTGCTGACTGGTCTTTAAAAGATAATACACATACATTCTTATCTATTGGTATTTTATTAACCATTACAATTGGTCTATATTTACCAATTAACTTAGGTGTTGAATTCTTTGTTAAAGCTGCAAACTTCATTGCCTTTAGAATGGTATTAAGCGCTCCATTTGTTGCTGCTCAATTAATCCTTGGTGCTTTCTTAGGCAAGAAGAAAGTGTTTGCTCCAAAAGAAACAAAGAAACAAAAAGGCCTCACAATTCTTTTCTCTTTATTAGCGTTCGTTATAGCAACTACATTTGAATTATTCTTCCCACTTGTTGGTAGCTTTGCTGGTGGACATTTAAATGGCGACCTTCCATTTGCATTAGCCTTTGGTATTTGGGAAATTCCTTTAACATTTGTGTTAGGTGCATTCTTTACTTATTACTTTATGAATTTCTGCCATTTAATTGAAAGAATTCCTCTTGTTAGTAGATGGCTCATATTTAATGGTCAACACTCAATGGAAATTTATTTAGTTCATTACCCATTATCTATCTTAATTAGAGTTATCTTTGGATTAACAGTTGATCCAATTGTATCTATTCCTTGTGAATTCCCGGCAGAAGTATTGAACAATTTTGATGTTAAATACTTATTTAACTTCTTAATTACATTGGCATTAGTTGAGATTGGTATTTATCTCTATTATCTTTTAAAAAAGACAATTATTAATAAAAAACAAAATAAATTAGCTGTAGAAGCCGCTAACTAGAGGTGATTTTATGAAACTTAATAAATTAATATTAATTCCTGCATTATTTATGACAATTACTACAGCTGGATGTAGCAATGAAAATTTTTCAAAAGCAGGCTTAAACGAACTAGAAAAGTATGTTGTCGAGCTTGCTGAATACCAAACTTTAGATTACGAGTTTGCTGATAATTATTACAAAGAAAACAATGATAACTGGGGTGGTGGATGTTCCTCTATTTCTAAAATAATTAATGGCCATCGTATTGTTGGTAGAAATATGGATTTAAACATTTCTTATAAGAATGCTTATATCATTAGAACAAATGCTGGCAAATACAAAACTTTAGGTCTCGCCTATTCGTTCCGTAAAGTTTCTCCTGACTATAATGAATATAAAGAAAAAGGCATTTCTGATACTCTTAGAAAAATTCTTCCTTTCATGTGCGATGATGTTTTAAACGACCAAGGCTTACATGTCGAAATCAATATGAGACATAATGAATTCTGGCCTAATGGTGGAGATAAATATAGCTGTGAAGGAACAAATAATAAATCATCAAAGCGCGTATATTTATTTGAACTTCCTCGTTATATTGGTGAGCATTGTGCAACTGTAGAAGAAGCCAAAGAATATGTCGCATCATTAGACGTTTATTCACAAGATAAGTATTGGGGATATTGTTTCTTAGTCAGCGACGCTGTTGGTAATTCAAGCTTATTAGAATTCTGTGATAACAAAGTTTATTGGTTAGATGAGTCTAAACTCGATGAATATACCTGGTTAGATAAATTTAATTTAAAAGCCATTGGCCAAACAAATTTCTATTTAAATGAATGGGGATATAAGACTCAAGACATTAAGTCAGGTGAAGGAAGATTCATTACTCTTCAAAATGATATCGATTCAGTTAATTCTGAAGAAGATATGTATAACTTAATGAGAAAGATTCAATATTCAAGTTTCTATCTTGATTATGATGAATGTAAGAATGAACACTTCGATCCTAGAAGCGAAAATATTGGTGAAATTGATTATCTTACCTATGACACAATTATGAATCCAGAGGCTGAAGAAAAAGTTAAAGTTTTATTCAATTCTTTTTCTGAGCCTATCAGAAATATGACTAGAGAAGAAAAGCAACAGAAAAATGCTTATTGGGAGTCATCGTTTACCGAGGTAATTGATACGAACGCTAAATCAATATTTGTTAGAATATTTGAAAACGATGAGAGCATATATTCAATTGACTTTAATCAAACGAAAAAAGTCACTAATATTACTGAATGGATTGAAGACAAAAAATAGAAATCAAATATGATGTTAAGAAGTTGTTCTTAGCATCTTTTTTTATAAGCTATGCTAATATACATACTATGAAAAATTATAGAAGAACTGTTTTAGCTTGCTATTTAGCATCAATAACTCAAGCGATTGTTGCAAATTTTATCACTCTTTTATTTTTTCGATTTCATGAATATTATTCGATTTCTTATGGCAAGTTAGCACTTATTCCAACAACATTCTTTGTCGCACAAATTTTGGTTGATATTTTTTGCGCAAAATTTGTAGATATAATTGGACAAAGAGTGTGCATTGTATCTAGCGAGATTTTATCTGCTATTGGACTGGTTCTTTTGGCCATATTGCCAAATATATTATCTAGTCCTTTCATCGGTATAATTATAAGTGTTGTTATCTATGCGATTGGTAGCGGTTTAATTGAAGTTTTAGCCTCGCCAATAATAGAAGCCTGCCCTTTTGAAAACAAAGATAAAGTCATGTCAGTTCTACATTCTTTCTATTGTTGGGGTGTTGTTGGAACAATCATTATTTCAACAATATTTTTCAACATTTTTGGTATTGAGAATTGGCCTATTCTTGCTTGTATATTTGCTATTATTCCTTTGTTTAATATTTATAACTATGCGACTTGTCCAATTGAAAGCGTTACTGGAGAAGAAAAGGGTTATCTATATTAAATTTATTTAAAGTTCCTTCCTTTTGGTTGTCTCTTATTTTGATGATATGCGCTGGGGCATGCGAATTATCAATGGCCCAATGGGCATCAACATTTGTTGAATCTTCATTGAATGTTTCTAAATCCATAAGTGATTTAATAGGACCTGCTTTATTTGCAACAACGATGGGCTTATCAAGAATTATCTATGGCAAATTTGGTGGCAAGATGAAACTCGAGATTTTTATGATTGTATCAGGAGTTCTTTGTCTAGCATGTTATTTAATAACATCATTGGTACATATATCAGCGATTAGCTTAGTTGGATGCATTGTGTGTGGCTTTTCTGTTGGCATTATGTGGCCGGGAACTATATCTATTTCATCAAAGAGAATACCACTTGGCGGAACGGCTATGTTCGCTCTTCTAGCTATGTCTGGAGATATAGGTGGTTCTATTGGTCCAACAATTGTTGGAAGATCCGCTGATATTTTTGATGGCGATTTACAAAAAGGCATATTATTTGGAAGTATTTTCCCGGTTATATTGGTTATAGCAATTATTGCCTTTATTTTGTTAAAGCCTAAAAAAACGAAAGAAGATAATAAATAACAAGTTATAATAATTGAGATATAAATCTATTGGAGAATTCTTATGGAAGAAAAAGATTACATTTGGTTTAAAGAAGCAAAATACGGAATGATGATTCATTTTGGTTTATATTCCATGCTTGAAGGCCAATTTAATGGTGAAAAAGCAGGTGTATATTCTGAGTGGATTCAATCTAAACTTCAAATTTCTGCAAAAGAAATGGAGAAGTTAGCAAGAAACTTTAATCCAATTTATTTTGATGCAGACGCAATTGTTAAGTTTGCTGTTGAAATGGGTATGAAATATCTTGTTGTCACATCAAAACATCACGAAGGATTCTGCTTATTTGATTCTGAAGTAGATGATTATAACTCAATGAAAATGTCTATTTGTCATAGAGACTTTATTAAAGAAATTAGTGACGCTTGCCATAAATATGGCATGAGACTTGGTTTATACTATTCCCAAGACTTAGATTGGCACGAAAGACATGGTGGAGGATATTTGTCCAATTTTAAAGAAAGAAATCCATGGTGGACTGATGGAACAACATTCGATAATTCGTGGGATTATAAAAGAGAAGATGGTAAAGATTTTGACATTTATTTTAGAAAAAAGGTCTTACCACAAGTTAAAGAATTAGTTACTAAATACGGAGAAATTTCGACGTTCTGGTTTGATGTTCCTGCAACTATTAACTATGAACAATCAACTGAATTAAGAGACCTAGTTAAGAAGTATCAGCCTAACTGCTTAATCAATTCTCGTATTGGTAATGGTTTGTTCGATTATATCGCTTTAAATGACAATGAAGTTCCTGATGATTTGATGAAATCAGAACACGTAAAAGGTGCATTAGGAATGCACGCTAATCCATATGGATTATTTGAATCAGCTTGTACATTAAATGATACTTGGGGATTCTCTTATTTTGATCATCATTACAAAAGCAGTGAAGAGATATATCAAATTAAAAATAAATTGAATAAATTAGGTGCAAATTATTTGATTAATGTTGGTCCCGATCACTTAGGTAGAATCCCACCAGAATCAATAAAAATTCTTAAAGAAATTAAAGAAATGCTCGATAAAGAATAGAAGCATTTGACTCCTTTAGTTATTACAAATCCGACAATTTAGACTGGTTGTTGGATTTTTTATTATTTTAATCTTTAATTAAACAATTCATAAGATTATAATTATCAAGTATTAAATTTACGAAGGGAGTCTTTATGAGACTACAAGAACATGCAATTAAAGAAATTAAGCAAATCATTGCTCAATTTATTGATGAACCAACTCCTTTAATGATGATTCTCTCTGCTGTCCAAACAAAATTTGGATATATCCCACAAGAAGCACAAGAATTAATCAGTGAAGAAACTGGCATCAGCGTCGCAGAAATCTATGGCGTTGTCACATTCTACAGTTTCTTCTCATTAGAACCTAAAGGAAAATACATCATTGGTGTCTGTTTAGGTACAGCTTGTTATGTTAAGAATTCACAACAAGTCATCGATAAATTCTGCCAAGTCCTCGGTATTCAACCTGGACAAACAACAAAAGATGGAATGTACACAATCGATGCTCTTAGATGTATCGGTGCTTGTGCATTAGCACCTGCTGTTAGAGTAAACGACAAAGTTTATCCACAAGTTAGAGTT
Organism: Bacilli bacterium; assembly: GCA_045600585.1. Lineage (GTDB taxonomy): Bacteria > Bacillota_I > Bacilli_A > RFN20 > CAG-826 > JAZRYE01. The sequence continues at coordinate 7,866 of JAZRYE010000005.1, read as the reverse complement.
GATGACGTCGAAAAGATCCTCAAGGATTGTGAAAAAATGGAGGCTGAAAAATAATGAAAAAAGTAACTGATCCAGAAATGTTGATGGTTGCTCATGCAGCTTTCAAAAAACAATTAGATGACAAGTTCAATTCCCAAGATGGTAAGAGAGCTATCGTTATCTGCGGTGGTACAGGATGTTTATCTTCTGATTCCACAGTTATCAAAGAAAAATTTGAAGAAGTTTTAAAAGAAAAGGGCTTAGACAAAGAAATCTCAGTTAACATGGTTGGCTGTTTCGGTTTCTGTTCACAAGGACCTTTCGTTAAAGTCTATCCAGAAGATACTTTATACCGTAAAGTTAAAGTCTCTGATGTTGAAAAAATCGTAGAACAAGATTTCATCAATAAAGGTATTGTTGAAGACTTGTTATATGTCGATCCAATTACAAATGAAAAGATCGCAAAAATGGAAGACATTAACTTCTATAAAAAACAAAAGAGAATTGCTTTATATGGTTGTTCTGTTATTAACCCAGAAGATATAAATGAAGCAATTGGCTATGGTTCATTCCAAGCTTTAAACAAAGCATTACATATGGACCGTCAAGAAGTCATCAACATGATTCTTGAATCTGGCTTAAGAGGTAGAGGTGGCGGTGGCTTCCCTACTGGTAGAAAATGGCAATTCGCATACAACCAAGAAAGCGATGAAAAATATGTCGTTTGTAATGGTGACGAAGGTGACCCAGGTGCATTCATGGATCGTTCCATCCTCGAAGGTAACCCATTATCAGTTATCGAAGGTATGATGATTGCTGGTTACGCAATTGGTGCTAAGCAAGGTTACTTCTATGTCCGTGCTGAATATCCAATCGCTGTTAACAGATTAAATATCGCTATTAAACAAGCTCATGAACTTGGTTTATTAGGCGAAAACATCTTAGGAACTGGCTTCTCATTCGACGTTCACTTAAGACTTGGTGCTGGTGCATTCGTCTGTGGTGAAGAAACAGCTCTTCTTAACTCTATTGAAGGTCAACGTGGTATGCCTCGTCCAAGACCTCCATTCCCAGCTGTTAAAGGTTTATGGGGCAAGCCAACAATTGTTAACAACGTTGAAACTCTCGCATGTGTTCCATACATTATTAGAGAAGGCGTTGAAGCATTTACAAAATATGGTACTGAAAAATCAAAAGGTACTAAGGTCTTCGCTTTAGGCGGTAAAGTCAATAATGTCGGCCTTGTTGAAATCCCAATGGGTACAACAGTTAGAGAACTTGTTTATGATATCGCTGGCGGTATCCCAGGCAACAAGAAATTCAAGGCTATCCAAACAGGTGGTCCTTCTGGTGGTTGCTTAACAGAACAATACTTAGATACTCCAATTGATTTCGATAACTTAGTTGCTCTCGGCTCAATGATGGGCTCTGGCGGTGCTATCGTAATGGATGAAGACAACTGTATGGTTGACGTCGCTAAATTCTATATGGAATTCATTTGCGATGAATCATGTGGTAAATGTACTCCATGCCGTATCGGTACAAAGAGAATTCTCGAAATCTTAAATAAGATTACAAATGGTGAAGGCGAATTATCTGATCTTGATAGATTAGAAGAATTAGCAGCAGTTACAAAGAATGGCTCATTATGTGCTTTAGGTCAAACAGCTGCTAACCCAATCATCTCTACATTAAAGAACTTCAGAGATGAATATATCGCTCACATCGTTGACAAAACATGTCCAGCTCACGTTTGTAAGAACTTAATTTCTTACCATGTCAATCCAGATCTCTGTAAGAAATGTTCTAAGTGTGCTAGAAACTGTCCAGTCAGCTGTATCACAGGTGTTCCTGGTAAAGAAACATATAAGATTGATACAACTAAGTGCGTAAGATGTGGTACTTGTGAATCTGCATGTCCATTCCACGCAATCTATAAGAAATAAGAAAGGGGATAATCGTTATGGCATTAGTAAATATCAAAATTGATGGAATCGAATACCAAGTAGATTCATCCTTAACTGTCTTAGAAGCTGCAAAACAATGTGGTTATACAATCCCATCATTATGTAGTTTCAATCATGGCAAATGTTCTAAAGCATCTTGCCGTGTCTGCCTTGTTGAAGTTAAAGGTGCTAGAGGCTTAGTTGCTTCTTGCGTTTACCCAGTTAACGAAGGCATGGAAATTTCTATTAACTCTCAAAAAGCAACAGATGCTAGAAGAGTTTCTGTAGAATTACTTCTCTCTAACCACAACCAAGATTGCCAATCTTGCCGTAAAAATCAAAATTGTGAACTCTTAAGAGTTGCTCAATTAGTTGGCGCTAGAGAAGGTATGTTCAAAGGTTCAAAAACACCTGCAACATATGATGATTTATCTCCAGCAATTATTAGAGATACAAGTAAATGTATCTTATGTGGACGTTGTATTGAACAATGTAAATCTGCACAAGGTATTGGCATTTTAGGATTTGAAAACAGAGGTTTCAAAACAATCGTTGGACCTGCTTATAACAAATCATTCAACAATGTTCCTTGTTTACAATGTGGACAATGCGTTAGCGTTTGCCCTACAGGTGCATTAATGGAAAAAGGCGAAATCGCTAAAGTTGATGAAGCATTCAAAGCTGGCAAATACGTTATCGTACAAACAGCTCCAGCAGTTAGAGCTGCATTAGGCGAAGAATTCGGTATGCCTGTTGGTACTCCAGTTACTGGCAAAATGGTTTCTGCTTTAAAACGTTTAGGATTCTATCGTGTCTATGACACAAACTTCGCTGCTGACTTAACAATTTGGGAAGAAGCAAACGAATTACTCGAAAGAATCAAGAATAAAGGTCAATTACCAATGATCACTTCTTGTTCACCAGGTTGGGTCAACTTCGCTGAACAATTCTATGGTGACTGTTTAGGTCACTTATCAAGCTGCAAATCTCCACATGAAATGGAAGGCGCAGTTATCAAATCTTACTTCGCTGAAAAGAATGGTATTAAACCAGAAGATATCTTCGTCGTTTCTATCATGCCATGTACAGCAAAGAAATTTGAAAAAGAAAGACCAGAAAACCGTGCAGTTAACGGTTTAGCTGATGTTGATGCAGTCTTAACAACAAGAGAACTCGCAACATATATTAGACGTGCTGGTATTGAATTCAATAGATTACCAGATTCTGAATTTGATCAAGACATCATGGGTGAATACACTGGTGCTGGCGTCATCTTCGGTGCAACTGGTGGTGTTATGGAAGCAGCTTTAAGAACAGCTTACTTCTGGTTAACAGGTGAAAATGCTGATGCATTATTAAAATGTGAACCAGTTCGTGGTCTTGATGGTGTTAAAGAAGCATCATTCAATATCGCAGGTATGGATGTCAAAGTCGCTGTTGCTTCATCTATGAAATGCGCTAAAGTCTTATTAGACCAAATTAGAGCAGGTAAATCTCCATATACATTCATTGAAATCATGGGTTGCCCAGGTGGATGTATCAATGGTGGTGGCCAACCATACGTCAGAGGCTGCATGCTTCCTAATGAATCAATCGACATTGAAGATACATATGTCGCAAAACGTGCTGCTGCATTATATAGTGAAGATGAAAGACAAACTGTCAGACGTTCTCATGAAAACGCTCAAGTTAAAGCTTTATATGACGAATACCTCGGAAAACCAGGCTCTCATAAAGCTCATGAACTTCTCCACACAACATATAATGACAGAGGTCATGGTTTAAAATAATCTAACTGACTAACTAAATAAACCCGCTAGAGAAATCTAACGGGTTTTATTTTGTCTAGGAATGTGAAAGAATATTATATATATAATAAGGATATATATTATGAATAGAAAAGTTTCAAATCCTAAACAATTAGTTTCTGCTTATGAAGTTAAATTTAATGCCGGAAAAGAAAAAGGCATTGAAGGTATTTTAGTTAATGTAAATCAATTAGAAGTATTCTTTAATAAAAGTAATGCCCTAGATATTTCTTGGGTTAAATATAAAGGTAACAATATTTCTTTCTTATCCAAGAATGGACTTAATTCTAATAGAAGTTCTTTTGCTCAAAACTTCGAAGGTGGATTTCTTTATACATGTGGCATGGATAATGTTAGTGGCTGCGTGAAAGATGCACCTATTCATGGAAGTTTACATTATAAAAAAGCAGATAATGTTTTTATCAAAGAAGAAGATGATCAAGTAATAATTTCGGGAACTATTTCCGACACTGCATTATTTGGTAAAAATCTAAAATTAATTAGAAATTACATCGTTACTTCTCATTCCATATTAATTAACGATGAAGTTATTAATTTAGGATACGATAATGTTGATTATGTACTTTTATATCACACAAATTATGGATATCCATTTTTAGATGAAGAATTATCTATTGAAATGAATGCTGATAAATCAATTCCGTTAACAGAGATATCTAAAGATAACTTTGATGATAGATTTAATATCAACGCTCCAAAAGATAATTATACTGAACACGTTTATTATCATTATCTTAAAGAAGGACATGTGAGATTAGAGAACAAGAAATTAGAAACTATTATTGAAATGAAATATTCTTTAGAAGATTTCCCAATTACTCTTGAATGGAAATCAATGATTAGTGGCGATTATGCTTTAGGAATTGAACCTTCATTAACAAGATTCGATGAATTCAAGATGAGAACACTTAAACCACAAGAAAAGAAAGATTATAAAATTGAAATTTCTTTTAAATAATTTAAAAGCCGAGTGATCGGCTTTTTATTTTAACTTAATGATATTTTCAAGATAGGTAATCTTATTCGTTTTTATTAAATGATGAACTGTTCTTGATGTTGCTTCTCTAGTGATATTAAGTCTTTTTGCTAAATCGGTAATTGATTTGATTCTTATAGTCCCGTTATTTGTTTGTAATAAATATAGAAGTTTTTCTTCACAAGAAGGAATAGATAATACCTTAATCGTTTGATTCAATTTCTTGCTGTCTTCTGATTGATAATTAAGAAATTCTTTTAGAAATTCTTTATTGGTTGATAGAGTTAGTAAAAATGTATCTTTATCAAATTCTATTAATTTGCTATCTTCCATACAAATTACATCGCCTCGATAATATGGATTATTAGAGAACAATAAGTTATGTCCAAATAAATCATTTGCATATAAATCTTTATAGACAATCTCTTGTCCATTAGATGTAGTGGAAATAATTCTAATGTGACCTGATAGGACAAGATATACCTTTTTACATAAATCGTTTTCATAGCAAATATACTTATCTTTTTGATAAGTTTTTATATCCATGTTTTGAATATTGATGTATTTAATAAAATCTCTCATAGTGTGATTCAAATCACAGTAATGATAACAATATTATTTGTATAATACAATTGTAAGAGGTGTTGCTTATGAAAAATAAAATATTAACATTATTAGCAGTTACATTATTAGCTACTTCATGTGGCAAAAAAGAAAATAGCAATGAGGGAGAAAAAGTAGAAGCAAAAGTTATTTGTCCAACTGGTGCTCCTGCAGTTGCTTTCTATAATCATTTTGAAGATAAAAACTTTGAAACAAATAGTGTTCCTTCAAACATTGTTTCTTTTATGAATGAATCTTCCCCTTATGACATTGTTGTTATTGATACAACTTCTGGCATTAGAGCAATTAATAATGGAGCGCCTTTCAAAATTCATAGCACGATTACATTTGGTAACTTCTTTATTGCTTCAACTGGTCATGATAATGATGGGGTAATGAATGAAGGCGATAAGATTGTTTTATTCGGTAAAAATCAAACTCCTGACCTTTTATTTCATTACATTTATGGTGATGCTTTAGATTCTTCTATAGAATATGTCACCGCTGTTAGCGATGCTGCTGGTTGTTTAGCCTCTGGCAAGAACGTTTCTACTGGAAGTGATGTAGATTACGTTTTCGTTGCTCAACCTGTCTTATTTGCGACATTAAACAATAAAAATGCCCCAACATATGGTAAAAGTGGTGTATATGCAAACATCCAAGAGAAATATAAAGAAAAATCAGGCGATAAATCATTAGTTCAAGCATCTGCATTTGTTAAAAACAATACAAAAGCTGACTATGAATCTTATTTAGACTCTTTAAAAGAAGATATCGAAGCTGCTACAACAACTCCTGATGTTGTTACTTCTACTTTAGGTAAATTTGATGAAGATGCAGTTAAAACAAAATATGGTATTGCTCCTGCGGCAATGAAAGCTACATTAGCTAGTAGCAATAGTTTAGGACTCGGCTTTAAAAAAGCCAGCAATAATAAAGATGATATTAATAACTTTATTAGTATCTTTGGATTAGGTGAAATCACGGATGAAATCATCGCTTAAAAATCTCTTATTAACTACTATTGGTATTGCTGTAATTATTATTGGTTGGGTTATTATCTCTTCATCAATCTCTAATAACAGCATGATCTTTCCTGATCCAATAGTAACTTTAAAAGAAACATTTAGGTTATTAGGCAAGTCATATACATATAAATGTATGTGGCAAACATTTATCAAAACAGTCATTGGCTTTGCCTTATCGTTTGTTTTAGCGATGATTCTAGGCACTATTGCTGGTAATGTTTCATTTATTAAAAAGATTCTTAGTCCTTTCTTTTCAGTATTAAAATCTATTCCAACTGCCTCATTAGTATTTTTGTTTCTTGTTTTAGTTGGTTCTAAAAATGCACCTATCTTAATGGTTCAACTAATTAGCTTACCAATTATTTATGAAGCAATAGTTCGTGGCTTTGAAAACGTTGATTCATTTTTAAAAGATGCATCATTAGTTGATGGGGCATCATGGATTCAAAGAATCACAAAAATCTATTTGCCAAACATCACTCCATATATCTTTGTTGGTATTGTTTCTTCTTTCTCGTTATCTTTTAAGATTGAAATAATGTCTGAAGTAATTTCTGGAAGCACAAGTGAAGGAATTGGTAGTATCATCGCTTCTTGCCAAAAGAGTGATCCAACCAATTTAATTCCAATATTTGCTTATTCATTAATTGCTATTGTTTTAGTCGGTATTTTCTCTTTAATTTTGTACTTTATTGAAAAGAAGATTATCAAAACACATAATATCTAGTAAACTAAATTTATATTTAGAGGTTTATATAAATGAAAAGAGAAGAATTTGAATGGATTTATTCTTGGTGTGATCACGCTGATAAAAATGATTTACCACGTATATTACTAATTGGTGATTCTATTACCAACAACTATCAAGGATTTGTAAGACAAAAATTAGAAGGAATTTGCTATGTTGACTATGTCTCAACAGCATATTCAATTGATAATCCTTTATACACACTTTTGATTGTTAACTTTGTTAAAAATAGCAAATATGATTTAATTCAATTCAATTATGGTCTTCATGGATATCATATTGGCGATAAATCAAATGAAAAGAGAGTAAGAAAAGTTATTGATAAAATTGCTCCATTAACAAAGACATTTACAATTGGAAATATTACTTGTGTTAATAAACCAGGTAATAAAAAACCACATCCAGGTTGGATGAAAAAGATTGCTTCACGTAATGCAACTTTTGAACAAATCGCAAAAGAAAATGGCTATCCAGTTAATGACTTATTTACTGTCTCGCTTAATGTTCCAGTAGAGAATAGATATGAAGATGGTATTCATTACTTATCAGATGGCTATGAAGTGCTAGCAGATAAAGTAGTAGAATTTGTTAAACAAAACTTAAAGTAATCAAATATGGGGCTGTTGAAAAACCTATAAAGTGATTCACAGTCCTTTTATTATGCAAAAAAGAGGCAAATTTATAAGATTTCGCCTCTTTTGGTACAATATTCTTGTCTAAGGAGGTATTGTACATGCCTTATTTTATCACAAGAAAA
>JAZRYE010000004.1:0-137354 GCA_045600585.1 Bacilli bacterium | reverse complement strand
TCAGAGGAAATTATTAGGACCGCCAAGTCAAAGCTAATAATGCCCTCAGAAAAGAATCTTTACGCTCTTCCTTTCATGAGCAAAACAATTATAGCATTAACATACATTTTAAGTCTTATAATTTATCACTCACCTGCAAATATGGATATTAAAAAGAAAAAGAAATTGCACGTGACGCAATTAATAAAATGGGCATAAACGAATTATCAAAAAAATGTTATAGAGAACTTTCAGGGGGTCAGCAACAAAGAGTCTTATTAGCCAGAGCACTATGTGCTACAAGTAAGATTTTGCTACTTGATGAACCTGTTTCTGGGTTGGATCCTATGATTACTCAAGATATGTATACAATGATTGACAAATTAAATAAGGAAATGGGTATCACAATTATTATGATTTCTCACGATATTCCAGCCTCTATTAAATATGCAAACAAGATTCTACACATTTGTCGAACTCCATTTTTTGGAAAGAAAGAGGAATATTTAAATTCTGATTTGGGAAATAAATTTGTAGGAGGCAATCGATAATGGGCGCTTTTGAAATAATTATTCAATATTTAGAATTTCCTTTTGTTAGATATGCTTTAATTGTCGGATTTCTAATTTCTATTTGTTCTTCCGTCTTGGGAGTTACCTTAGTTTTGAAACGGTTTTCTTTTATTGGTGACGGATTATCTCATGTCGCCTTTGGCTCTATGGCAATCGCTGGTATCGTTGGTCTAACAAACGATATGCTAATAACATTACCTATCACAATCATTTGCGCGATTCTTTTATTAAGAAGTAGGCATAGCTCACGCATAAATGGTGATGCTGCTGTAGCTATGATATCTGTTGGAGCTCTTGCAATCGGATATCTTCTAATGAATTTATTTTCTTCATCATCTAATTTATCTGGAGATGTTTGTTCAACACTTTTTGGAGCAACGTCTATTCTTACGTTAACCCAAGGTAAGGTTATACTATGTATAATTCTTACAATTATCACATTCGGTATTTTTATATTTTTCTATAATAAAATTTTTGCAATTACATTTGATGAACCATTTTCCAGAGCAACTGGTATTAAGGTTGAAGTTTTTAATACGATTATTTCTATAAACATAGCTGTTGTTATTGTTCTTGCAATGACTTTGGTTGGTTCTTTATTGATTTCAGCATTAATTATTTTCCCCGCTTTATCAGCTATGAGAATATTTAAAACATTCAAATCAGTAACAATATGTTCCGCTATTTTATCTGGAGCATGTTCTTTAACGGGCATTGTTGTTTCTATTATTGCTGCAACACCAGTTGGTTGCACAATTGTGGCTATAGATATAGTGGCGTTTATTTTATTTTTTATTGTAGGACTAATAATAGGAGGCAAACGAAAATGAAATTAAAGAAAATTATCTCGTTGGTGACTATTGCTCTTGGTTTGATAGGATGTAACAAAAATGATTACTATGTTTTAACAGAAAGAAATTTCTTTCTTGTAATGACTAATATTCAATATTATCCAGAACAATATGTTAACAAAACAATCGAATATGATTGCTTTACATACGAATTGAATTCTATTAATAACAATTCATTCATTTGTGGTGTTAGAAAATGTTCTTCCGGCGTTGGTTGTACATGTGGCAAAGACACAATTATTGGCTTTATTTTAGATACCGATCTTGATATTCCAAAACCAAAAAATCAAAGTGAGGATACGAACGATAAAACATGGGTGCATATCAAAGGACATTTAGAAACTAGCGAGAAACAAAAAGTTCAAATACATTCTTATAAAGATGATGGAACTATAGATGAACAAAAAAATGAGACAGTTTCATTGCTTAAAATCCAAGTAAGTGAATGCTTTTTGATTGAAGACTATTCAAATCTAAATTATTACGTCACTAAATAAATTGAAAGGAGTTAATATTCTTTATAGAATATAAATGTAAATTATGAATAATAAAATGAACAAAAAAGAAAAATTAACAACTAAACAAATAATGTTTTTAGTAATAGGCTTTGCTTTATCTATTATTACTTTAGTTCTTTTCTCCTGTGGGTTTTCGTATGTTTATAATAGCAAAATTTCAGGAAGTGAAGTTTCGGTATCTGGATATAACTTGATTTCGGCCGTAGTTACGTGGGATTTTAAAAATCCATCCTATGGTGATATTGCTGTTCCATTTACTTATTATGCAAAAACTATGACAATGATTTTAGCAATTTTATCTACTATTTGTTTTATTATAGTGACTATCGGATTTTTGCTTTCATTATTATCGCTAATAATAAGAAATACGAAAATCAATCTCATTGCATTTAATTTTCTCTTATGTGCATCAATTGCTTTATTTGTCACCTTCATTTTTTCTCTATTTATGGGAACAACAAAGATTATTCCATCTTATTGTGGAGGCAACAAAGCCTGCCATATGCATTCACTAATAATTTTACCTGCAATTACATGCTTTGCCAGTGCCGGCATGCACGCTCTATTTATGAATAATGCCACCGGCAAATAATATAAGAAAGAATTCTAATTAAATTTATTGATACCTTTAATTGAAGTAATTAATTAAGAATAGACTATAAAATAAATAGATTGATTAAAAGGTCACTTAAATACATATAAACTTCTGCTTTACTAGTTACTGGATATAAAAATGTGAATCCTGATCAGTAAAGAATTGATGAATTAGATGAAGTTTTTGCTCGACACAAGTAAATAATAGTGATTTTTTAAAATGAAAATAAAACCTGTAATTAGTGAATTGGTTTTAAGATAGACAAGTTCTAAAAAAATCGTTATTTATTTTTATTTTTAAAAATATGCTAAAATGAAATTGAGCAAACAATTAAATAGACTGTTTGTAGCTATTTTAATTTTATTGCTCGAGGATTTATATGACGAAAAGAATTTTAATAACTTCTAGTATTGTTTCATTACTATTATGTGGATGCATCACTAACAATAAAAAAGAATATTCTGTCACATGGCTAAATTATGATGGCACAACTTTAGAGGTTGATAGTGTAAGACGTGGTGAAATGCCTACTTATGATGGAGAAATTCCTACTAGAGTAAGAGACTGCTCTAATACCTATACCTTTAGTGGATGGTCACCAAGCATTGAAATTGTTTTAAGTAATCAAACTTATGTAGCAACATACACAAGTCAAAAAGATTTAATTAATTTCTCTATTACATACAATTTAGATGGTGGAGAAAATTCTCCTTTAAATCCATCTACTTATACAATTGAAGATTCATTTACTTTTGCTAGTCCAACAAAAAATGGATATTCATTTTTAGGATGGTTTAATAATGAAAATATTAAGATTGAATCGATTGAAAGCGGTTCAGTTGGTAATATTTATTTATTAGCTAAATGGCAAATTAATCAATACAACATTTCAGTTACTAGTAATGATGAATCTAAGGGAAATGTAAGTATTTTAAGCGGAAGTGGATATTCATTTGAAGAAATGACAGTTGTAGCTAATCCAATTAATGATTCTATATTTACTGGTTGGTTCCATGACAAAGTTTTAATGAGCAAAGATACAACTTATACTTTTTCAATGCCTACTGAAAATTATTCATTAGTTGCTCATTTCTTTACTAATGATGAGTTGGGCATTAAATATGTTAAAAATCCAATTCTATCTTTAGATAGAAAGACTGTAACATTTGGTCTATATCCTCAAAGTAATGTCAATGATCAAATCATTGTTTCTGTTTTAAATTCAATGAATAATTATGATTCAAATAACTGGTATTGCTATAACGATGAATTCTACACAAAAGTTGTAGCAAATCCATATTTCAGCAATTATACATTTGAGAATGGTGAACCAGTAAAAGAAGGAAAGACTTATTGGTTTAAATGTGAGCCAATTTGCTGGAATGTTTTAAAAAATGAAAACAATGAATATTTCCTTTCATCTAAGAACTTGCTTGATGTTCAGTCCTATTGTCAAACTACTGAAACAAGAGAAATAGAAGGAAATACAATATATCCAAATAACTACAAATATAGCGACTTAAGAAATTGGCTAAATAATGGCTTCTATAATTTAGCTTTTACCTTAGGGGAAGATGCGATTTTAACTACTGATGTAGATAACAGCAAAGCATCTAATTCAACTGACACAAACTCTTATACCTGTGAAAACACTTTAGACAAAGTATTTTCTTTAAGCTATCAAGATGCAATCAATGAGGCTTATGGATTTGATGCGATGTATAACGTTACATCTGAAAATAGAATTGCGAAAGTTACTGATTACGCAAAAGCAAAGGGAGCTTTTGCTAGTAGAAGTGATGAATTTAAAGATAATGGCTATTATTATTTACGTAGTCCACATCAAGGATATAGTAACAACGCATGGACAATAGATTATAATGGAAAGATTTATGGTGGATATCAAATCGATATAGATACTGCAGGTGTACGTCCATGTATCAATGTAAAAATAGACTAACGATATTTGCATATTCTTAATCTAATTTTTACAAAAAAAGCGTTTGGATATCTTTATATAGATATCAATAACATACTGTCTTATACTTTTTTATGTTTCATAGGAGGCACAATTATGAAAATAAATAACAAAATAACTATATTATCTATAATCTTTTTATCTTCATCTTTACTAACTGCATGTGGTGGAAAGAAAGAAGAACAAAATAAAAAAGATTTAGTAATTTTATATACTAACGATGTTCATTGCGCAATTGATGAGAACATTGGCTATTCAGGCTTGGTTTCATATAAAAACAAAGTTTTATCAGAAAATAACGAAGTAATGCTTGTTGATTGTGGTGATCATATTCAAGGCGCTCCTGTTGGAACCTTATCTAAAGGTGAATACATTATCGATATCATGAATGAAGTTGGCTACGATGTTGCAGTTCCTGGTAACCACGAGTTTGATTATACAGCCGACTATTTTGTCGAATTGTCAAAAAAAGCTAACTACCCATATGTTTCATCTAATTTTTGCTACGCAAAAGATGATTCAAATATTTTCGATTCATATAAAATCATCGAAAGAGGTGGATATAAAGTTGGTTTTATTGGTGTTTGTACCCCATTAACAGTAAGTTCTTCTGCTCCTAAGAATTTTGAAGATGAAGATGGACATATGAAATATACATTCCTTGAAAATAATGGAGGAGAAAAGTTTTATAAAAAAGTTCAAAACACAATTAACGAAGTAAAAAATAAAGGCGTTGATTATGTTGTTGCTCTTGCCCATGTTGGAGAAGAAAGTGAATTTACCAGCGAAATATTAGCAAGCAAAGTATCTGGTTTTGATGTTATTTTAGATGGACATTCTCATTCGATTGTCGAATCCAAAAAAGTATTAGATAAAGCTGGCAAAGAAGTAATTATTTCTCAAACAGGAACTCAATTAACTAATATCGGAGAACTTGATATTACAAAAGATGGTGTTATTTCGACTAAGTTAATCAGTAAAGAAATGTATACTGAAAAAGATGAACAATTAACATCCTTTATTAATAATATTAAGGATAAATATGAAAAAGATATTTCTAAAAAACTTGGCCATACAGATTTTGATTTAACAATTTATGATCCAAATACTGGAGATAGATTAATTAGAAAGCAAGATACAAATATGGGTGACCTTGTCGCTGATGCTTTTAGAGATTACGGTCAAACAGACATTGCTTTACAAAATGGCGGTGGTGTTAGAAGTGATATCAAAGCTGGTGATATTACTTATAAAGACGTCATGACTGTATGTCCTTTTGGTAATAATTTCTGCATTATTAAAGCGACAGGAGAAATGATTAGAAATTCTCTTGAAAGTGGAATGAGATTTTATCCAAATGAAAATGGACAGGTTGCTATCCCATCAGGCATTACATATGTTGTAGATACAACAATAAATAGTGGCGTAGTCACTGATGAAAACGGTGCTTTTGTTAAGATGAACGGTCAACCTAGAGTAAAAGATATCAAAATTAATGGCGAGCCTTTAGAAGATACAAAAACATATACTATTTCAGGTACTTCATATTTCTTGATTGAATGTGGTGAAGCTGTTGTATTTAAAGATGCAGAAATAATTAGACAAGAAGCAACAACAGATTATGAAATTTTAGCTAGATACATTGCAGAAACATTAAACGGTGTCATTCCTGAAACTTATTCAAATCCATATGGTCAAGGAAGAATTAGTTTTAAAAGCTGATTTTATTCTGCTTTTTTGCATGAAAACCATTGATTTGAGCTGAATTCTCTTTTTTGGAGAGACGAATTGATTATTTAGAGACATATTTTCTTTGATAGTAGAAAATCAAAGTAGTGATTAGAGTGCTTATTTGTAATTTTCTTTTATAATGCAATTTAAAGGGAGGCAGCATCTATAAATGAAAATAGTTATATTAGCAGAAGTACTTGGTGAAAAGAATAATGGAACATCAATGGCGACTTATAATTTGATTGACTACTTAAAAAGTAAAGGCCATGAAGTTAGAGTAATTTGTCCAGATATAGACAAGAAAGATCTTCCCGGATTTTATATTTTGCCGAGGCTGAATTTTGGGTGTTTGATTAATAATGTTTTAACAAAAAACGGTGTAGTGTTAGCAAAATTTGATAAAAAAATCATATATGATGCGATAAAAGATGCGGATGTTGTTCATTGTACAATTCCGCTTTTTATTTCGAGAAAAGCAACAAAGCTAGTTAAATCGTTAAAGATTCCCTTAACAGCAGGTTTTCATGCACAAGCGGAAAATTTCTCTGCACATTTAGGACTTATGCATTCAAACTTTGTGAACCACTTGATATATAAGTGGTATGACAAAAATGTTTTTGTTAGAGCGGATGGAATTCATTACCCAACTAGTTTTATTAGGCAAATTTTTGAAAAAGAAGTAAAAAGAAATACACCGGGTTACGTTATCTCAAATGGAGTTAATGAGATTTTTAAACCAGATAAAATTGAAAAACCTCAAATTTTTAAAGACAAATTCATCATCTTGTTTATTGGAAGATTTTCAGCTGAAAAAAGACATATTGTTCTATTAAAGGCGATTTCAATGTCAAAATACAAGGATAGAATTCAATTGATATTTGCAGGAAGCGGGCCAAAAGAGAAAAAAATACGTAAATTTGCAAAGAAATATTTACCGAATCAGCCATATATAAAATTAATGAGCCGTTCAGAATTAGTCGACACAATCAATTATTCGGACTTATATTGTCATCCTTCTTACGCTGAAATAGAAGCCATTTCTTGTATTGAGGCAATAAGCTGTGGACTTGTTCCGTTGATTGCTGATAGCAATAAAAGTGCTACAAAGGATTTTGCCGTCGATAGAAAATGCCTTTTCAAAGTGAATAACTGTAAAGACCTTGCTAGTCACATTGATTATTTTATTGAAAATCCAAGTGATTTGATTCGCTTGAGCGAAAGATGCGTAAATATAAGTAAAAGATTCAATCAAGATCGATGCATGTCACAAATGGAACAAATGATGACAGATGTAGTTAAAAAACATAAGGAAGGTGATTTTAATGTCTAAAAAATATGTTTTCAGCTATTTTGACGAAAAGAATGATGATTTTGCAAATACAAAGATTAATACTATTGTTACTCCAGTAGATTTTAAATACTATAATTCAAATCCCTTATATCGTTTTTTTAAAAGAATTGTCTATTTGTTTGCGGCTTTGATTTCACGTATTTGTTTGTTCTTTTTAGGTGTAAAAATAAAGAATAAAAAGGTATTAAAAAGTGTTAAAAAGCACGAAGGTTATTTCATTTATGGAAATCACACAGCGTTTTTTGAAGATGCAGTAACAGGTCAAATCGCTGCGTTTCCTAAAAACTCATCTATAATTTGTAATTCTGATGCAATCAGCATTAAAGGAATAAGAAATTTTGTTATAATGTGCGGAGCTTTTCCAATTCCGTATTATAAATTGAGCTATAAAAATTATCTTAGTGCCATTCAGAAAAAATTGCAGGAAGGTGAAGTATTTGTTGTCTATCCTGAAGCACATATTTGGCCACACTATAACAAAATTAGAGAATTCGGAAACGCTTGCTTTTATTATCCCACCAAATTTAAAGTTGCATCATTTTCTAAAACAACCGTTTATAAAAAGAATAGATTTGGAAAATTTAAAATGTATGTATATTTTGACGGCCCATTTTATCCAGATAATTCGCTTTGTTTTAATGAAGCTAAACAAAAGCTTAGTAATCAAATCAAAAATACAATGAAAGAGCGAATTGAAAGACATAAATCAGAAGAAAATCCGAAATACAAATATATTAAAACCAATAAAAAAGATAATGTTGGAATTAAAGAATATAAATAACAATTAGTTATTATTTTTGATTACATTTAGTACAATGCCTTTATAAAAGAGAAAAGTATGATCGGTATTCTATTTGTCGCCGCTGCGGTTATTTGCTCTGTTTTATCAGACATAACCAAGAAATTATATAAGAAAAATACCCCGTTATTTTTTACTTTTATCTGTGTTCTTTTTGCTGACATTTTCTTTGTTTTTTCATCTGGATTCAAACTCCATTTTGTCAAAGAAGTTGTTATTTATTCAGTCTTATTTGGAATAGCTTTTTCTTTAGCATTATTATTCATTACTCTTTCATATAAATCAGGTAATTTCTTTTCGACTGGTTTAGTAATGTCATATTCATTGTTATTACCAACATTATTTGGAATTATCTTTTTGAAAAATGATACATCATTATTTTTCTATATTGGTTTAGCAATATTATGTGTAGCAATCCTTTTTATAGGATTACAGCCAAAGAAAAACAAAGGTGAAAAGAAACCGTTTAATTTTAAATGGCTAATACTTGTTTCCATTGCGTTTGTTAGTAATGGCTTTTGCAGCATATTCCAAACCATGCAGCAAAATGCGTTTGAAGGAGCATATAAAAGCGAATTCATGATCATAGCTTTATCAATGTCCGCGGTTGTATTCCTCGTTTTATCATTAATTTTAGAAAGAAAAGAAATCAAAAATACTTATAAAGCATCTATAGCATTAGGTATTCCTTCTGGCATATTTAATGGAGCGCTTAATTTATTTGTTATGTATTCTTTAAATAGATTAGCTCCATCGTTTGTTTATCCGTTTATTTCTGGTGGAGTACTAGTTGCCGCATTCCTTGTATCATTAATTTTCTTTAAAGAAAAGTACCGATTAATTCAGTACTTTGGCTTTATATTCGGATTAATATCTGTTGTTCTTTTAAATCTTTAGTTATTTAAAAATTGATAAATTAAATTAGGGCAATCTGCCGCCTCATCATAGACTGCGTGTCCGTAATTTTCATCATAAGTAATTATCTTGCAGTCTAATATTAGACTAATTTCTATTCCCGCTTCGTAAGTAGTGACTTTGTCACCTTTAGCTTCGATAAGTAATGATGGGCATTTAATTCGTTTAGTGAAATCACTTACATCAAAATTAATAATTGAAGAGGCTACATTTATAAATTGTTCCATTTCTTCATCTGAAATATTATTGCCGCCTGCTAAAAGATTACCTTTGAATTTGTTAAAAATTTCTTCTGTATGTACATTTTTAACAATTGTTTCATTGAGTAAATACCCATTTTTGCTTTTAGCAATATCTATCCAATTAGATATATTTTGGTTCAATTTGTTGTTCGCTTTACACGCTGTTGAAGCAAGAACAATTTTATTTACTAATTTTGGATACTTACCCGCTATTACTTGGACAACCATTCCGCCTTGAGAGCAACCAAAAAAGTCTGCTTTCTCAATGTTTAATAATTTCATTGCTTGAACAATATCGTCTGCAAATAGTTCGATAGTAGTGTCCTTATTAACATTATCAGTACGATCAAAAACATAAACCTCATACTCATCTAGAAATATTGAATATTGTTTTTTAATCAATTCCTCCAAAGGACTTACTTTCTTAACGCTTAATCCTGGAATAATGATTAATTTTTTGTTTCCGGTACCAAAGCAACAATAACTAATTGTTTTATTATTAAATTCAATTTGTTTCATATTATTTTAATTTTCCTAACTTTGTAGTGATTTTTTTGAAGTTTTTTTCTGTAAAAAATGTTAATATAATTTTCGTTATGAAAAAAGATAGATTTTCAAAACAAATTAAAAGATTTTCAAATAGTAACCTAATGGGTGGATATATTAAAAGATTTGCTAATCTTTATACAATTCTTTTATTCGTCATTGGTACTGTTGAATTAGTGTTTTTCGTCAGGGAATTATTTATTGGAAGAAACAATCAAACAAGACATTATCTGTATCTTTTTTCTTATGTTGTCTTATTCGCTTCTTCAATTGCTAATGCAATTTTTCTTATCACACAAAGAAAGCGTGAAAATAACGAAAAACTTATAACCATTATTATTCATATATATGCTTTAGTCGGATTAGTATGGGCTGTAGTTATTTCTATTTCTGACTACATTGGGCATGGCGAATTCCCTGTTGTTTTCTTTACTTTAATTGCTGGAGCCGGTGGTTTAATTATATTAAATCCATTTATTTATGTACCTTCAATGTTCTTAGCTGTTGCAACATTGATTGCAAGTATGTACTTAATTGATCCTTCATTTTTAACTACTGGCAATGTCATTAATATGGTTATTTTGTTTGTCGTTATTGCCACCGTTTCTTGGAGAACAAGTGCTGTTGCTGTAAGCGATGAAGATACTAGAAATTGGCTCTATAAGATTTCTATGATTGATACCTTAACTGGTCTTAAAAATGAAAATGCTTATTATCGTTATCTTGATAAACTTGATGATGCAACCAATAAAGGTCTTATTAAAGAATACGCTGTAATTGTTATGGATGTTAACGGTATGAAATATACCGATGACACATATGGCCATAGATTTGGAGCTCATCTTATTTCCTGCGCTGGTAGATTACTACCTATTGTTTTTAGAAATTGCGATATCTTCCATACTGGTGGTGATGAATTCGTTTGTATTATTACAAAAGAATTTAATAAGTTAGATGAATATTTAAATACTTTCTCTGATACTCTTGAATATCAAATTGTATTTTTTGAAGGCCAAGAATTATTCTTATCTTTAGCAAGAGGCGTTGCTATTCATCAAGATGGTGAAAAGTTCAATGAAACATATCAAAGAGCAGATAGAGATATGTATGTAAATAAGCCAATTATTAAAGAAAAATATAATATCCAGGGTCGTTAATATGGCGTGGCTAAGCATAAAAAATACACAAGCAGTTGCTAATAAATTAAAAAAAGATTTGGCCAGAATCCTTTGGATTACTGATTTAGTTATCCAAATAGCTTTTATTTTTTATTATGCATATTTGGCTATTACAAACTTATCAAAGCAATTTTATCATATTGTTTATGCATCCTTCTTGATTGCTGGCTTTGTCATGCTTATTTATTCTTTAATTTGTAAATTCCAAAGAGTTGATAAACATAAATCTCGTTTTGTTAAGAAGATTGTTCGATATGTAAAATATCCAGTTAGAGTTGCGCTTATCGCTTTATCTTTACATGAAATTGTTAAGTATGGGTCAACTCAAACTGCGTCAATATTACTTTCTATTTCAATTATTCTTTTATTAGGTCAAATCATTATTCAACTAGCAATTAGATTTTTAAATCTATATATTGATTTCTTCATTGAATCATTGAGAATGGATTATGAAGATAGTGAACTTGTTCGTGCTGCTGTTAATAGCAGAAAAAATCCAAGTGAAAAGAAAGAAAAAGGATTACTAAAATTCGCTAAGAACATAGCAATTGATAAAGTTAATGATTTTATTGAAGAAAATAAAGATTCAGTTCCTTTAAAAGAACCAACTAAATACGAAGCAAAAATTAGAAAAGATATCGCCGATCTTCAAAAATAGGACCTAGTGGTCCTTTTTAAATTATTATTTCTATTAATTTATTAGTAATTGGATGGACAAATTTTAAGTAATAACTTTGTAAATACATTCTTCCATCTTGTTTATTACCATATAAAGGATCGTTTAATAATGGATGACCAATTGATTTCATTGAAAGACGAATTTGATGAGTTCTTCCGGTAAATATTTGAACCTCTAATAAAGAGTTTCCTTTAATAACTTCGATTCTTTTATAAGATGTTTTACACATTTTTCCTTCTGAATTAATAATATGCTTACTTCCGTTATCTTTAGATATGCCGATTTCAATCGTTCCTTCTTCATCGGTTATTCCTTCAACTAAACATCTATACTTTTTAATAATATCGACATGCGAAAATAGGTTTTTAATGTATTGATTTTTAGCAACAATGACTAAACCAGTAGTCAACTTATCTAGTCGATTAACAAGATGAACTTTTGATTTAATATTATTCAAATTGAAATAATTGGTAATCATACTAGCTAAATTATTGCTTCTAGTATATCGAGATGGTTCAACATCAAGGCTATATGGCTTATTAATTATTAATAAATAATCATCTTCATAAATGATATTAATTGCATCTTTATTTGGTATTAATTCATTTATTTCATCGTTGAGAGTAACAAAAACATCTATATTTGCCGGAATTAATTGATTTTTGCCATTTACAGCTACTTTATCAACGAAAATGTGTTTCTCATCAATTAGATGATAAATGTTATTTGAAGAGAACCCTTTTGAAAGAAGCAATTCGTTAATTGTTTGTTCTGTTTCATTTAAAAAAGATAGTGTAATACTCATATGCATAAATATTAACATATATGCTAAACTTAAAATATATGAATAGAGCAATGATATTTACTTATCGAAAAAGTAATGAAGAAGATGTTCAAACATTAAATGAACATGGTAATTCATTAGACATATTAAAAGACAATTTATATTCTTTTTTAGTTAACGGAAATTTGTCGGGTTATTTTAAATTAGAAAATAAAAAAACAGATATATTTATTTCATATGAAATGGATGAACAATTTAAATTAGATAATTATCTAGGAATATTGATTAACCAAGCTCTACTTGAAATTGAAAATGAATATTCAAATAAAAACATCTATTTAATTTTAAATAGTGGTGAGCATATAAAAGCTTTTGAATCGATTGGCTTTAGAAAATTTAAAGACAATATGATGTTATTTGCAAAGTAAAAGTGGACTAAACCGCTTTTTATTTTATAAATCGAATAAGAATGTATAGTTAGAAGCATCGCTTGGCATTCTTAGATCACCACGAGGAGAAACGGAAACTGTTCCAACTTTTACTCCATCAGGCATCGCACTTCTTTTAAATTGATTTGAAAAGAACCTTTTTATAAATAAAGTCAACCATTTATGGATTGTTTCTTTATCATATTTATCTTTATATGCATAACACGCTAATTCGAAGATTTTTTTAGGTTCTAGATTATATCTAATAAAGTGGTATAAGAAGAAGTCGTGTAATTCATAAGGACCAATGATATCTTCAGTTTTTTGTGAAATCTTATCATCATTAGCTGGAATAAGTTCAGGAGAAATAGGGGTATCTAAAATATCGAATAATTCTTCTTTGATTTCGTCATGTTGTAAGGCATAACCTTGAACCAAATATTTAACAAGAGTTTTTGGAATAGAACAGTTAACTCCGTACATACTCATTTGATCGCCATTATATGTACACCAACCAAGTGCTAATTCAGATAAGTCACCAGTACCGATAACTATGCCGCCAACATCGTTTGCGACATCCATTAGAACTTGTGTTCTTTCTCTAGCTTGTGCATTTTCATAGGCGTTATTGAAGTTACCTTCTAAATGTCCGATGTCTTCTAAATGTTGATTTACTGATTTAGAAATATTTATTTCTCTAAGTGGAATATTTAGATTAGAACATAACTTTTTGACATTATCTAATGTTCTACTAGTTGTGCCAAATGCAGGAAGAGTGATAGCAATAATATTATCATTACTTAATCCTAATTTCTTATATGCTTCAATAATTACAATCAAAGCAAGCGTGCTATCAAGACCACCGGAAAGGCCAATTACAGCCTTTTTACAATGAATTGCATGCATTCTTTGATAAAGTCCCATAGCTTGGATTTTTAATATCTGATTCACTCTATTTAGATCAACCTTATTACCGCCAGGAATAAATGGATTTGGAGGGTAAAATCTAGTTAATTCCGGTTTATTAACATTTAAATCAAAATAAATATATTCATATCTAGTATCTTCTTTATTCTCAAAAACATTTAATTTATGTCTTTCTTGTTCAATGACATCTAAATCGATTTCGGTAGTGATTGTATCGTTTGAAAATAATTCGCTTTCAGAAATAATTTTGCCGTTTTCAGAAATTATATTATGACCAGAAAATACCATATCAGTAGAAGATTCACCAAGGCCGCTTGAACAATATAAATAAGCACATACAAGTCTAGCACTTGTCATACTTACAAGGTTTCTTCTATAAGAAGCTTTACCAACTAGCTCATTAGAAGCTGATAAATTACAAATGACAGTTGCTCCATTTGATGCTAATCCAGTAGAAGGAGTATTTGCTACCCAAAGATCTTCACATATTTCAACACCAATTTTTAAAGATGAACATTTTCTATTAACTAAAATGAATTTGTTTCCAAATGGATAGGTTCTTCCACCAATTTCTATAGTTGTATTTATATCTGGAACTTTGTCAAAATGACGCTTTTCATAGAATTCGTTGTAATTAGGAATATATTGTTTAGCAATAACAGCGAGTATTTCGCCATGACAAATTGCAATTGCACAGTTATATAGCTTATTTTCCTTTGCTAGTGGAGCTCCAACTAAGAATATGAGATCAAGATTCTTAGAATAATTTTCTAATTCTTTTAATCCGTTAACAGTTTCTTTTAGCAACTTTTGTTGGAAAAATAAATCGCTGCAAGTATAACCAGTTAAAGAAAGCTCAGGAAAGACAACTAAATTTGTCTGTTTCTTGTTTTCTTCTTCCAAAATATTCTTGATTAATTGCACATTGTATTTAACATCACTAACTTTAATTTCAGGTGTAACACATGAGACTTTGACAAAACCCATATTTTGGCTTTGCTCATCGTTAATTTCTAAAGGCTTTCTATCAACTTTATATGTTATTTTTGATGTATTTTTGTCATAAACATCTTGTGACATTATTACTAAATCTTGATAACCATTTTTGGTAATAAATATTGGTTCATCTATCGAATGACACTCATCACTAATTTTATTAGTGTCTCTTAATTCTTTTATCGGTTTAATCTTCATAAAAATTACCTCGTTCACAATTATAGCATTATTATGTTAAATACTAAACATTTATAAATAAATAATTTTGTTGTTATAATTGTAGACATGAAATTAAACGAGAATGAATTAAATAAAAATTTAAACAGCCTTTTAAACGAAGGTGAAACAATTACTTGGACATCAATTCCAAAACGTCACGCTGCATTTTTAGAAGCATTATTGGTTCTTATTATACCAATTGTATTTTTGTTGATTATTATCGTTACTCAAATTATCGTATTTTCTTTTGCATTAAAAGATACCAATTTTGTAATTATTCCAATATTTATATTTTCTTTTGCTGATTTAATTTTTCTCTCTGTTTTTGGATTAATTTTATTTTCTTCGGCACGTAAATCAAAAATCACAAGATTTGTTTTAACAAATGAAAGAATTATTATCACTAATTGCGAAGCTACATTAATCAAAATGCAAAGTAATTTATGTGATATACATGAAACTAAATTAATTAGAAGTCCGACTGATAGAATTGTCAAAGTAGGAGATATTCAATTATTTGATTCAAATAATAGAAATTTTATTATCTTTGATATTCCTGAATACGATGCAATTTATAAAAGAATTAACCAAATAGTTTCTAATAAAAATGAAGAAATTAAATCAGATGAATTTGTAAGATTAAAAAGATGCTCATATTGTGGATCTTCTTATTTTGATGACAATAATGTTTGCCCATACTGTGGTGGACATAATTAACGGAGTCAGTTATGTATAAAATTATTTCTAAAAAAGAATTAAATCCTACTGTTACTCAAATGGAAATTGAAGCACCTCTTGTTAGTAAAAAAGCAAGACCAGGTCAATTTATAATTTTACGTGTTAATGAAGATGGAGAAAGAATACCTTTAACTATTGCTGGGACTAATCCTTCCAAAGGAACAGTTAAAATCATTTTCCAAATTGTTGGAGCGACAACATTCTTATTAAACAAAAAAGAAGAAGGTGAATTTATTTCTGATTTTGTCGGACCATTAGGTGAACATACTAAGATTGAAGGCCTTAAAAAAGTTTGTATAGTCGGTGGCGGTGTTGGATGTGCGATTGCATTACCTATCGCCGAAGCTTTACATGCTCAAGGATGTGAAGTTACATCAATTATCGGTTTTAGAAATAAAGATATTGTTATTCTTGAAGGCGAATTTAAGAATTGCTCTGATAGACTTTTTGTCATGACTGATGACGGATCATATGCAAGACAAGGTAATGTATGTGTTCCATTAAATGAAATGCTCTCTAGCGGAGAAAAGTTTGATGAAATCATTACAATCGGACCACTTATTATGATGAAGTTTGTTGTCATAGCTGCTAAAGCATATAACATCCCAGTCACAGTTTCTATGAATCCAATTATGATTGATGGAACCGGCATGTGTGGAGGATGTCGTTTAACTTTAGTTAAAGAAGATGGCTCTAGAGTAACAAAGTTCGCTTGTGTCGATGGTCCAGACTTTAACGGATATGAAGTTGATTTCGACGAAGCTATGAGCAGAAGTCGCATGTATTTAGACTACGAAAAACATGCCTATGAAAAAGCATGCAATCTTTTCAAAAAAATAGGAGGATAAGATTATGGCTATTGAAATAAAAAAACATGAAATGCCTACTCAACTTCCTAGTGAAAGGGCACATAATTTTAAGGAAGTTGCCCTTGGTTATGAAGAAGAAACTGCTGTTTTAGAAGCAAATCGTTGTTTGAACTGTAAAAATAAGCCTTGCGTAAGTGGATGTCCTGTAAACATTAGTGTTCCTGAATTTATTTCTAAAATTAAAGAAAAAAACTATGAAGAAGCATATAAAATCATATCAAAATCAAGCTCTCTTCCTGCAGTTTGTGGACGTGTATGCCCACAAGAAAGCCAATGTGAAAGTAAATGTACTTTAGGTATTAGATTTGAACCTGTTGGAATTGGTAGATTAGAGAGATTTGTTGCTGATTATCATAATAATAATTCTAAAGAATTACCTGTTGCACCTATGCCTAATGGACATAAAGTTGCGATTGTTGGATCAGGTCCATCTGGATTAACATGCGCTGGTGATTTAGCTAAAAAAGGATACAAAGTATCTGTTTTCGAAGCACTTCATACTGCTGGAGGCGTACTTGTTTATGGTATTCCTGAATTCCGTTTACCAAAAAGCATTGTGGCTAAAGAAGTAGAGACATTAAAAGCCTTAGGCGTAGATGTTCAAACCAATGTTGTTATTGGAAAAACTTTAACTATTGATGAACTTTTTGAAGATGGATATGAAGCTGTTTTTATTGGTTCTGGTGCAGGACTTCCAAATTTCATGAATATTCCTGGAGAAGCTTTTAAAGGCGTATATTCCGCGAATGAATTCTTAACTAGAAGCAATTTAATGAAAGCTTATTTAAATGAACCTAATACACCTATTATGAAAGGCGGCAAAGTTGCTGTTGTTGGTGGTGGCAATGTTGCTATGGATGCTGCTAGAACAGCCTTACGTTTAGGCGCTGAAAAAGTATATATTGTTTATCGTCGTTCTATGAACGAACTTCCAGCAAGAAAAGAAGAAGTAGAACATGCAATTGAAGAAGGAATTGATTTTAGACTTCTCACAAATCCAATAGAAATTTTAGGATATAATAATCCTGAAGATAAAAAAGACATTAGAAACGGCTTTGTTAACGGGATTAAATGCATTCAAATGGAACTTGGTGAGCCAGATGCAAAAGGAAGACGTAGGCCATTACCAATTCCAAACTCTGAATTCGTTTTAGATGTCGATACAGTTATCATGGCAATTGGAACTTCTCCAAACCCACTAATTAAATCAACTACTAAAGGCCTAGAAGTAAATTCACATGGTGGAATTGTTGTTAACGAAAATGGTTTAACATCTCGTGAATTTGTTTACGCTGGTGGTGACGCTGTTACAGGTGCAGCTACAGTTATTTCTGCCATGGGAGCAGGAAAGATAGCTGCAAAAGCAATTGACGAGGTATTATCTAAGAAATAAATAAATTTATGAAACTATTTATAATTCCAAATTTAATGAATGAAAAACAAATTAATACTGCTCGTGAAGTAATTAATAGACTTCATGATGTTTTAAAATTTGATTTATCTCTCTCTAAAGAGAATAGTGAAAAGTTATTTGGAAATAATAGTTATAGTTCTTTTGAACCTATTGATAGTGATTATATTGTTTCAATTGGAGGAGATGCATGTGTTTTAAGAAGTGCAAGAACCGCAATTGAATTTAACAAACCACTAATTGGTATTAATTCGGGTAGGTTAGGATACTTATGTTGTTTATCCTTAGATGAAGTTGATAACTTAACTGAAGATAAGATTAATAAATTTAAACAGACAAAAAGAACATTGCTTGATGTAAATATTAATAATAAAAATTATTTTGCAGTTAATGATCTCATTGTTGGAAAGTGCAACTTTGGCAAAGCGATAAAGGTTTCAGCAACTTTAAACAACGAAGAAAATTCGTTTTATGGCGATGGAATAATTGTTTCTACTCCAACAGGTTCGACTGCTTATAATCAATCTGCTGGTGGACCAACAATAAAATATGATGAGCCTAAGTTTGTTATTACTCCTATTTGCCCTCATTTATCTAAATTTAAATCAGTAGTTATTAATGACAACGAATCAATTATCATTAAGGCAAACAAAGCGCCTGAAAATGCTCCATATTTATATTGCGATGGGGCAAAGATTGCTGAAATAGATGGTGAAATTGTAATAAAAAAACATAGTAAAGAATTTATTCTTTGTGTTAAATAAGGTATTAAATATGAAAGACTTCATATTATCTTTTAAAATTGATCATAGCAAATTAGTTCCGGGAGTTTATCTTCATGAAATTAAAAGCTTTGAAAATAATTTTGTTACCACATATGATTTTCGCTTTAAGAAGCCTAATTCTGGTGACACATTAACTCCTTTAGAAGCTCATACAATTGAGCATGTTGCTGCTACATTTTTTACAGAAAACTTGAAAGATAAAATTTATTGGGGACCAATGGGTTGTTTAACTGGTTTCTACTTAGTTTTAAATGGAAAACATGATCTAAATGATGTTATTCCTCTACTTGATAAACTTGATGATTATTGGGACGAATTGTTAAAAAATAATGAAGTGCCTGGTAAGAACCCAATTCGCTGTGGTAATTACAAACTACTTGATATTTCTGAAGGCTATAAAGCTTGGAAAGTTTTTTATAGCAATAAGGAAAAGTGGGGTAAAGAATATCCAATTCTTGATGACGATAATTTTGATTTAGGTAAGTATCAAAATGACGTAGACTTTAATGTCAAAATTAAAAGTTAATCATTTAAAAAAGTTTTATTTAATACAGTAGTCATTATTTGATTACTGTATTTTTTATGGATACATTTCGTTTTATCTTTGATAAGATATTGACATATTTAAGGAGCTTGAGAATTTATGAAACCAAATAGCACAGTCCAAGATTTCAAAAAATTTGTAAATAGAGGAAATATCATTGATTTAGCAACAGGTATTATTATCGGTTCTGCTTTTACCGCGATTGTTAATTCGCTTGTTAATGATGTCATTATGCCATTACTTTCAATAGCAATTAACTTTGATTTAACAAAAGCTAAATGGATTTTAAGACCAGAAATTACCGATATAGTTGATGGAGAAGAAGTGATTGTTCAAAGCCAAATTTCTTTAAATTATGGTGCATTCTTACAATACTTCATTAATTTTATCGTCATTGCTATTGCAATTTTTACTGCAGTCAAAGTAGTAAAAGCAATTAAAAACTCTTATATAAGAAGTGAAATTAAATACATCAAAAAGCTTAAAGAAAAACATCCAGAATATTTTGATGAAGAAGATGAATTAGGAACAAGACTTTATGAAAAATTAAAGAAACAACATCCTGAACACTTCAAAAATGAAATTGCTCTTGAAATTGAAGAAGCTAAAGCAAAAGCTCAAGCAACAGTTTCTCCTCAAGACTTAAATAATCAATTGCTTTTAAGATTGAATGAAAATCTTGAAAGAGCATTTCCAAAGAAAGAGGAAAATAACTAAAAAAGAAATAAACAATTTCTACATTAAGTAAAAGGAAATTTTGTCTATACTTGCTAGAAGCAATTTACAAAATTAAAGTTAAAGCGTTATGAAAAAAAGAAGTGAACATTTATTAAAAAGATTTATTGCCTATTATAAGCCACATAAACTTATGTTCTTTTTGGACTTATTTGCTGCTTTTATCATGTCAGTTATTGGTATGGGTTACCCAATAGTAACAAGAAAAATCTTTAGTGAATATGTTCCAAATGAACAAGTAAAAGAAATTTTCATTTGTGCCGGAATATTAATTGGAATCTATGTGTTGAGATTTGGTTTAAAAATGTTTGTCGATTATTTTGGACACGAAGTAGGTGTTAAAATGCAAGCTCAAATGAGAAGTGATATGTTCGCTAAATTACAGGATCTACCTTATTCATATTATGATGAACATGAAACTGGTGAAATCATGTCGCGTATGACAAACGATTTACAAAATATTTCAGAACTTGCCCATCATGGTCCAGAAAATATCATCATTATTTCTGTTACTATTGTTGCGGCGTTTGTATATTTATTAACAATTAACTGGATTTTAGCTTTGCTAATATTTGCTTGCGTTCCAATTTTAGCTATTATCTCTTTATCAACAAGAAATTTCCAAAGAAGAGCGTTTGCAGAGAGCAAAAAAGATACTGCAACAATCAATGCTTCTTTAGAAAGTTCTATTACTGGTATAAGAGTTACTAAAGCTTTTAATAATAAAGAAAAAGAGCAAGAAAAATTTGAAAAGGGTAACAAAGCTTATATAAAAAGTAGAATGAAAGCCTACTTTGCAATGGGCATTTATCATTCTTCTACTAATTTTGTTGTCGATTTATTTAACGCAGCTTGTATTGTTGGCGGTGGATTAATCGCTATTAATACTAATGCTTTTGATTTATCTGATTATTTAGCTTTCGCTGTTTCAATTTCATTATTCACAAATCCAATTAATACTTTGTTGGCTTTTATGGAACAGTTCCAAGATGGCGCAACTGGATTTAGAAGATACGCTCATATTATGGATGAGAAAGTTGAAGAAGAAAAAGAAGACGCAATTAAAGAAATTAAATTAAAAGGAAATATTAAATTTGATAATGTTTCTTTCTCCTATGAAACTAGTGATGAGATTTTAAGCGAAGTCTCTTTTGATATCAAAAAAGGTGAAACCATTGCTCTTGTTGGTGAGTCTGGAGGAGGTAAAACAACAATTTGTCATCTAATTCCTAACTTTTATAAAGTTACAAGCGGAAATATTACCATCGATGGTATAAATATTAATGACATTTCTTTAAAGGCTCTAAGAGACAATATCGGTATTGTTCAACAAGATGTTTTTCTCTTCAATGGAACAATTAAAGACAATATTTTATATGGCAAGTTAAACGCTACTGATGAGGAAGTTTTTGTGGCTAGTAAAAAAGCTAATATTTACGATTATGTTCAATCTCTTCCACATGGATTTGATACCTTGGTTGGTGAAAGAGGTGTAAAACTTTCTGGCGGGCAAAAACAAAGAATTTCGATTGCAAGAATATTCCTTAAAGATCCTTCTATTCTAATTCTTGATGAAGCAACTAGTGCTTTAGATAATACAACAGAAATTCTCATACAAGAATCTTTAAACGAATTAGCAGAAGGAAGAACAAGTATTGTTGTCGCCCATAGACTTTCAACAATTAAAAATGCTGACCGTATTTTTGTCATAAATCATGGAAGAGTTGTCGAATCAGGTTCTCATAATGATTTAATTAAATTAAATAAAGAATACGCAAAATTATACAATCAACAATTTAGAGTGTCATCGTTTAAGGAGTAAATAATGAATAATACAGTAAGAAGAATTACACATGATGGAATTATGCTAGCGATGCTTTGTGTCCTTGGTATGTTTTCAATACCTTTAGGAGCAAATATTAAATTATCGTTACAATTTTTGATTATTATTATCATTGCTTTTGTCACTCCAAAATTATTAGACAAAATCATCATTACTTCTTCTTATTTATTATTGGGTTTATTTTTACCAATATATGCCGGCTTTAATGCTGGTATCACTCCAACATTTGGTTATGTTATATCATTTGTTATTTGTTTTATTCCTTTTCATTTTATCAACCATTCTCCAATTAAAAATGACTGGATAAGAATGTTTTTATCTGGCTTTGTTGCCTTATTAGTTGTTTATATTATCGGAACAGTGTTCATGATGTTTTATTTAAATTTTTCTTTAGAAAAAACATTATTAATATCCGTTGTTCCTTACATTCCTTTTGATATTTTTAAAATTATCGTTTCTGTATTAATTATGAAAACTTTACCAAAAAGCACTTTAGAAAGACTTAAATAATGAAGAAATATAAACTAAACTATTTGATTTTGACGGTACTTTATTTGATACTATTCCATCATTGGAACATGTTTTTGTTGAATCTTATAAAGCCGTAGGTATTGATGTTGATCCAAAAGAATCTAAGTATTTAGCTCGTAGGCCATTATTAGAACCATATTTAGAAAAAGGTGGATCAATGGATCAATTTCAACTATTTGTTGATAAGATTGGCGAATATTTAAACAC
This sequence comes from Bacilli bacterium, assembly GCA_045600585.1. Lineage (GTDB taxonomy): Bacteria > Bacillota_I > Bacilli_A > RFN20 > CAG-826 > JAZRYE01. The sequence continues at coordinate 114,403 of JAZRYE010000004.1, read as the reverse complement.
TGATAAAACTGTAAAATTATCAAAGAAATATCATGATACCGATAACTTGATTAAATATTTAAAAGATAACGATATTTATTGTGGAATTGTTACTAGTAACAATAAAAGCCACATTCAAGATATTTTAAGATTCTTTGATATCCCTTTAGACATCTTTTCTATTTACGTTGGAAACAACGAATATGACAAAACAAAATTCAAACCACATCCAGACCCAATTTTGGCCGCTTTGAAATTAGATAATAGATATATCGATAAGAAAGATGTTCTTTATATTGGTGACGCTTTAAACGACTGCAAATGTGCAATTAATGCTGGAGTAGATTGTATATTGCTCGATAGAGATAACGAATTTAATAATATTAATGAATATAAAAAGATTTATTCGTTGATGGAGTTATTTAATGAATAGTGATATCAAAATTATTTTTTGTGATGTCGATTCGACAATATTTATTCATCCAGAAAGAGTTTTTGATATGGATTCAATAAAAGCTTTAAAACGAGCTCAACATAATGGAGTCCAAGTAGTTTTATGTACAGCAAGAAGTTATCATTCATTAAAAGATCTTGGCATTTTAGATTTAATTACTCCAGATGGACTTATTACCGGTAACGGTGGAACTGTCTTTTATCAAGATAAATTAATATATTCTGATTACTTTGATCGTAAATATTTAAAGAAAATTGTTAAAGTTTGTCGTAAATATGGATATAACGCTGAATTCATTAAAGAAAGAGATTGTTTTTTAATTAATCGTAACAATTATTATCCAGATTTATTTTATGTAGAATTTTATCAAAAGAAACCTGCACATAAATTATATTTAAATCAGAAAATAACTCGCATTGCTTTGATTTGTCCCGATGAACATGATGAGGAGATTAAATCCTTGCTTCCGAAACCTATTTATTGGTATAGATTCTTAAAATATGGTGTAGACTTAACACCAAATGAATCTTTAAAAAGTCGTGGAGTTGATAAACTATTATCCTATTTATATATAAATAAGAGTAATGCCATGGCTATTGGTGACGATGTTCAAGATATATCTATGTTTGAGGCGGTTGAATATAGCATTTGTATGGAAAATGGAAATCCTGAAGCTAAGAAATACGCTAAATATAGAGCAAAAGATATTCGAAAATCAGGAGTCAAATTGATCTTACAAAAATTTAAAATTATTTGATTTTTGGCGATTTTACTTTAATTCATTTTGATAATAGCCTATTGTATTAAACGAGGCTATTTTTTATGAAAAATAATATAGGTGTTTTATTACCAGTATCTGCTCTTCCTGGAGGACAAGGAATTGGTGATTTTGGATATGATTGCTATCGATATTTAGATTGGCTTAGCAAACATCATTATAGATATTGGCAAATTTTGCCTTTAAATCCTTTAGGAGAAGGCAACTCACCATATATGTCAATCTGTTCCAAGGCAATTGACATAAGATACATTTCTTTAGAAATGATTTATAAAGAAGATAGATTATTAGATGAACTTCCTGAATATAGAAAAGGCACGACAAAAGTAAATTATCAAGCTGTCTATAATTTTAAAATAAAATGGCTTAAAAAAGCATTTATTACTTATTCAAAAACAGGAATGGATGGCCTAAAAAAATTCAAAACAAAGAATACTTGGGTTTCTGAATACGCAACTTATCTAGTTTTCAAAAAAATAAATAAGAACAAATGTTGGAATGAATGGGATGAATATTATATTAATTATTTTGATTCTCATAATAATCCACCAAAATCATTAATCAAACAAATAGATTTTATTTGCTTTATGCAATATATGGCTTTTAAACAGTGGAAACATGTAATGGCTTACGCTAAAGCAAAACGAATTAAAATTATTGCTGATATGCCATTTTATGTTGGCTTTGATAGCGTTGATTGCTGGCTTCACCGCGATCAATTTGAAATCGATGAGAATTATAATCCAACACTAGTTGCTGGGGTCCCACCAGATTATTTCTCTGAAGAAGGACAATTATGGGGCCAACCAATTTATAATTTCAAAAAAATGAAAGAAAATAATTATTCTTTTATCATAGATAGAATTTCTTATTTGTGCTCATTATGTGACATATTAAGAATCGATCATTTTAGAGCGTTTGATACATACTATACAATTCCATTTGGAAGTAAAAATGCTAAAAATGGAAAATGGGAAATAGGTCCGAGAAATGATTTATTTGATACTTTGTATCATAAGTATCCAAAAATTGATCTAATTGCGGAAGATTTAGGCGATTTATTTCAAAGTGTTTATGACTTAAGAGACCATTATAATTTGCCTGGAATGTTCGTAACTCAATTCCTAATTTGCGATTACCATCATTGGTCCAACAAGAACTTAATTTTGTATACAGGAACTCATGATAATCAAACATTTTATTCGTGGTTTAAATCTTTAAATGAATATCAAAAATTAATCATTAAAGATAGAATTCAGAGTAACGGAAAAGAGCTATATAAAGACTTAATGAACGCAATCTACAATATGCCAAGTAAAATAACAATTTTCCCTATGCAAGACCTTCTAAAGCTTGATGACAAAGCTAGATTCAATGAACCAGGAACAATGTCTGACAAAAACTGGTCGTGGAAACTTAAAGATTTCTCTTTTATAGATGAAGTTAAATTTTTCAAATGATAGTGTTGACTTACTAAATATTTTATAAATATAATCTATTCACATTTATTTATGACACCAGAAATTATTATTCAAATTATTTTATTCGGCATCGCTTTATCGATGGATGCTTTTGCAGTCAGTGTGACTGATGGTTTGATATACACTGATATGAATAAGAAAAGGACATTATTTATCGCAATCACCTTTGGTGTAATGCAAGCATTAATGCCATTAGCTGGTTATTGGGCTGTTGAGGGGATAAGTGCAATTGCAGGAGCTGCAGCTGGAGAAAAAGCTGGAAACATTTTATCAATTATCGTTACTTGGGTGGCCTTTGCCTTATTAGTATATATCGGTGGGAAAATGCTAATTGAAGCCATTAAAGATTTGAAAAAGCCTGAAGAAGAAAAAGAAGTTAAAAAATTCTCAATTAAAGAAGTATTAATAATGGGTGTTGCAACCGCTATTGACGCTTTAGCTACTGGGGTTGCTTTTCATGCTGGTATGTCAACTAATTTAACGATTTGGTTACATGTTTCAATCATTATGGTGTGTACATTTGTTATTTCTTTGATAGGTGTCATATTAGCAAATCAATTCCAAAAATTATTCAAAGGTAAGTTTGAAATTACATCAATCATTGGTGGCTCAATTCTTCTATTGTTGGCTATTTGGATCGTATTAGAACATTATTTATAATTAGAGGCAAATAAGATTTTATTTCTTAAAGCCTCTTTTTGTTTTACAATTAGTCGAGGTAATTTTATGAAGACTAAATCTATTAATATTTGTTCTTTTATATTAAAGGTAATCGTTTTTCTTGCTGCTACAATAGGAACAGTTATAAGTGCTGCCGCTGGAAGAAACTCATTTATGGGTGGTGGAAGTGTATTTATGTATTTTACCATTCAATCAAATATTGCTATTGCTTTAGTCTCTATTATTGGCTTGGTATTAATGATAAAGAAAATTGAAAATAGATTCTGGGAGATTTTAAGACTAGTTTTCACTGTTTCAATCACTTTAACAGGCTTTGTATTTTGCTTTGTTCTTGCTCCAACAATGGGTAAAACTGCTTGGAGAATTCAGAATGTTCTAACTCATGTTGTTTCACCAATTAGTGCTATTGTTGATTTCTTCTTATATCGAACAAAAATTATACATAAGAAGTCTGATACTTTTTATGTCATTATCCCACCTCTTTGCTATGCAATTTATGCAGGAATTGGCTATGTTTTGAAATGGGAATTTGCCCCTAATACTTATTACCCTTATTTCTTTTTAAACTGGGGATCTGAAGCCGGTGCATTTGGTTTTACAAACGAATTACCATTTTTAGGCTGTGCTTATTGGATTTTATTATTGCTTGGCTTCTTGATTTTGATTGGCTCTTTATACCTCTATTTTGCTAATAAAAGATCATCAAAATTAGCTAAATAATAGTTACATTTTATTTATAAAATAACAGGGAAACCTGTTTTTTGTTATTTTTTACATAACATAAGCTTAGCTTATAAATTCTCTATATTAATCACTAGTTTATTTTGTTAAAATTAAACTAATATTTTTATTGGAGGAGGTAGACTAATGCTTAATGAAAAATGCCAGCAATATGGTAAACAAGGTTCTGCTATTAGAGAACTATTTGAATATGGTAAGCAAAGAAAAGCAATTGTAGGCGAAGATAATGTCTATGATTTTTCTATTGGCAATCCTAGTGTTCCCGCTCCAAAAGAAGTCAAAGAAATACTTGTAAAAATATTGAATAATCAAGATTCTACAATTACTCATGGCTATACATCCGCTGTTGGCGATCTAAATGCTAGAACAGCAATTGCCAACAATTTAAACAAAAGATTTAATGCAGAAGTTGATCCTACACTTATTTATCTTTGTTGTGGAGCTGCTGCCGGATTAACAATTTGTTTTAAAAATATTATTTCTTCGCCAAAAGATGAAATTATTGTTTTTGCTCCATTTTTTCCTGAATATGAAACATTTGTTAATAACGCAAATGGCAAATTAGTTGTTTGTCCATCTGATGAGAAAATGATTATTGATTTTAACGCTCTTGAATCATTGATTAATGAAAATACAAAAGCAGTAGTGATTGATTCACCTAACAATCCTACTGGTGTTGTCTATAAAGAAGAAGTAATCATAAAACTTTCATCTTTACTCAGTAAAAAGCAAAAAGAATTCAATCACGATATTTATCTAATTAGCGATGAACCATATCGTGAATTAATTTATATCGATGCAAAATATCCATTTGTGACTAATTATTATAATAATTCTGTCGTTATTTATTCTTTCTCAAAATCATTATCATTGCCTGGCGAAAGAATTGGCTACATATTAGTTAATCCAAAAATGAATAACATAAAAAAATTTTATGATGGAATGAAAGGCGCTGGAAGATTATTAGGATTTGTTAACGCTCCAAGTTTGTTTCAATATGCTATTCCTGAAATTATTGAATATTTATCAGATATTAAAATCTACGAAAAAAATCGAGATCTATTATATAAAGAGTTAATCAAATTGGGTTATGAAGTGATTCATCCTGATGGAGCATTCTACATGTTTGTCAAAGCTTTAGAAGATGATGCTTATCGATTTAGTCAGAAAGCAAAGGAATACGATTTACTTTTAGTTCCATCTGATTCATTTGGAATAAAAGGTTATGTAAGAATTGCCTATTGTGTAAGCGAGAAGACAATTCTAAATTCGTTTGAAGCTTTTAAAAAGTTAAAAGAAAGCTATTGAGGTAAGTAATTATGAAAGACATAAAAGAAACAAGAAAACAAATAAATGAAATTGATAAAGAAATGGCAAATCTATTCGAAAGAAGAATGGAACTTGCTAAAGATGTAGCTGAATATAAAAAAGAATTAGGGCTTCCAATTGAAGATAAGGTTAGAGAAAAAGAAGTAATCGCTAGAAATAGTGATTTAATTGCTAATTCTGAAATTAAAGATCTATACATCGATTTTATCAATTCAAATATGAATATATCTAAAAGATATCAAAGAAGATTGTTAGAAGGCATGAAAGTTGCTTATTGTGGAGTTGAAGGTGCTTTTGCACACATTGCAAGTAAAAGATTATTTGCAACTTCAAAATTAATTGGCTATCCAAGTTTTATGGCAGCCTATAACTCGGTTGAACAAAGTGAATGTGACGTTTGTGTCTTACCACTTGAAAATTCATTTGCAGGTGATGTTGGATTAGTCATGGATTTAATGTTCCAAGGCAATTTATATGTAAATGATGTCATTGAAATTGAAGTTTATCATAACTTATTAGTAAAAAAAGGAACAAAACTTGAAGATGTCAAAAAAGTTATGTCTCATCAACAAGCTTTATCTCAATGCCGCGACTTTATTGAAAAGCATCAGTTTGAAACAGTGGAATATCCAAATACAGCTTTAGCTGCAAAGGCTCTTTCTGAATCAGATGATGCCTCTATTGCTGTTATTGCTAGTGAAGAAGTTGCTGATTTATACGGCTTAGAAATTCTTAAATCGCATATTAATGTTAGCAGTACAAACACAACAAGATTTGCTGTTTTCAGTAAAACTATGAATAAAGAATGTGCTTCAAAAATGGGAAGTCACTTTATATTAATGTTTACTGTTGCTAATGAAGCTGGTTCTTTAGCGTCAACTTTAAACATTATTGGATCCCATGGCTTTAATATGCGTACATTACGTAGTAGACCAATGAAAGAATTAATGTGGAATTATTATTTCTTCGTTGAACTCGATGGAAACGCTTTCTCTAGCGATGGAAGAGAAATGATTGCTGAGTTATCTTCCTTCTGTGACCGTTTAAAGGTAGTGGGAACATATCATTCCAAAGCAGAAAAATAGGTGACTGATATGATGCTAAATATTAAAACAAGTCAATCAAGTTATAACGTTATTATTAATAAAGGCGTTATTTCTAATGCATCTGCTTATTTGAAATTGGAAAGAAAAGTATTGATTGTTCATGATGAAAATGTTCCAACTAAATTTGTTGATACACTAAAAAATCAATGTCAGGAAGCTTATACATTAGTGTTTCCTAGCGGAGAAGAAAATAAAGATTTTAAGCATTTAGAATACATTCTTTCTAATTTATTAGAAAATTCATTTTCACGTCGAGATTGTGTCATAGCTTTGGGTGGAGGCGTAGTCGGCGATATAGCTGGTCTAGCTTCTTCTTTATATATGCGTGGAATTGATTTTTATAATATTCCAACAACACTTTTATCAATGGTTGATTCTTCTATTGGAGGAAAAACTGCGATTGATTTTATGGGGGTAAAAAATCCTGTTGGAGCTTTCTATCCTCCAAAAGCAGTATTAATTGATATTGAAACTCTTGATAGTTTAGATGAAAGACAAATTAATGCCGGACTTGCAGAAGCAATCAAAATGGCTATAACCTTTTCTCCAGCATTATTCGATTTAATTAAAAGTGCAAAATCATTAAAAGACAAACTTGAAGATATAATCATCTCTTCATTACAGATTAAAAAATTTGTTGTTGAACAAGATGAAAAAGAAAGTAATATTCGTCGTTCATTGAACTTTGGTCATACATTAGGCCATGCTTTTGAATCTTTATCAAATGGCAAGCTACTTCATGGAGAGGCAGTGGCAATTGGAATGACATATATGGTTAATGAAGAAATTAAGCCAGTTTTATTAAAAGTATTAAAGAAATATAAGTTACCAACATCAGTTGAATATAGTAAAGAAGATGTTTTATCTTTGATAACTCATGATAAAAAGATTAAAAACGATGGTATCGACACAATTGTTTGTAATGAAATAGGAACTTATCAAATAAAAACATATACGATTGAAGAGTTAGGAGATTTACTATGAGCAATGTTTTTGGAAATAAACTAAAAGTAATGGTTTTTGGTGAATCTCATGGCCCTTACATTGGAGCAACATTAGATGGCTTACCAGCCGGAATTAAGATCAATGATGAATTTATTAATGAATGTTTATCTAAAAGAAGACCTTCGACTAAATTTGAAACAGCAAGAGTTGAATTAGATAAATATCAGATTATTTCTGGTGCATTTAATGGCTATACAACCGGTAGTCCTTTAACAATTATCATTCCTAACGCAAATACAAAATCACAAGATTATGAAGCAATTAAAGATTTAGCAAGGCCGGGTCATGCAGATTATGTAGCGAATGTAAAATATAAAGGCTTTAATGATTATCGTGGTGGTGGTCATTTTTCTGGTAGAATCACAGTTTCAATTGTTGCAAGTGGAGCAATTGTTTTAAAGCAACTAGAAAAATTAGGTATAAAAATTGGAAGTCATATCTTATCAATTGGTAATGTCAAAGATAAGAAATTTTCTGATTTTGAAAAAGAAATTGCTTTGGCAAATTCAAAATCTTTTCCAATAATTTCTGATATTGAAGAAGAAATGCAAAATGAAATTAATAAAGTTTCTTCTTCTGGCGACTCTATTGGAGGAATTATTGAAACTGCAATTATTGGTTTACCAGTTGGACTAGGAGAACCAATCTTTGATTCATTAGAAGGAAATATAGCTAAAGCAATGTTTGCTATTGGGGCAATAAAAGGAATTGAATTTGGTGAAGGATTTAATTTTGCTAACTTAACTGGTAAATCAGCAAATGATGAATTTGAAATTAAAGAAGGCAAAGTAGTTACTAAAACTAATAATAATGGAGGAATTAATGGAGGTATCTCTAATGGCATGCCTGTTACTTTTAATGTCGTTATTAAACCAACCCCATCAATTTCTTTAAAACAAAATACCATTAATATGTCTTCTAAAGAAGAAACCGTCATTTCTACTAAAGGAAGACATGACCCTGCTATTATTAGAAGAGTAAATATAGTCATTAGATGCATGACTGCTTTAGTTATTGCGGATTTCTTAGAAGATGAATACGGAGAAGAAGTATTAACGAAAGGTTTTTAATGGAATACGGTATTATCGGAGAAAAATTAGGACATAGCTTTTCTAAAATTATCCACGAAGAATTAGGTGGATATAGCTATGAAATAAAAGAGATTAGTAAAAATGATCTCGATCGTTTTCTTATTGAAAAAGATTTTAAAGGCATCAATGTCACCATTCCATACAAACAAGAAGTTATTAAATACTTAGACTATGTCGATGATACTGTTAAAAGACTCAATGCATGTAATGTCATAGTTAATAAAAACGGCAAACTCTATGGCTATAACACTGATTTCTATGGTGTTGCTACAATGCTTAAATATTTTGATATTTCCTTATCAAATAAAAGAGTTGCAATTTTAGGCTCAGGAGGAACGTCAAATACTGTTTTTGGTGTATCTAACTATCTTTCAGCAAAAAGTGTCTTAAAAGTATCTAGAAACGCAAAAGAAGGATATATTACATACGAAGAACTATACCAAAATAGTGAAAATATTGACATTCTTGTCAATACAACTCCTGTTGGCATGTTTCCAAATAACGAATCCACCCCAATTGATTTAGATAAATTTAATTCATTAGAAGCCGTTGTTGATGTTATTTATAACCCTTTACAAACAGCCTTAACTTTAAAAGCAAAAGAAAGAAATATCAAATCTTGTTCTGGCTTATATATGCTTGTTGCTCAAGCAGTAAAAGCAATGGAATATTTTATCGATAAACCAGTAAAAATTGATGAGATATCTAACTACTTTGAAAGATTATTATTAAACAAAGAAAATATTGTTTTAACTGGTATGCCTACAAGCGGAAAATCAACTACAGGTTTAGAACTTGCTAAAGTTATGAATAGAGAATTTATTGATACTGATGAAGAAATCATTAAAAAGATCAATGGTCCAATTTCTGATTTTATAAAAGAAAACGGAGAAGACTCTTTTAGAAAAATGGAAATAGAAGTAATTAAAGAAATTTCAAAAAGGCAATCTCTAGTTATCGCTACTGGTGGTGGGGCAATTCTAAAAAAAGAAAATATCGATTCATTAAAACAAAATGGAAAGATTTATTTTATAAATCGCTCATTAGATAAATTAATTGTCTCAAATGATCGTCCTTTATCAAGCGATATTGAATCTCTAGAAAAAAGATATTTTGAAAGAATTGATTTATATAAGAAAACCGCTGATTACATCATTCCTGGAGATGGGTCGATAAAAGATAACGTTGAAGCAATATTGGAGGTAAGAAAATGAAGATTTTAGTAATTAATGGGGCAAATATTAATTTTCTTGGTATTAGAGAAAAGAATATTTATGGCTCTGAAACATATGATGATTTAATTAAATTAATTAATGATTTCTCTATAGAGAATAACTTTGAAGTTGAAATTTTCCAATCCAATCATGAGGGTGCTTTAGTAGATAAAATCCAAGAAGCTTATTTAAATAAGGTTGATGGTATTGTGATTAATCCTGGTGCTTACACTCATACTTCTATAGCTATTTTAGATGCTGTTAAAGCTGTTAATATTCCAACAGTTGAAGTTCATATCTCGGATGTTTCAAAAAGAGAAGGCTTTAGACAAGTTAGTTACATTCGAAAAGCATGTATTGCTACAGTCATGGGAGAAGGAATTAAAGGATATATTCACGCAATTAATATTTTGTTAGGTAAATAAATGGAAGTCTCTATTAATAAGTCAAAACTGAATGGAAAAGTAAAAGTAATTGGATCAAAAAGCTATGCTCATAGATATCTAATTGCAGAGTTTTTATCATTTGATAAAGGCTATATTTCTAATGTTCCAAATAGCAATGATATTAAAGCAACTTTATCTTGTTTAAAATCTTTAGGTGCAAACTACAAAGAAGAAAAAGACATCGTTTATTTTAAAAAAACAAATTTAATCAATAAAATTCCTATGTTTAACTGTGAAGAGTCCGGTTCGACTTTTAGATTTTTAATTCCTATTTCTTTAGCAATGTGCGATAAATCAATCTTTATGGGTTCCCCTCGATTAATTGAAAGAGGAATCGGAATTTATGAAGATTTATTTAAAAATCGAAATGTTAATATAATAAAATCCAATAATTCAATTACTCTTAATGGTCATTTAACAAGCGGAATATACGAAGTAGATGGATCAATATCTTCGCAATTTATTACAGGATTATTATTTGCTTTACCTTTAGTAGATGGTGATAGTGAAATTAGACTAATTCCACCTGTTAATTCAAAGAATTATATTGATATTACAATTTCTGTTTTAAAAGAATTTGGTATAGAAATTACTATTTCAAACAATTCTTTATTCATTAAAGGCAATCAAAAATATAAATCCAAGAATCTAGAAGTTGAGGGCGACTATAGTAACGCGGCATTTATTGATGCATTTAATTATTTTGATTCATCAATTGAAATTGAAGGTTTAAATCCAAATTCACTTCAAGGCGATAAAGCATACATTGAATACTTTAAGAATCTTGATAAAGAATTTTCTCGTGTTGATGTAGCTAATTGCATCGACCTTGCACCTGTATTAATGGTTTTTGCCGCTTTAAAGCATGGTGGACGCTTCATTAATACAAATCGTTTATCTATCAAAGAAAGTAATCGTGGTGAAGCAATAAAAGAAGAACTATCAAAAATTGGCGTGGCTATTGAAATAGGTGACAATTATATTGATATTAAAGAACAAGAATTATTATTTAATAATAAAATATCGTTTGATTCACATAATGATCATCGAATTGCAATGGCAATTTCTCTTCTTATTAGCAAAATGAATTTGAAGATAAACGACTATGAAGCAATTAATAAATCATATCCTGAATATTTTGAAATTTTAAAAGAGTTAGGAGCGGAGGTTAGTTATGAATAAAGATAAAAAGATATTAATTATCGGTTTAGGTCTTATCGGTGGCTCATATGCAATTGGATTAACTAACCAAGGATATGAAGTTCATGCGATAACCCTTAAACAAAGCGATATAGATTACGCTATTGAAAAGAAAATGATAGTAGAAGGACGGGTTAAATTTGATAAAGAATATATATCTTCTTTTAATCGAATTATATTTGCCCTATATCCAAAAACATTTATTAGTTGGATTAAAACTTATAAATCTTACTTTAGTAAAGGAACAATATTCACCGATGTAACTGGCATTAAAACTAGTATTATTTATAAAATTCAAGATGAATTACCTGATGGAGTAGAATTTATCGGTGCTCACCCAATGGCAGGAAGAGAAGTTTATGGAGCTAAAAATGCAAAAGCAGAAATATTCCATAAAGCAAATTACATCGTCACTCCAACTGAACAAAACAGTGAAGAAGCAATCAAATTCGCTGAAACAATCGGTAGAGATTTAAAGTTTTCAAGAATCTCTCGATTATCACCAGAAAAGCACGATGAAATGATTGCATTCTTATCTCAATTAACACACTGCATAGCTGTATCGTTAATGACTTGTAAAGATAGTGAACATCTTGCTACCTATACTGGTGATTCATTTAGAAATTTAACTAGAATTGCTAACATCAACGAAGATATGTGGAGTGAGTTATTCTTAATGAATAAAGAACAACTTATCAACCAAATGGATTTATTTTTAAATGTTTTTTCAAAATTAAAGAAATCAATTGAAGATGAAGATGTTGAACAAATTAAAGAATTAATGAGAATTTCTACAAAAAGGAGATCTCATTTCAATAAGGAGTAATTATTATGAACATAAAATTTATAAGAAAATTACCTGTTCCTCAGGAAATTAAAGAAATGTATCCTTTGAGTGACGAACTAAGAGAAATTAAAGAAAAAAACGATAGAGATATTCAAGATATTTTATCTGGAAAAAGTAATAAATTTCTTTTGATAATTGGTCCTTGTTCTGCAGATAGAGAAGACGCTGTTATTGAATATATTAATAAGTTAAGAGCAGTTCAAGATAAAGTTTATGATAAAATCATAATTTGTCCACGCATTTATACAAATAAGCCAAGAACAACAGGAGCTGGATATAAAGGAATGCTTCATCAGCCTGACCCAAATCAAGACCCAAATATGTTAAAAGGTTTAATTGCAATTCGTAAGTTACATTTAAGAGCGTTACAAGAAGCTGGTTTTAGCTGTGCTGATGAAATGCTTTACAGTGAAAACCATCGTTACTTATCAGATTTATTATCTTATGTTGCAGTCGGGGCTAGAAGCGTTGAAGATCAGCAACATCGTTTAACAGCTTCTGGACTAGATATCCCAGTTGGCATGAAAAATCCTACATCTGGTGATATTACAGTAATGCTTAATTCTGTAAGTGCTGCTCAACTTGCTCATAGATTTATCTATCGAGGTTGGGAAGTTGAGTCTTCTGGTAATCCATTGACTCACTGTATTTTAAGAGGATATGTTGATCAAAACGGACAATCTTATCCTAATTATCATTTTGAAGATTTATTAGCCTTAAGCAAGATTTATAATGAAGAACATTTCAAAAATCCTGCAGTTATTGTTGATACAAATCACGCAAATAGTGGTAAACATGGAGAAGAACAATATCGCATTGCATTGGAGGTCGTTCAATCTTGTAAAATTAATCCAGATATTAAGAAGATGGTAAAAGGATTAATGATTGAATCATATTTATTATCCGGATGTCAAAAAGCAGGACCTGATGCGATTTATGGTAAATCAATTACTGATAGTTGCTTAGGTTTTGAAGAAAGTGAAAAGCTTATCTATGAAATCTATAACATGCTTTAATGCTTGTTTTAGATAATGGTGAATTCTATTAAATAGAAGAAAGCGCAAATATATGAGTAACAGAGTAAAAGAAATAAATGGCGTTAAAGTCATTAATCGATATTCCTTTGCAGTAATTCTAACTGGATTGCTATCTTTATTAGCGACTTCAATTCCAGTTTTAATTTATTTTTTATTTCCAGTTTTAACAATCAAATTTGAATCAACTGTAATCGACATCAAAGGACTAGATTTAATTCAAGGAATGTTTCTATTTAAGAATAATTCTTCGATGAGATCTGAAATCTTGGATTTTTTCCATTTTATGGATGAACATTCAACTATGTATGGTGGATTAATAGAATATGTTTTCCCATATTTCTTTTTAGGCTCAGGAGTCATTTATTCATTAATGATTATTTGGGCAGTAATTTCTTTATTTTATGGTATTGTTTTTATCGCTTTTGGTAAATCAAAGCACTATAAAAATCCATATAAAAATTCATGGGGAATATTCATTTTCACAATTATTCTTTGCGGTATTTTTACTGCTTTAGGTTTCTTTATTTCCTTTGTAGCTCAACTAGAAGGTGTAGTTGTTAATTGTTTATACAATTACGACATAATCTTAATATGTGCTTCATTCTTAGTAATGTTAATTTTAGGAATTGTTTATGTTGTCGCTTTTAAACACAAAGTCTATATTAAAGATGCAATGGCTTACGAAGTCAAAGAAGAAAAATTAAATCCATCAGAACAAGTTACTACTGAAAGTTTGACAACTATTCCAAGTAACATTAAATCTATTGGCGGTCATTCATTTGCTGAAAATATGCAAATTCAGGTAGCGGATATTCCAAATGGAATTAAAGTCATTGGCGAAGCTGCTTTTGCAAATGCTTTAAATTTAGAGCTTGTTACAATTCCAACATCTGTTAAAGTTATTAAGTTTAATGCATTCTTTAACTGTAAGAAACTTACTAAGATTGTTTATTCAGGAACAAAAGACCAATGGAAGCGTATAAAAAGAGGTAGTAACTGGCTTGCGAAAGCTGGAACTACAGCAGTTAACTGTGAAGACGGACAAATCGTTGTTAATCCATTTTAATTATTATGAAAGATAGAATTATTGATAAAACTATATATCCAATCGGTAAAGACACTGATGGAAATTTATGTACAACCGAAGAATTACATAAAATAATTCTCGATTTAGTTTTGGAATTTGATCGTATATGCCGTAAAAACGATATTCCATATGCATTAGGCTTTGGTAGTGCATTGGGTTGCTATAACTATAGTGGATTCATCCCTTGGGATGATGATGCAGATATTGTCATTAAATATGAAGATATTAATCGTATTGTTGAAGCTTGTAAAAATGATTTAAATCCTAAATTTGTTTTGGAATGTTACGAGAATAACAAGAAATATAATGTTCTTATTCCAACAATGAAATTAAGACTAAAAGATTCATATATCAAAGAAGCGAGCGAATTAACTCTTCCTCCTAGATGTGGATCTCACGGATTTTTCATTGATATCTGTGCTTTTATGGGTGTTCCTGAAGAAAGAAAAGAACATGAAAAGCTCATCAAGAAATCAAAAAGAATGATGCCGTGGTATTGCTTTGCTGATGGTATTTTAAGAATTCATCCATATGGAATGAAGAAGAAATTAAAAGCTTTTGAAAAAGAGGTAGCAGAAAAATATAAAGACTCGCCTTTTGTTTCTCAAACTGTAATTATCCCTTTCCAGAATTGGAGCGATACAGTTGTAAATTTATCTTGGCCTAGAGAGGTTATCTTCCCGTTTAAAGAATATGAATTTGAAGGCCATATGATATATTCTTTTAATAGTATTAAAGAATTTGCAAAAATTCGTTATGGTGAAAGAAGCCTTCGTAAGTGGGATGGAGAAAAATGGATCGACCCTTTCCCGGTTGAAAGAAGACATGCAGGTCACGCAAAGAAATTTAATCTTCGCCATAAAGAAAAATAAATATAAAAATTCAATCTTTGAATAATAGCTATATCATCATATCTTTATAAGCCTATAATCTATTTATTATTCATTAATTAAATAAAAATTATAAGAAAATCTGATAGAAGAAAATATAGTTCATACGAAATCACATATAAAGTTGAAATCCTTTCTTTTGATAATGCTTTTTTATCTTTATCAAAACTAATAATGGACCTTTAGGATAGTTATCTATATTTTTCTTAAAATTATATTTACTTTTATCTTATTTAAAGATAATATAATTATGCTAATCGCAAGGTTAGTAATTTACTCTTAATTGAGTGGCCGCAAGCCACTCTTTGTTTTTGATAGGTAGGTATTATGGAACTAAAACAACTCGAAAACTTAATTAGTGAAAAGCTCAAAGATTTATCTTACGAACTTGTTTCTATAAAGAATCGTAAAGATAAGACTGGAATGACTTTAGAAGTTATTGTTGACCGTGTTGAACCTATTGACATGGCAGCAATTGTTGAAATTAGCAATGCATTAAATGCTTATATTGATGAACTTGATCCATTTGATTTCGCCTATACATTAGACATTTCTTCTTTAGGTGCTGAAAAGCCTTTAAGAATTGAAGCATTACATGATTATGTCAATTCTTATGTTAATGTTCATTTAACTAATCCAATTGATGGAGAAAACATTCTTGAAGGAACATTAAAAGAAGTAAATGAAACAAATATTATCTTAGAAATCAAAATTAAGAGTAGAACAAAATTGGTTGATATAACAAAATCGAATATATCAAAAATCCGTTTAGCAATTAAATTTTAAGGAGTAAAAAATTATGGCTATGGACGCAAAAGCATTCCTCGAAGCTCTCGAAGAAATTGAGATTAGCAAAGGAATCAACAAGCAAACAGTGCTTACTGCATTAGAAGAAGCATTGAAACGTGTTTACACAAAGTTTTTAGGTGGTGCTAGTGTAAATGACGAATCATTAAAACCTATCGATGTACGCGTAGCAATTGATACTGATAAAGGCACAATTGATATGTGGCAAGTTATTAATGTTGTTGAAGAAGTTGAAGACGATTTAGTTGAAATTTCTCCAGAAGACGCAAAAGAACAAGATCCATTCCACAAAGATTACAAAGTTGGTGATGAATTCGAAGTTCACGCAAACGTCGATGATATGAAGAAATCTTTAGCTTTATCTGTTAAATCAATCATGAAGCAAAAATTCGTTGAAGCAGAAAAAGAAGTCCTCAAAGAACAATTCCAAGACAAGATCGGTACAATGATTACTGGCAAAGTTGAAAAAGTTGAAGAAAGAGGCGTATCTGTCAACATTGGCAAAGCAAGTGTTTATTTACCAAAGAAAGAAATGATTGGTGATGAAAGATTTGTAAATGGCTCAACAATTAAATTATTCGTTTGTGATGTTGCTAGTTCAGCAAAAACAGGCGCTCACATTGTTGTCTCTCGTGCAAACGAAGGTTTCTTAACAGCATTATTCCAAGAAGAAATTCATGAAATCTATGACGGAACAATCGTCATTAAAGGATGTGCTCGTGAAGCAGGCGTAAGAAGTAAGGTTGCAGTTTATTCTAAAGACCCTAACGTTGATCCTGCAGGTGCATGTATTGGTCCTAACGGTTCTAGAATTCAAAAAATCGTTGGTCAATTAGGCAATTCTGGCAACAACGAGAACATTGATATCATCGCTTATAGCGATAATGCAGGTTTATATATTATTGAAGCGTTAAAACCAGCAAAAGTTTCTGGTATTATCGTCTCTTCTGACTCTCGTAATGCAACTGCAATTGTTCAAGATGATTCATTATCTTTAGCAATTGGTAAAAAGGGTGTTAACGCTCGTTTAGCAGTTAAATTAACAGGTTATAAGATTGACATCAAGACAGAAACAGAAGCAGCTGAATTAGGCTTAGAATATAAATCAATTGCAGAACTTCAAGCTGAAGAAGCAGCTCTTAAGAATAAGATACTTATGGAAGAGAAAGCAAAAGAATACGAATCAGCAAAAGAAACAGTATTACCTGGTATGGCTGAAGGTTATGTTGCTCCACAAGATCGAGTATATGACGACGAAGTTACAACTGATGTTGATGAAGCTCTTGAAGCTGCAGCAGATAAAGAAGAAGAAAATGAAGTTGAAGAAATCGTTGTTTCTGAACCAACTCCAGTTATCGTCGAAGCTCCTGTTGAAGAAGTAGAAGAACCAGTTGAAGAAGAAAAACGTGAAGTTAAGACAACAACTTCATTAGAAGAACTTGAAAAGAACCTTGCTTCTGAAGCTAATAAACAAAAGAACAAAGGCCAACGCAAGTCATATAAGAAAACTAAGAAAGATGAAGAAGAGGAAGAAGAAACAACAACTAAAGTTTCTGAAACAGGTCCTCGTATGTCTATCTATACTGCTGAAGAACTTGAAGCAATGGAAGCAGAAGAAAACGAACAAGAATCATATGAAGACGAAGATGTCGACTATGATGAATACGATTCTTACTACGAAGAATAATCGATGGGAAAAATCGTTAATAGAATGTGCTTAGTAACTCGAGAGATTAAATTACGAAGCGAATTACTACGCATAGTAAAAACTCCTTCTGGAATATTCGTTGATAAAGAAGGAAATCTTAAAGGTCGAGGTGCTTATTTATCTAAAGATAAAAAGGTTATTGAAACCGCTAAGAAAAAACATTTATTAAATAAAGCTTTAAGAGAAAATGTTGATGAATCAATTTATGATGAATTACTAAATCTCTTATAGAGAAAAGAGGTGCAACTATGGGACAAAAGAATAAAAAGAATACATATCAACGTGAAACTAATGTTTCAACTAAAGTAAGCGCTGATAAAGTTAAATCCAAAGTTAATGGTGGTGTATTCATCTATACTGGTGCAATTAGTGTTTCTGAACTTGCTAAGTCATTAAACATTCAAGTTAGTGACATTATTAAATTCCTATTCTTACAAGGAAAAATGATTACTATCAATACTGTACTTGATGACGAATTAATCGGACTTGTCTGTCTTGAATTTGGATACGACTTCCAAAAGAAAACCATCGTTGCAGCAGAAAACTTTGAAGACATCGTAGTAAATGATGATCCTTCAAAATTAAAACCACGTCCTGCTGTTGTAACTATCATGGGTCACGTCGACCATGGTAAAACAACATTAATTGACGCAATCCGTAATTCCAACCTTGTTGCTGGTGAAGTTGGTGGTATTTCACAAGAAATTGGTGCATATCAAAAAGAAATCAATGGCCAAAAAATTACATTTATCGATACTCCAGGACACGAAGCATTTACCGCTATGAGAAGTAGAGGTGCTTCTGTCACTGATATTGTAGTTTTAGTTGTTGCCGCTGATGATGGTGTTATGCCTCAAACAATTGAAGCTATTGACCATGCAAAAGCAGCAGGCGTTCCAATTATTGTTGCTATCAATAAAATTGATAAGCCAGGCGCAGATCCACATAGAGTTAAAAATGAACTCTTAGCGCACGAAATCGTTACTGAAGACTATGGTGGAGATGTCATTGCTGTTGAAATTTCTGCTAAAAAGAAAATCAACATTGATGGTTTATTAGAATCAATTCTTTTAGTCGCTGAAATGAAAGAATTAAAAGCAAATCCTGATAGATATGCTTATGGCACTGTATTAGAGGCTAAACTTGATAAAAATGAAGGTCCAAAGGCAACATTATTGATTCAAAACGGATCTTTAAAAGAAGGTGACTTCTTAGTTGTCGGTACTTCTTATGGTAAAGCAAGAAGAATGACTAATGAATTTAAGAAAGTTCTTCAAACTGCAACCCCTTCAACTCCAGTATCTATTATTGGTTTGAGTGAAGTTCCATTAGCAGGCGATCACTTCATGGCTTTCGCTGATGAAAGTGAAGCGCGTGAAATTGCTTTAAAACGTAAGAGAATTAAAGAAGCAAAAGAAAAAAATCAATCCAGTGCTATGTCACTTGATGATTTATTCAACAGAATTCATGAAGGTGAAACTCAATCAATTAACGTTATTATTAAAGCAGATTCTACAGGTTCTGCAGAAGCAGTTAAATCTTCACTTGAAAAATTATCAAACGAACAAGTTAAAATTAACGTTGTTCGTGCAACTTCCGGCGCTATCACCGAAGGTGATGTCTTATTAGCAAGTGCATCAAATGCAATTATTTATGGCTTCAATGTAAGACCTGATGCTAGAACAAGAGCAAAAGCTGAAGAAGAAAAGATTGATATCCGTTTACATAGAATTATTTATGCATTAATTGAAGAAATTGAAGCTGCTATGAAAGGCATGCTCGCTCCAACATTTGTTGAACAAGTTACTGGCCAAGCTGAAGTTAGACAATTAATTAAAGTTTCTAAGTTAGGCACTATTGCTGGATGTATGGTTACAGACGGCGTTATTAAACTCGCTGGTGGTGTACGTATTTTAAGAAATGGCATTGTTGCTTATGAAGGCAAATTAGCTTCCTTACAACGCTTTAAAGACGCTGTTAAAGAAGTTAAAGCTGGATTCGAATGTGGTATGTTATTAGATGGATATAATGATATCCATGAAGGCGATATTATCGAAGGATATGAATCCATCGAAAAGAAGGACTAATTAATGGCAGATAAGCAAGGAAGATTAGCAGCAATCATTAGAAAAAATATTGCTGACATCATTCAATTTGAATTACATAATCCACATTTAGGCTTTGTAACAATTCCAGAAGTTAAAGTAACTAATGATATTAGCTATGCTAAAGTTTATGTTTCCTTCTTAATTGATAAAGATATTAAAGAAGGACTTGAGGCTTTAAATCATTCAAAAGGTTTCATCCGTTCATCTTTAGCAAAAAAGATGGATACAAGAAGAGTACCTGAAATTGTGTTTGTTCTTGATGAAGGATTTAAAAGAGAAGCAAGAATCAACGAGCTTCTTGCTAAAGATAAAGAAAAAGATAAAGGTGCTAAATAA
This sequence comes from Bacilli bacterium, assembly GCA_045600585.1. GTDB lineage: Bacteria > Bacillota_I > Bacilli_A > RFN20 > CAG-826 > JAZRYE01. Next base: position 94,078 of record JAZRYE010000004.1, on the reverse strand, counting down.
GCATCTTTTCTTTTATTTAAATATAGGTTAAATATCAATATATTACTGACTATTGATAATATTATTAAGAAAATATAAAATATTTTTGTATATGTTTAATGGGTTTGTATTAATAGATAAAGAAAGTGACTGGACTAGTCGTGATGTCTGTAATAAATTGCAGTCATATTTTCATACACGAAAAGTTGGACATACTGGTACGCTTGATCCATTTGCTACAGGTCTATTAATTGTCACTGTTAACAATGGAAATAAAGTTGGCTCTTATTTAGATCATCTAGAAAAAGAATATATCGCAGAATTAAGATTAGGAATTAAAACATCGACCGCCGATTATACGGGCGAGAAAATAGAAGAAAAAGAAGTTCCAAATATTACAAAAGAAGATATTGAAAAAGTATTTTCTTCATTAATTGGAGAACTAGATCAAATTCCACCTATGACAAGTGCTAAAAAAGTTCATGGTGTTAAATTATATTCTTTAGCTCACGTAGGTATAGAAATAGAAAGAGAACCAAGAAAGATTTATATAAAAGAGATTAAACTTATTAATTTTATTAATAACATAGTTACTTTCCGCTGCTTGGTATCTACCGGAACCTATGTAAGAACTCTTGGAGAAGAAATTGCTGAAAGATTAAATACAGTAGGGCATTTAATTTCATTAAGAAGAACAAAAATAGGAAATATTAATGTCGAGCAAGCAACCAAAATAGCAAATTTAAACGAAAACAACTTATTATCAATATTTGATACATTATCTCCATATATGACTGTCTTTTATGTAGATGAAATCTTAGAAAGAAAAACTAAATGTGGTGCACCAATATATATCAAAGCTAACTATAAAGAAAATGAGAAAATATTAATAGCAAATAAAAATAAAGAAGCGATTGCTATTTATGAATATAATGAAAGCATACTAAAATGTGTTAGAGGTCTATGGACTAATGAAAGTAATTGAACTAAACATCAATAATATTCCAGAGTTCAACGAAGATATAGTTTTATGTCTTGGATATTTTGATGGTGTGCACATTGGACATCAAGAACTAATTCAAAAATCTTTAAATGAAGGTTATAAAGTTGGAGTGCTCACTTTTGACCGCTCCGCATATTCCTTAATAAACAATGATCTATTTTATAAAGGCATTACATCCATAACCGACAGATATGAATTATTAGAAAAAATGGGTGTTTCTTATCTATTTGTTTTACATTTTGATTTAGAAGTTTTAAACAAAAACAAAGATGAATTTATAGAACTAATTTTAGAAAAGATTTCACCTAAAATTATTTACTGTGGTGAAGATTATACGTTCGGAAAAAATGGAGAAGGAAATCCAGAATATTTATCAAAAAAGTTCAATGTGAAAGTTGTTAAATTAAAAACTTTTGATAATAAAAAGATTGGCACAAAATCTATCAAACAATTCATTGAAAATGGAGAAATAGAAAAAGCGAATCAAATGTTAGGCCGCCATTATCGTATGTCGGGCATAGTAGTGCATGGCAAGCATAACGGCACTTCAATTAATTTTCCAACTGCTAATTTAGATCTGGACTATCAATATGTTTTTCCAAAAATCGGTGTTTATATAGGCTATGCCTATGTTGATGGCGATAAACATAAATCAATCATTAATGTTGGAGTTCACCCAACAATATCGAAATTAAAAAGACCAATAATCGAAATTCACATTCTAGATTACGAAAATGATTTATATGACAAAGCTTTATCAGTTGAGTTTGTTTCATTTATTAGAGAAGAAAAACCTTTTGATTCAATGGACGATTTAAAGCATCAACTAGAACTAGATAAGCAATTTGCCAAAATACATTTGCAATAATCATTAATTGATTATAAAATACTACTTGCGACTACCCCTCAGTTTATCGAGTCCCTAACGATATGCAGAGAGATAGTTAAGATATTTATAGGAGGGTAATTTCTTATGGCAGTATCCAAAGAAAGAAAAGTTGAAATTGTTAAACAATTTGGTAAAAACGAAAAAGACACAGGTTCCGTCCAAGTCCAAGTCGCTTTATTAACAGACCAAATCAAAGCTTTAACAGCTCACTTAAAAGCAAACCACAAAGACGCAAATTCTAAGCGTTCCTTAATGATCTTAGTCGGACAAAGAAAGAATTTATTATCTTATCTTGAAAGAACAGATCGTGATGCTTACATTAAGTTAATCGCTGATTTAGGCTTAAGAAAGTAATTTCACACTAAAGAAGTTAACCGCAGCAATGCGGTTTTTCTTTTGTAAAACAAATTGATTTGTTTTAAATGCAAAGCTATAATACTAGAGTATAAATTTTAAAAGAGGTACAAGAAATGAAAAGAGTATTCGAATTAGATTTCGAAGGAAAGAAGTTTGTCGTTGAGACAGGCGAAATCGCTAAACAAGCTGATGGCGCTGTTCTTGTTAGATTAAACGACACAGTAGTTCTTTCCACAGCATGTTGTTCCGATGACCCAAAAGAAGGAGATTTCTTCCCTTTAACAGTTGGTTATGAAGAAAAACAATATGCTATTGGCAAAATTCCAGGATCCTTTTTAAGAAGAGAAGGTCGTGCTGGTGAACACGCTACTTTAACTGCTAGACTCATTGACCGTCCAATTAGACCAATGTTCTCTGATGGTTTTAGAAACGAAGTTCAAATCGTCAACACAGTTATGTCAGTCGATTTAGACTGCACACCAGAAATGACAGCTATGTTAGGTTCTTCCTTAGCATTAGGCATTTCCGATATTCCATTTGATGGTCCAATCGCTGGTGTTTATGTTGGTCGTGTTGATGGAAAATTAATTATCAACCCAACAGTTGAAGAAAAAGAAAAATCAGATATTAACTTAGCAGTTGCTGGTACAAAAGAAGCTATCAACATGGTTGAAGCTGGTGCTGATCAAGTTAGTGAAGATGATATGTTAGACGCTTTAATGTTTGGTCACGAAGCAATTAAGAAATTATGCTTATGGCAAGAAGAAATCATTAAAGAAGTCGGACGTGAAAAAAGAGAAATTGAATTATATCAATGTGATCCTGTCATCGAAAAAGACATCACTGATAGAGCAAATGATAGATTAAAGAAAGCAATCTCTATCTTTGATAAATTAGAAAGACAAGACGCTGTCGATGCAATTAAAAACGAAATCATCGATGACTATGACACACGTTCTTATGAATCAGAAAAAGAACATGCTAAAGTCATGCACATGGTCTATGAAACATTAGAAAATTTAGTCGCTAAAGAAGTTAGAAGATTAATTACTGATGAAAAAATTAGACCAGATGGACGTAAAGTTGATGAAATTCGTCCTTTAGATGCTCAAGTTGACTTATTACCAAGAGTTCATGGTTCTGCTATGTTCACTCGTGGACAAACACAAGTTATCTCAATCACAACATTAGGCGCTAAATCTGATGAACAAATCATTGATAACTTAACAGCTGAAGAAACAAGACATTGGATGCATCATTATAATTTCCCACCTTATTCAGTTGGTGAAGTTGGTAGAATGGGTTCTCCAGGTAGAAGAGAAATCGGCCATGGTGCATTAGGTGAAAGAGCTTTATCTTATGTCATTCCAAGTGCTGAAGAATTCCCATATACAATTAGAACAGTTGCAGAAGTAGTTGAATCAAACGGTTCATCTTCACAAGCTTCTATCTGTGCATCTTGCATGTCATTAATGGCAGCAGGTGTTCCACTTAAAGCAATGGTTTCTGGTATTGCTATGGGTCTTATCTCAAGCGGACCATTAGATGGTAAACATCCATATACAATCTTAACTGATATTCAAGGTTTAGAAGATCACTTCGGTGACATGGACTTCAAAGTTGCTGGTACTAAAGATGGTATTACAGCATTACAAATGGATATCAAGATTAAAGGCGTAACTAAAGAAGTTTTACACGAAGCGTTAATGCAAGCTCATGAAGCTCGTGCAAAGATTAGAGAAGTTATGGCTAAAGCAATTGCTGAACCACGTCCTGATGTCGGTAAATATGCTCCAAAAATGGATACATTTACAATCGATGTTGACAAGATTAGAGAAGTTATTGGTACTGGCGGTAAAGTCATCAATGACATCATTGCAAAATGCGATAATGTCAAGATTGACATTGATGACAATGGCCAAGTAACTATCTATCATATGGATAGAGAAACAATCAACAAAGCAAAACAAATGATTATGGATATCGTTAAAGAAGCTAAAGTTGGTGAAGAATACGAAGGCGAAGTTGTCAGAGTAGAAGACTATGGTGCATTCGTCCACTTATTCGGTAGTGTTGATGGCTTATGCCACGTCTCTAGACTAGACTGGAACTATGTTGAAAAAGCATCAGCAGTCGTCAAAGTCGGTGACAAACTCAAAGTTAGAGTTATCGAAATCGATGATAAAGGCAAAGTTAAAGTCTCACATCGTGAATTCTTAGAAAAACCAGAGAACTATGAAGAAAGACCTGCTAGAATGGAACACCAATCTAAACCAGATAATTCTTTCAAAGGTCCTAGAAAATTTAAGAAGTAATCTTATTAATAATTAAATTAGGTGCGCACTCACATGCGTACCTTTTTTTATTTATTAAAATAAATATTAAAGATATAATATATTAAAGAAAAAAATTTTATGAAAAACTACTATGATGTTTTGATTATCGGAGCAGGAATAACTGGTTCCATGATTGCAAGAGAATTATCTCGATATGATTTAAATGTAGCAATATTAGATAAAGAAAACGATGTCGGAAATGTAACGACAAACGCAAATAGTGCAATCATTCATAGTGGATACGATCCAAAACCAGGAACATTAAAAGCAAAATTCAATGTTTTAGGAAATAAAATGTATGACAAAATTGCTGAAGAACTCGATGTCCCTTTTTATCGAATTGGATCATTAATAGTTGCATTAAATGATGAACAAGTTAGTAAATTAAATGAATTAAAATTAAGAAGCGAACAAAACGGTGTAGAAGTTAGAATAATATCTAAAGATGAAGTAATTAAACTCGAACCAAATATTAATTCAAATGTTAAAGCCGCTTTATTTGCCCCAACTGCCGGAGTAATCGACCCATTTCTTTTATGCGTTAGAGCTATAGAAAATGCAATGGATAATGGCGTATATCTATTTCTTAATGAAAAAGTAATTAGTATTAATAAAGAAAACAATCTATTCTTTGTCAAAACATTAAATAACGAATACAAAGCAAAGCTTGTCATTAACGCTGCTGGTAATTATGCTGATACGATTGCAGAAATGATAGAACCAATCGATTGGAAAATCACACCAAGAAAAGGTGAATATTTTGTTTTAGATCACTATAGCGCTGGTCTAGTTAATCACACAATATTCCCTGTTCCTACTGAAAAAGGAAAAGGTATATTAGTAACTGTCACATCGTCAGGCAATTATTTAATTGGACCAAGTAGTGAATTAGATGAGGATAAGGATGATGTTTCAACCGATAAAGAAACATTAGATTCTATTAGAGAACAAGCTCTTCAAATGGTTCCATCTATTCCATTTGTTCATACTATTAGAGTATTTTCAGGTTCTCGACCAACATGTACAAGACATGATTTTGTAATAGAACACGCTAAAAGCGATGATCATTTTATTACATTAGGAGGTATCGAATCTCCAGGGTTAGCGTCTGCTCCCGCAATCGCTGATTATGTGATAAACGAATTAATTAAGCCAATAATAAATTTAAAAGAAAAAACTTCTTATAATCCATATGTAAAGAAGTATGTTAGATTTTTTAATCTAAAAGATGAAGAAAAAGAACAATATATCAAAGAACATCCTGCATATGGTGAGATGATTTGCAATTGTGAAAAAGTCACTTTAGGAGAGATTTTAGATACCCTTAGTAGAAATAATCCACCTCATTCAGTAAAAGGCTTAAAACGTCGAACAAGAGCAGGTTATGGCAAATGTCAGGGGGGATTTTGCCAAACTAAAGTCGTTATGCTTCTTGCAGAATATTTTGGAGTGTCTCCATTAGACATACCTTTAGATGGAAAAGATTCTCCTATATTAGTAGAAACATTGAAGGAGACTAAATAATATGAGATACATAGATTTAGTCATTGTTGGTGGTGGTTCTGCTGGAATGGCTGCAGCTTTGCAAGCTAAAAAAGAAGGAATCAATAATATTTTAATATTAGAAAAAGAAAACCATTTAGGTGGTATTTTGGATCAGTGCATTCATAACGGTTTCGGATTAACAGAATTCAAAGAAGAACTTACAGGTCCGGAATATATGACAAGATTTTCTAGTCAAATAATTGATGAAAGAATTGATTACAAATTAAATACGCAAGTCGTTGATTTATCTAAAGATAAAAAAGTAACTTTTTCATGTAATGGTTTATTAGAAACGGTTCAAGCTGGTGCAGTTATTATGGCAACCGGTTGTTACGAAAGAAGTGCGGGTGCAATTGAACTTCCTGGAGATAGATGTTCAGGAATAATGACAGCTGGAGTTGCTCAAAAATATGTAAATATTCATGGATATATGGTTGGGAAACGTGTTGTCATTTTAGGAAGTGGCGACATTGGTTTAATAATGGCAAGAAGATTGACATTAGAAGGCGCTAAAGTTATATGTGTTTGTGAAATCATGCCATATTCGAATGGTTTAAATAGAAATATAGCTCAGTGCCTTGATGATTATGGTATTCCGCTATACTTGTCTACATCAGTAAGCAAAGTGATTGGAAAAGGTAGACTAGAAAAAGTAGTGCTATCAAAAGTAGATGAAAAGAAGAATTTTATTCCTGGAAGCGAAAAAGAAATAGAATGCGACACATTAATTCTTTCTATCGGACTTATTCCTTATGTTCCATTGCTTGGATATTTGAATTGCACAATGAGCAAGACGAAAGGACCTCTTGTTAATGAACATCTCGAAACAAGTATTGAAGGCATCTTTAGTTGTGGCAACTGCTTGCACGTTCATGATGTTGTTGATTTTGTCACTGAAGAAGGAAGATTAGCAGGTCATAGTGCAGCGCTTTATCTTAAAGATAAATTACCAAACGGCAATTACGTAAATTTAATTCCACAAGAAAATATTAATTATGCTTTACCACAAAAAATTAATCTTAAAACAAGCGATAAAATAATCATTAAATTCAGAGTGAAAAAGCCTCTAAAAGACTCAAATATCATTGTTGAAAGTGGTGATAAAACTATTAAACAATTATTTAAACCAGTTCTAATTCCTAGTGAAATGGAAACAATTGATTTAGACCCAAAAGACATGAGCGATATTTTAGATGATTTAATCATCAGAATAGAAGAGAGGTAGGACAGAATGAAAGAACTAACTTGTATTATTTGTCCGCGCGGATGTCGATTAAAAATTGATGAAAATCATAACGTCACTGGAAATTTATGCCCTAGAGGCAAAGAATACGCGATTAGAGAAGTAACTAATCCAGTAAGAAACATCACTTCTTCTATAAAGGTAACCAATAGAAAAAATACCCTTTGTAGTGTCAAGACTAGTGGACCAATTCCAAAAGAAAAAATATTCGATGTGATGAAAGAAATAAATAAAGTTCAAGTAGATGCTCCAACTAAAATTGGAACCATCGTCATAGCAAATGTACTTGGATTAAATGTTGATATTATCATCACGAAAAACATCGAATAATATTCACATTTTAATAAATTAAAGTTATACTATTTGAAGTTAAACGTTGCATAGTCAATTCTATGAATAAAAAGGAGGCTTCTTATGGGAGACAATATTAAAATATGCGCCTTAGGTGGCTTAGACGAAAATGGTAGAGATTGTTATGTTGTCGAAATTAATGATGATATTTACGTTTTAGATTGTGGCATTTCTCTTCCTGATAAATCAATTCCAGGCGTTGATTTCCTTTTACCAAACTACGAATATTTAGTTCAAAACAAAGAAAGAATTAAAGCATATATAATTACTCACGGACACGATGAAAACATGTCAGCTTTACAATATTTTTACGAATCTGCTCCAGCACCAGTTTATTGTACAAAAGGTACAAAAATGGTCATGGAAGGAACAAAGATCATTAATAAAAGCAAAACTATTTTCAATTATGTAACATTCGAAGGTAGTTGCACGCAAAATATATCTGGAAGAGAATTTGTATTCTTCTCAGTTGCTCATAATGCTGCAAATTCTGTTGGTGTTGCTATTGATACAGATAAAGGCTGGATTGTTTTCACAAGTGACTTTATTGTTGATTATTCTGTTAAGTATCCTGAATATGTTTTCGATTTTAAAACTGTTGCTAAGTTAAATAACAAAGGTGTTTTCTTATTGATGACAGAATCAAAGAAAGCAGGAGTTCCAGGTTATTGTTCACCAAAGCATAGAATTTATTCTAAATTTGAAAAAGTTTTCAAAGAAGATGGTAAAAGAATTTTTATTAATTCTTTCTGGCAAAACTATTTCCGTATTAGAGAGATTGTTAAGTTATGTAAAGATTATCACAAGAAACTTTATTACTATAACGAATACACAAGAAATGTGATGGAGAATTTCTTCTCAACATCAACATTAAAATTGTCACCAAGTGAAATCATTACTAAAGAAAATCTTCTTAGAAACAAGAAAGAAGACATGGTTATTTTGATGCTTGGCCATGGCGAAGAATTATATGAAGAAATGAGAGCATTAGCTCAAGGAAATAACGAGGACAAGAGAATCGCTTTGGATAAAGATGACATTTTCATTAACGTTGCTATTCCTAGACCTGCTCTTGAAACTTTAGCAACAAGATGCATTGATTCGTTATATAGAACAGGTTGCCAAGTCATTTGGGTTAAGAGTAAAGAATTAAGTGCAATGCACGCATGTCAAGACGATTTAAAATTCTTCTTATCTTTATTACTTCCAAAATATTATTTACCAGTAAGAGGCTCATTTGTTAATTTAATTAACAACGCTAACCTTGCCGTTTCTATGGGCATTGGCTTAAATCATATGAATGTCTTCTTAATGGATAATGGTATGCAATTGGTTTTTGAGGATGGAAAACGCCCTCAAATCATTCCAAATGAAGTAAATAAAATAAATATTGCCCCAATTCTTGTTGATGGCAAAGGCCTATCTAAAGTTGGTGAAGAAATCATTCAAGAAAGGCAAAAATTATCTGTTGATGGTGTAGTAGTTGTTGCCGCCACAGTATCACTTGAAAGGAAGGAAATTGTTTCTGGTCCAGATTGTCAAATGCGTGGCTTTGTCTATGTAAAAGAAGCTGAACCATTATTAAAATCTATTTCCAATATTTTCATTGATGAGATAAATACAGCACTTATGATGGATGTTAAAGATTTTGAAGAAACAAAATTAAAAATCCAAGAACGTGCTAAACGATTTATTAAGCGTGAAAACGGAAGAGATCCATTAATCATGCCATTAATCATCACAGTTGATTGATAAAAAGAGCGCACTAAGCGCTTTTTTTAATTAGTTGTTCTTACATTTTTCGCGTATGCGTGTATAATATAGGCATGGAAAAAGAAAAGAAAGTTAGAAAAGCATCATCAGGACAATTATGTTTCTTTGGTGGAATTGCTCTTTGCCTATTATCAGTTGTTTTAATAATGAATAGGGGCATTATCGCAAAAGGCCTTTCATTTTTATTTACATATTTATTTGGTACTATCTCATACCTTGTATATTTCATTATTTTTGGATATGGAATAAATCTTTTACTAAAAGAAAAAGTCTTAAAGATTAAAATTTCATATAGATTCATTTCATACTTTATCCTTTTCTTTTCAATATTAATGGTTGCATCTTTAATTGCCTTTAAAGATAAAAGTGCATTAGTTAATACAAATTATAATAAGGATGTCTTTATAGCTGATTCTTATTTTGCTACTAGCTGGAATTTAAATAATTTAATGAAATTAGGAGGAGGCTTAATTGGTTTTTTAATCGTCTCTCTTTTATCAAAAATCGCTTATTCTTTTGCTATTGCGGTCACCGTTATCTTAATCTTAGTTGCATTGGCAATTATCATTATTCCTATTGTTATGAAAAAGACAAACAATGGTGCATCTTTAAAAAAGAAAAATGTTAAAGAAGAACAAATTGATGATCCATTTAATAAGGAAACAAAGCAAGAAAAAAGATCAGTATTTACAAGAAAAGCTTCAGTCAATAATTATGATGTTATTAGTGATGCTAATGTGATAACACCGGATCAACAAAGAAGTGAAATAATTGGTGCTCCAGAACAAATAAGTGAGTCAACAAATGACTCAATGTTCTCAAATACTGGTGAAATTTATTCAAACGTTGGTATGTTTGTTCCATCTCATTTTTATAAAAATGGTGCTCCTAGACAACAAGCTCAAATATCCGCTCAAAGCAACTTCATCGAAAAGAAAGAAGATGAAACTATCAGTGGAATAGAAGCTATCATTCAAAGCAATGAACAACAAACATCCATGGAAAAACAAGCGATGTTAGAACAAAATCCAATTCCTGCTGTTGATAACAGTTTACAACAGCCACTCTATCAGCAACCACAACCAGTACCTCAAGTAGTTCAACAGAATGTTTTCAGCGAGCCAATCAGAGAAAATCCTAAAGATAATTATGTTGAAGTTTTAGGTTCATTAGCGCCTCAACAACAATATGTTCAGCCTCAAGCTGCTCCTGCTGTTCAACCACAAGTTAAAAAGGAACCAGTTAAGTGGGTCGCCCCTTCAACAGAACTTTTAAAAGTTCATGATGCAACTGGTGCAATTGAATTAAACAGTCAAATTGCAGAAGAAAGATGTGCGATGATCAACCAAACATTTGAAAATTATGGAATCGATGCAAAAATCGTCGATTATACAATTGGACCTTCCGTTACAAGATATAACGTTACATATGGTGTAAGAACATCTTCTAGAGAAGTTGGCCGTATTGTTGATGATATCGCTATTAGATTAGGTGGTGTGTCTGCACGTTTTGAATCTATTGTTGAAGGTAGAACAACTTCTGGTATCGAAATTCCAAACGCAAAAATCACAACAGTATCTTTCAAAGAAGTTTTTGATGCTTTACCAGACGTAAAGAAAAAACCATTGGCTTTAGCTTTTGGTAAAAATATTGAAGGAAAAGTTATTTGTGCTGATTTGTGTGAATTCCCACATGCGCTTATTGCTGGTACTACTGGTTCAGGTAAATCTGTTTTCGTTAACTCATTAATTTGTTCGTTAATCATGAGAAATTCTCCTGATGCTTTAAAGATGGTTTTAATTGATCCAAAGAAAGTTGAATTTGGCAAATATAAAGACATGCCTCACTTACTTTGTAAGATTATTAACGATCCAAGTGAAGCAAAGAACTTATTATGTAAGTTAGTTGATGAAATGAACGATAGATATGGTTTATTTGAAGCATCACCTACAGGTGCTACAAACATTCAAGAATATAATAGTGACTGCGAAGTTACACATGCAGAAAAGCTTCCATATATCGTTGTTGTCGTTGACGAATACGCTGACTTAGTTGATAACTGTAAAGATATTTCATTGCCAGTTATTTCATTAGCTCAAAAAGCTAGAGCGTGTGGTATTCATATCTTATTAGCAACACAAAGACCTTCTGTTTCTGTTGTCACTGGTGTTTTAAAAGCAAACTTACCAACACACGTAGCATTAAGCTGCGCTTCTACTGTTGACTCTCAAACAATTATCGGTGAAGGTGGTGCTGAAAAACTTATGGGTAAAGGCGATATGTTAGCTCAATCTCCACTCATTTCTAGAAACGGGCCAGTCCGTTTGCAATCTTGTTATATTGATAGAGAAGAAATTATGCATATCGTTGGTTATTTAAAAGACCATTACGAAACTCATTATGATGAAAAGTACATTGATTTAGCTGATAAAGCTGAAGAAGAAGGTGCAGCTTTTGTCAAAACGCCAGAATTCAAATCAAATGGTGAAAATGGCGAAGAAGCAAAATATAGAGAAATCAAAGACTGGGTTATGTCTCAAAATTACATGTCTATGTCTCGTATTCAAAGAGAATGTGGCGTTGGATTTAACCGTGCTGGTAGATTTTTTATAAGACTTCAAGAAGAAGGCGTCGTTGGAAAAGAAGTCGAAGGAAATAAAGGTTGTCCTGTTTTAATGCAAGATAAATTCGGTAATGTCGATGATGTACCTGTTTCAAGTGTTGATTCGACAGATTTTAACAGCGAACATTAATTAATATGAATCAATTTATAAAAGCTAAATTAGTTAGCTTGAAAAAGATTAACGTTTTAATATTCACAGAGATTTCTTTTAAAGATAATCTTTCTTTTTCAATAATCAAAAACGAAAATGAAAAAGTTGAATGTAATATTACAAAAAGAACAAGTAAACAAACATCTTATTTCTTTGAAATAACATTAAAAGAAAATTATGAATTTGGATCGAATTACGTTCTTAATATTGAAGGATGTTCTCCATGTTCTATTGATGTAGAAAAAATTACTGAAATCCCAAATTTCGATGAACTGTTTTCTTATGATAAAGATGATTTAGGTGCAATTTATAGCAAGGAAGAAACTAAATTTAATCTGTATTCTCCCTTATCAAGTAGTGTTTTATTAAAACTAGAAAATGATAGCTCCTTCATATATCTTCCAATGAATAGAGATGAATATGGTGTATTTAGGCTCTCTATTAAAGAAGATTTATTAAATAAAAAGTACAAATATATTATCTATAATGGCGATTTGGTTAGAGAAATTAACGACCCATATGGAAAAGGTGTGTCTCTAAATAGTGAGTATTCCGCTGTTGTAGATATTGAAGCAATAAAAGAAAAAGAAAGAATAATTCCTTCTTCTCCTTATACAAAACCAGTCGATTCTATTATTTACGAAGTAAACATCAGAGATTTTACTGAATCAAAAGACACAAATATAGTGAATAAAGGCAAATTTAAGGGGTTTGTTGAAGAAAATCGTAAAACAATAAAAGGAAACAATAAATGTGGCTTAGATTACCTAAAATACTTAGGCATCAGCCATGTTCAATTATTACCAGTAACAGATTTTTATGGAGTTGATGATATCAATACTAAGGATAGCTATAACTGGGGATATGACATAACTTCTTTTTTCGCTCTTGAAGGAAGTTATTCATCTAAACCAGAAATTCCTCAAAGCCGATTAGAAGAATTTAGAGAAATGGTTGATATTCTTCACAAAAACAATATAAGAGTAGTGCTCGATATGGTTTTTAATCATATTTATGATTGGCAAAATAGTTCATTAGAAAATTCTTTACCTAATTATTATTTCCGTAAAAAGAAGAACGGCGAGTTAAGTAATGCAAGTGGATGTGGAAACGACATTGCCACTGAAAAAATAATGGCAAGAAAAATTATTGTCGATAGCTGCAAATATTTTATTGACGTTTTTGATGTTGACGGATTCCGCTTCGACTTAATGGGTTTATTAGATATCGAAACAATAAACACAATTGTCGACGAATGTAGAAAAACAAAAAAAGAAACAATCTTCTATGGCGAAGGATGGGATATGGGATATGAGCTCTCAAAAGAAGTTAAAGCAAACTATAAAAACGCAAATCATTTACCTCAAGTTGGTTTCTTTAATGATGCCTATAGAGATTTCTTAAAAGGATCTTCATTTGATTTATGCATTAAAGGCTATCTTTCAGGCAATTTAGACTATGTCAACGGTGTTGACTATTCAATACTTGGTTCAACAAATAACGTCACTTACGAAGCTCGTTTTAATAACGCTAATCAATCTATTAATTATTTAGAATGTCATGATAATCACACATTGTTTGATAAATTGACAGCATCTAATCCAGAAGAAGATGAAGAAATAATTCTTCATAGAGTTAAATTTGCTAACTGTTTATTACTCCTTTCTTTTGGCGTTCCATTCATTCATATGGGACAAGAAATTGGCTTATCTAAATCTTCTTTAGGAAATACATATAACATAGCTAAAATAAATAACATGCAATGGTCTAAGCTCGATCAAAGAATGGAAATGGTCACTAGACTTCATGCATTAATCAAGTATAGAAAGAATATTTTGAAGTTTTTATCACTAGATAAACCAGAGGATATTATTAAAGTCTTTAATATTGAACATTGGAATAATGGAATTTATTGTCTTAAAGGCAAATCGTCTAATTTAATTGCACCTTTCTCAAAATTAATAGTGTTATTTAATCCAACTATTTATCAGCAAGCTTATGAATTAGATGATTTCTATTTAATGCTTTCAAGTGGAAAAGAAGAACGAGATGGAGAAAAAATACATATGAAACAAGGAATTATTTCACCTTGTTCTTTACAAATTTTATATAAAAGGTAAATTAAAGATATGGGAAGATATTTAAAACCAGTATTAACAGTAGGTCCTAAAATTATTGGAAGTTATTTTTCCTGGATGAATAAATACGCAAAACATCCAGAAAAATATCCATTATCTTTAAGATATCAAAAAGCCACTACATTAATAGGTAAGGTAGTTGAAAAATTAGATGTAATTGTTCACGCGGAAGGATTAGAAAATATTCCAGAGCAACAACGTGTTTGTTTTGTTTCAAATCACTTATCTGCTTTTGATCCTCTTCCTACTCTTCCATTAATTAAGCAAGAAACCGCAGTAGTAGCTAAAAAAGAAATAGAAAAAATGCCATTTGTTGCAAAAGTATTCCTTGCTATGGACGGCAAATTTATGGATAGAGATGATTTAAAGCAATCTCTAAAAGTAATGATGGATGTTCAAAAAACATTGAAGAATCAAGAGAAGAGCTGGTTGATTTATCCAGAAGGAACAAGGAATAAAGATCCTTTATGTAAAATGAGGGATTTCCATCCTGGTACATTTAGAGCCCCAACAAAAGCAGGAGTACCAATCATTCCAATTGCTATTTATGGTTCTCAATCACCTTTAAAATCTAAACCTAGATTTAAAAAATATCATGTCTTTATATCTTTCTTGAAACCTATTAATCCTAATGATTATCAAAACATATCAACAGAAGAATTAGCTCATTTATGTAGAGATCAGGTTCAAAAAGAAATCACTTATAAATTAAGAAAACAATATAACGAATTAATGAAATAATAGCGGAGCAATCCACTTTTATTTTTTATAAAAGAATTGTTCGAAAACCTATAGGCGAGCAAGAATTACCTTTTTTATACAAAAAGATTATCAAAAATGGGAGAAAATTTAATATAAAAATGAAAAAAATACTAAAAGAAGGCTTTTGAAGAATTTATGATTGCTCATTAGTTTAGAAGTTATTAATAAAAGTGAAGACAAATAAAAAGAGGAGTTCAATTCCTCATTTACCATGAGTTTTTGAACAGCCCCTTATATAGTTAATATGTATGAATTTAGTTCATGATATCGGAAGCTGGGAAAGCAACCATGAATAATGCTGTTGAACCTTGAGAATTAGTAAATACCTCGACTTCATAAATGGTTGTTTCGGCAACAATTTCTTCAACATCTTCATCTACATACCATGCATATCCTCCGTTTCCTTCTTGATAAGGTTGGAATCCATCAGAAATGTTTTGGTATCCTGTTTTGCTAAGTACATTTAATACTCCATCCTGTAAACTTTTTACAGAAACCGCTGTACCAAAACCAATATTGATGTAATAACCAATTTGTTCATGGAAATTGACATAATCTTTCAAAACTGATTCTGGAGTGAATTCTCCTTCAGCGATTAGATCTAATAATGTAGCGCCGAATTTAGCTAAAAGTTGATCATATGCTGGTTTTTCAGGACCTTCACCTCTTAAAGCGAGATAGTAGAATTCAATGTTTGTAGCGTTCATGAATTCATAAACAACTGCTGTTTCAACTTCATCTTCACCTTCGCCTTCAACCTTGACCCAAACTTGAGTATCATCTTGAATGCCTCCAGAAATGAATCCAGCTGAAGTCATTTTTGCTTCGAATGCATCGATAGCATCACCTTTCTTAGCAGCAGCAAAGTTGACAATATAATCTGTGAATGCCCAGTTAGCAATTTCATCTTCACCAAATCCTAATTGAGTTGGATCTGACCAGACTTTTGTTAATGGTTGCTCCCATAAATCAGTATTAACTGAATAAGATAATGCGAATTCATCAATGCCGAAGTCTGGAATATCAACAGCGTACATGCCTTTAACTTTCTTAGCTACATCTTCCCAAGTTTTAATAATGTTAACTTTAGTTGTTTTTTCGATGTAACCAGCACCCCATACGTTTTCAAGCATAATGCCCATGCCATCTAAAGAATCATTGAAGATAAAGAGAGAATAGAAGTATTCACCAACGTCAATTGTGTCCAAAACTTTCTTGATAGCTGTACGTTTTGCTGGAACTAAATCAGCAGGAACTGTAACTTTAATCGGACATAAATTGTCATAGTTTTCAACATCAGGGTCTTCGCCAGGGAAAACAACATAAAATGTTGTATCTTGTCCGTCAGCCCAAGTTGGAGCAGTTGCTACTTGGAATTTGCCTTCAGAGATAACAGAGTGCAAGTTGTAATCACTTGTAAATTGATCCCAATAAGGTCTTGTCATGTATTTTGCAGGCCAATAATAAGCTGGGTTATTCCATTCTTGTTTTGTTTTGTTATAAACACCTTCTGTTTTAACAACATATGTTGCATCATTTAAAACGCAAACACCATCTTCGAATGAAACACGGCCTGTAACATCAACGATGTCTCTTTGTGCAGTAGCCCAATCAAATTCAAAACCTTCTGCTAAACGGAATTCAATACCATGTAAGTTTTGTAAATAATCGCCATCTGTGTAAGAAGTATAAACTGTTCTTCCGTGATAGCCGACTAATATGTGGTCCTCAAGTGTAACTAATTGTCCATCAAGTGGTGCGCTAACATCAAATGTCTCTTCATCGAAGTCAACTTCATAAAATTCATCAATAGTAACAACTTTAGGCTGTTCCTTAGATTCTTCGCTAGGACCTTTTTTACCACCACATGCGCTCAATGAAGCAATTAATGCACCAACGGCTAATAATTTAACTAAATTGTTTTTCATAATAGTAAATTTCTCCTTTCATTAGATTAAATTAATTGAGAAAATACTATTACTTTTTATTAAGTAATACAAGTATAAAATATTTTCAAAACATCAAAAATGTCTTCTTAAACCTTTTGGCAATTTGTTTTTAATAGTGTTTGAAACGCTTTTTGCAATGTCGACATTAATGTTTTGATACTTAACCAAAACGAATCCTTGATGGCTCTCTTTTTCAAACGATTCTCCGTTGAAATATTTGACTATTTGTTCATCATTAATTTCGCATTCGTTATAAAATTCCTTGATGTAATGAGAGAAATGGTAATCGTATTTTAATATTGATCCTGAAATTTCACCAATTTTTAAACCGTATCGAACAATATTTAACCCCTTAGTCTTTACTTCAAATGGAAGTGAAAAAAGATAATCGCCAAACTTGACAACATTCGTATGTGAAAATGAATTTAAATTTAATAATTTGTCAAATTGAGAATTCTTTTTATTTATAGTCTCAGCTTGTGAAAGAATACCCGGCTTTTTAATTGGGCACATATAGTGTCCTTCACCAGGAAATAAATAAGGGAATAAATGAACACCATATTTTCCGTTATAAAAGAGCTTATCCTCTAATGGCAAAATTTCGCATTGATATAGTGAACATAAGTACTCAATAACATCTTCATCTTCTTCTTTTGAAAAAGAACAAGTTGAATAAATCATTGTTCCACCAGGTTTGAGCATCTGATAAGCTATATCAATTAATTCTTTTTGAATTCCTTGGAATTTTAAAACCTTCTCATAAGTCCAGTCGTTTTTAACTTCATCATCTTTTCTAAACATGCCAGACCCAGAACATGGTGCATCTAATATAATTTTGTCGAAATAATTTAAATAATTTTTATATATTTTGGAAAAATCATTATTTACTATAAGTAAATTTCCAAGTCCCATTCTTTCAGCATTTTCTCTAACAGCCCCAATTCTTGATGAGGATAAATCATTAGAGATAATTACACCTTTATCTTTTAAAAGCATTGCGGCCTGCATACTTTTGCCACCTGGAGCAGCACACATATCTAAAACAATATCGCCTGGAACAGGATTTAAATAATAACTAACTAACATTGCCGATGGTTCTTGTATATAAAAGCAACCTAAATCATAATAGATGGACTTACCTAATTCATATTCATCTTTATTATATAAATACGCGTGTGGAACAATTGGATGCTTAGTGCAGTTTGGATATAAATTTAGGAACGTTTCATCATTCATTTTTTCTAAATTTAATAAAACTGCATGCTTATCAATTTCATTTAATGAATTTAGTAAAGACGCTGTTTCGTTTTCTGATAAATATTCTAATAAATTATCTTTGAAATTCATATTTAATAGTTTAGACTATTTAGTCAATAAAACATATAGTAAAATGAATTTATGATATAATCATAGTGAGGTATTTCTTATGCGAATGGTAGATTTGATTATCAAAAAAAGACAAGGTAATGAATTATCAAAAGAAGAAATTAAATTCTGGATAGATAATTATGTTTCTGGAATTGTTCCAGATTATCAAAGCGCTGCTATGAATATGGCAATTCTATTTAAAGGGATGACAAAAAAAGAAGTATCTATATTAACGGATGTAATGGAACATAGTGGTGAAGTCATGGATCTTTCCGCTATTAAAGGAATAAAAGTCGATAAACATTCTACTGGTGGTGTTGGTGATAAAACTACTTTAGTTTTAGGACCAATGGTTGCTTCTTGTGGAGCTAAATTGGCTAAATTATCAGGTAGAGGCTTAGGCCATACAGGTGGAACATTAGATAAATTAGAATCAATTCCAGGATTAACAGTATCAATTGAAGGTCAAAGATTTATCGATCAAGTCAATAAAATTGGTATTGCTGTAGCTGGGCAGACCAAATCACTAGTTCCTGCTGATAAAAAGCTTTATGCACTAAGAGACGTAACTGGCACTGTTGAATCAATTCCATTAATTGCTTCTAGTGTTATGTCTAAAAAACTAGCATCAGGTAGTGATGCAATCTTATTAGATGTTACTGTTGGCGAAGGTGCTTTCATGAAAAATATGAATAGTGCTCGTGAACTAGCACACACAATGGTGGAAATTGGAAATGAGCTTGGAAGAAATACAATCGCAGTATTAAGTGATATGAGCGAACCATTAGGGAACGCAATTGGTAATTCATTAGAAGTCAAAGAAGCAATTGCAGCATTACAAGGAAAAGGTCCAAAAGATTTAATGGAATTATGCTTTGCTTGCGGTTCTATCATGCTAGTTCAAGCAAAAGTAGCAAAAGATAGAGATCAAGCAAGAAAGATGCTTGAAGAAAATATTGCCAATGGAAAAGCGTTTGAAAAATTCTGTTTAATGGTAGAAGCCCAAGGCGGAGACTTAAACTACATTCATCATCCAGAGTTATTAGAAATAAGTAAAAACATTCATGAAATTAGAACTGATAAAGAAGGCTATATTAAATCTTTAAATGCTTTATCTATCGGAGTTAACTCAATGAAGCTCGGTGGAGGAAGAGAAACCTTAGAAGATATTATTGATATGTCTGCCGGTATTTTACTAAATAAAAAAGTTGGAGATTATGTCAAAAAAGGCGATCTATTAGCAACATGCTATACAAATAAAGAAGATTCTGTTGTAGCCCCAATCATAAATGATATTAAAAATACATTCGTCATCACTGATGAAAAAGTAATTTCTTCACCGGTAATCCGTGAAATTATTGAAAAGTAATAATTTATTATTAAAAGAAAACATTATCGACAATTAACGATAATGTTTTTATTTCTTTTTTAGTTCTCTTAGATTTGATGATCTTTTAATTCTTTTTAATTTTAAGTAATTATCATTGATAGCTTTTTCATAGCTTGAACTAGCATCAGGATTAGGCTCATAGAACTGCATATTTTTAATTGTTTCTGGAAGATATTGGATCTTTGCCCATAAATCAGGTCTATCATATGGATACTTGTCTTCTTCCATGACATTTACTGGAGTTAGTTTAAGATAATCCATAACATCCAAAGGATGTTTTTCAGCATACGCCATAGCATTTTCAATTCCTAGGCATGTTGTTTTGCTTTTTGGAGATAATGCTAAATCGCAAACAGCAAAGCCGAGAGGAATAATTGCTTCTGGGAATCCGACCATTTCAGCCGTCATTAATGCATGATAAGTTCTATCTACTGCTTGTGGATTTCCTAAACCAACATCTTCATAAGCAATTACTAATAATCTTCTTTTAATACTATCTAAATCACCAACGATGCAAAGTCTAGCTAAATAATATAAAGCAGCATCAACATCGCTGCCTCTAATAGATTTTTGTAAAGCAGAAACTGAGTCATAATGTTCGCCTTCATTTTGATCTATTTGCCAATTTGGAACTTTGATCACTTTTTTAGCTGTATCTAAAGATATATTTCCATTCTTTGCATTAATTGAAAGAACTTCTAAATAATTTAATGCATATCTCATATCTCCAGCAGTTAGTTTAGAAATATATTCAAGTGCATCGTCATCAAAAGAAAATTTATTATTAAGTCCTTTTGGATGCTTGATTGCTCTTTTAAGACCATCAACAATATCTTCATTTGATAATGGCTTAACTTCTAATAAATGACATCTAGATCTAATAGCTTTGTTTATTGCCATATAAGGATTTTGAGTTGTCATACCAAGCAAATATACAGAACCGTTTTCTATATATGGTAAAAGAATATCTTGTTTATCTTTGTTTAATCTATGAACCTCATCCATGATGATAAACGCTCTATCAAACATTGAGCATTCCTTAATTGCATTTTCTAAATCATTTTTATTAGAAGTAACAGCATTTAGTTTAACATACTTAACCTTCATCGATGTTGCATATGCTTCTGCAATAGTAGTCTTGCCGCATCCAGGATTACCATAAAAAATAATAGAGAACATTGTCTCTGATTCAATTGATTTACGTAAGAATCCGTCTTCGCCAACTAAATGTTTTTGGCCAATGACTTCATCTAACGATTCTGGTCTAACTCTAAATGCTAAAGGTTTTAAATTCATAATTTGCTATTTGATTATATATCAATTTAATATTTTTTTCTTTATAATAATTGCAATATGAGAGTAATTGTTACAACTGTAGATAAAGCTAGTGTATCCATTAAAGGAAAAATCATTTCTTCAATTGGAAGAGGAATTTGTATGTTGGTTGGATTCACTGATGGTGATGATAAAGAAGTTGTATCCAAAATGGTAGATAAAATTCTTGGTTTAAGAATATTTCCTGATGACCATGGAATGATCAACATTTCTTTACAAGATATTAATGGAGACATTATGTCAGTCAGTCAATTTACTTTATATGCAGATGTATCTCATGGAAGAAGACCATCATTTATAAATGCAATGAAACCTCATGATGCAGAACTATTATATGATTATTTTAATAATCAATTAGAAGAGAAATCAGGCAAACAAATATCAACTGGTATTTTCGGAGCTGACATGAAGGTTGAATCCATTAACGATGGTCCATTTACATTAATTTTAGATAGTAAGGATATTTTAAAATGAAAGTCTTGATTGGTTTATCAGGTGGAGTTGATTCCGCTGTTGCAGCATATTTACTTCAGAAGCAAGGACATGATGTCACTGCATGTTTTATGCGTAACTGGGATGCATTAGCAAACAATGACTATTTAGGAAATCCAACTATCAATAACAATCAATGTCCTCAAGAAAAGGACTATGATGATGCAACGAAAGTTGCTGAAAAATTAGGCATCAAATTATTAAGAGTTGATTATGTTAAAGAATATTGGGATGATGTTTTTTCTTATTTAATAAGAGAGTATTCATGCGGACGCACTCCAAATCCTGATATTTTCTGCAACAAATATATTAAATTTGGACCATTTTTAGATTTTGCATTAAAAAATGGTTTTGATATGATTGCAATGGGTCATTATGCAAAAAGAATTGATGAAGATGGCGTGGCTTATTTATGTAAGTCTTATGACCAAAACAAAGATCAAACATATTTTTTATCACAAATCGATCAAAGACAACTTTCTTATACATTATTTCCATTAGGCGATATTGATAAAACAGAAGTTAGAAAAATAGCTCACGAATTAGATCTAGAAAGTGTTATGGATAAAAAAGATAGCACTGGTGTATGTTTTATTGGTGAAAGAAACTTTAGAGAATTTTTGAAGAATTATATACCAGCTAAAAAAGGAAATATTGTTGATATTGAAACTGGCAAGATTTTAGGAACTCATCAAGGCGCTATGTATTACACAATTGGTCAAAGAAAAGGACTTGGTATCGGTGGCATTCATGGCGAAATTGCTAAAGGTTGGTTTGTCGCAAAGAAAGATATAAAGAATAATATTCTTTTTGTTGCGTCTGGCGATGAAAATAATTACTTATTCAGTGATAAATGCTATGTCACAAATTTAAATTTCAATGCTAAAAAACCTGAAGATGGAAAACACATAAATGCTAAATTTAGATATAGACAAGAAGACAAAGGAGTTACCATTCATTACATGGGCGAAGATAGAATCGAATTAATATTTGATGAGCCTTATAAAGCAGTTACTCCTGGTCAAGCTGCTGTCTTATATGATGGAAATAAATGTCTTGGTGGTGGCCTTATTGAATCAACATATTTAAATGGTAAACGCACAGATATTTAAATTTCTCTTTATTAAAATAAAGTTATCCTATATAATTCTAATCGGAAAAGAAGTTTATTGATTCTTTAATAGCGAGTGTCTAGTGGTGAAAAGGGCATAAAGATAGATAAGTAGGCCACTTCCCTTGTTGTGACTAATCATCACCGTTACGTTGACGTATAACGAAAGTAAGAGCATCGACAATAGTCGGTGAATCAGGATGGTACCGCGGTTAATTCGTTCCTATTAATAGGAACTTTTTTATTTATTTAGGAGGTTATGTATGCGTTACATGAAAGCCAGTGAAGTCCGCCAAATGTGGTTAGACTTCTTTAAAAGCAAAGGACACCATGTAGAACCAGGAAGTTCTCTTGTCCCAAAGGATGATCCAACTTTACTTTGGATTAATGCCGGTGTTGCAGCACTTAAAAAATATTTTGATGGTAGTGAAATTCCTCCATCAAGAAGAATTACAAATGCACAAAAATCTATTAGAACAAACGATATCGAAAATGTTGGCAAGACAGCAAGGCACCACACATTCTTTGAAATGATGGGTAACTTCTCAATTGGTGACTATTTCCGTAAGGAAGTCATTCAATGGGCAACTGAATTATTATTTTCTGAACAATGGTTTGGTATTCCAAAGGAAAAATTATATATCACATATCATCCAGATGATTTAGATACAAAGAAATGTTGGATGGATAATGGAGTAAGTGAAGATCATTTAATTCCTCAACCAAACAACTTCTGGGAAATTGGTGAAGGACCTTGTGGACCTGATACAGAAATGTTCTTTGATCGTGGAGAAAAATATGACCCTGAACATATTGGTATTAAATTATTAAAAGAAGATATGGAAAACGATAGATACATTGAAATTTGGAATATCGTTTTCTCACAATTCAATTCTGTTTCTGGTGTTGATAGAAAAGATTATAAAGAATTACCAAGTAAAAACATTGATACTGGTAGTGGTCTTGAAAGACTCGCTTGCATTATGCAAGGAACTGACACAAACTTCGAAACAGATTTATTCTGGCCAATGATTGAATATGTCGAAAATTTAACTGGTAAAAAGTACTTAGACAATCCAATGGCATTTAGAGTTATTGCAGATCATATCAGAGCGATTACATTTGCAACCGCTGATGGAGCAATGTTCTCTAACGAAGGAAGAGGATATGTTTTAAGAAGATTATTAAGAAGAGCAGAACGCTATGGACGTGTATTAGGTGTTGATAAGCCATTCTTATATAACCTTGTTGACGTTGTTACAGAAGTAATGAAAGATTTCTATCCTTATCTTTTAGATAAGAAAGAATTTGTTAAAAAGATTATTAAAACTGAAGAAGAAAAATTTATTAAGACTTTAGCTAATGGTGAAAACAAGCTTCACTCAATCATTGAAGCAACAAAGAGTCTTTCAGCAGAAGATATGTTCCTTTTATATGATACATTCGGATTTCCAAAAGAATTAACAACTGAAATCTGTGATGAAGCAGGTGTTAGTTATGATATGGATGGATTCAATGAATTGATGAAAGCTCAAAAAGAAAGAGCAAGAAACGCTCGTGGCGATTTGCAATCAATGAATAAGCAATCAAAAGATTTAATGGAATGCACATTACCAAGTGAATTTACATATGGCAGTGCTCCAATTAAAGCTAAAGTCATTGCATTATTCGAGAATGGTGTCAAAGTCGAATCATTAACTTCCGCTGGTGAAGTCATGCTTGATAAGACAACTTTCTATGCTGAAAGTGGTGGTCAAGTTTGCGATACTGGTGTAATTGAAAACGATGAAGTCTCAATGAAAGTTACAAATGTAATCAAAGCACCAAATAAACAACACTTACATTCAGTCGAAATTCTCTTTGGAGAATTAAAGGTTGGAGATGAAGTTGTAGTTAAAATTGATCAAGCAAGAAGAAGTAGAATTACAAGAAACCACTCTTCAGTTCACTTATTACAAAAAGCATTAACAGAAGTATTAGGTGATCATATCGCTCAACATGGCTCTTATGTTGATGATACATGTGCTCACTTTGACTTCAATCATTATCAAAAGATAACTCCTGAAGAATTAAACGAAGTTGAAAGAAAAGTTAATGCATGGATTGATGAAGCAATTGTTGAAGAAACAAAAGTTTTACCAATTGAAGAAGCAAAACAATTAGGTGCAAGAGCTTTATTTGATGATAAATATGGCGACACAGTTAGAGTTGTTTGCTTCGGCGATGTTTCTAAAGAATTCTGTGGTGGTACTCATGTTTCAAATACATCTGATATTGGCGTATTTGTTATTGAATTCGAAGAATCAGTCGCTGCAGGTATTAGAAGAATTCAATCGAGAACATCTGTTGGTGCATATGAATTACTAAAGAAGAGAGAAATGTTACTCGCTAGAGCAAGAGACCAATTGGGCGCATCTTCTTATAGCGAAGTTCCACAAAGAATCAATGCTTTAAATAATGAGAAGGATGCACTCAAAAAACAGAACGAACAATTATCAACTAAATTAGCTCATGCAAATAGTGAATCTATTAAAGCAGAATTTGCTGAACAAAACGGCTTATTTACTTTAGTAAAATACTTGCAAGGTAGTAAGAGAAGCGACTTATTATCATTAGTAGATAATTTGAAAACAATACATGAAAACTATCTCATCGTTTTAATCGGCGAAGAAAATGGTGGCTTACCAATCGTTGTCGCATCATCTAAAGATGCAATTGCAAAAGGATATATGGCTGGTAAGGTAGTCAAAGATGTCGCGACATTATTAGGTGGTTCCGGAGGCGGAAGACCTGAATTAGCAAGCGGTGCTGGTAGAAATGCCGATAAAGTTGGTGAAGCAGTGCAATTTGTTAAAAATTTGGTAAAATAGTTTTAGAAACTAAAAAAACAATAATGAAAGGATAATCGTTATGGATAGCAAAGAATTATTGGATGAAAAGACAATGGAAGTTACCGACGACGAAGGTAATAAACATTTATTAAATATCCTCTTCACATATGACAATGAAGAAAGAGGAACATCATATGTTTTCTTCTATGAAGAAAATAATCCTGATGAAGTCTCAGTTATGAGATATGTCGAAACAGAAGATGGAGCAGGCTCCTTAGAAACGATCGAAGACGAAGAAGAATACGCAGAAGTAGAGGAAGTCTTTGAGGCTTGGGATAAAGATCCAGAAATTCAAAAATTAAAAGAAGAATAATTAACTATGGAAAATAGTTTACGTTATTGCTAAAATAACGAGGACTCGAAAGAAGGTATATTTATGGCTGAAAAACAAAAACTTACCAAAGCTGGTTATAAAAAATTACAAGACGAATTAGAACATTTAGTATCCGTTGTACGTGAAGAAGTTAAAGTTCAATTAGCTGAAGCTCGTGCACAAGGTGACTTAAGTGAAAACGCTGACTATGATGCAGCTAGAGATAAACAAGCAGAAACAGAAGGTAGAATTAAAGAAATTGAAGCTATCTTAAATAACTGCGAAATTATTGAAGATAAAATTAAGAGCAATAAGAAAGTTGGTCTTGGTTCATTAGTTACTGTTAAATACTTAGACAATAATGAAATTGAAGAATATTACATTGTTGGTACAGTTGAAGCAGATCCATTCAATGGCAAAATTTCAAATGACTGCGCTTTAGGTAGTGCTTTAGTTGGTAAATCTGTCGGAGACATCGTAGATGTCAAATCAAGCAAGGCTTACCAAGTTGAAGTTCTCAAAATTGAAATTAAAGCATAATTTTAAAAAAAATTAAGAAAAAATTCGAAAATTCCTCCTATAAAAAAGTAGGAGGATTTTTTATGGTTAAAATCTTTATTGGGGTTATCATAGCCGCATTCGTGGTCATAGTCGGCTTTATGCTAATAGACCCTACAGTCAACACAGCTCACATTGATGAGACTGTTGAAGTATCGACCACAACATCTAGATATACCATTGAAGGTGAAGTTTATAAGACCGGTTCTTATACGCTATCTGATGCAATCTCAATGGCAGATCTAATTAACGCAGCGGGAGGCTTAACAAACAATGCAGATGAAAGAGCTTTCTTTGAAAATGCAGTATTAGAGGTTGGAGAAACCTATTATATTGCATCACGTTATGATGTAAGTGACATTTGCAATAATACAGAAATTACTAAAGTTAACATTAATGCAGATGACGCTGATACATTAATGACAATCAACGGAATCACAACTTCAATTGCTAGTTCAATTGTTTCTTATCGAATTGAAAACGGACAATTCAACACAATTGAAGATCTAATGGATGTTTATGGAATCGGTAACGCTACTTATAGAAAAATAAGAAGTTACGTTATTCTTCACGAGTGATTCTATTCGCATTTTTAATTTCTTTTTCAATCGGATTACTTTTTCGCTATCACGTTGCAGCATGCGCTATTGCATCAATTATCTATTTGATATTTATATATAAAAGAACAAACAAGTATGTATTTTGTATATCAATATTGTTAATTGCGATTGGAGTAGGCATCAGCTTCATCAATATAGTGCATGCTGCTCAAAGCGAATATAAAGGCATCGTTAGTGAAGTAAGCGATAATTATTTCATATTTATCAGTCGTGGAGAAAGATTCTACATATATAGTAAGGGCCATCCATATGAAATAGGTGATGTTTTATATATTAAAGGGATAAAAACTAATTTAAACTTTACAACTTTAGAATCGAGTTTTGATTTCAAAGATTATTTATTAAAGAAAGGTGTTTTAAGCGCGTTAGAACCTCATTCAATAAAAAGTGAGTTCCTTACACCTATAAGGTTAAAAAGTGGAAGAGAGGCGTTCTTAAGCCATTTTGATAAAGAAAGCGCATCATTAATTAAAATGATATTATTTTCTAAAGGTGGAAGTAGTGAAACTGCAGATAAAATAAAGGCTTTTCATTTATCAAGGTTTTTATCTACTAGCGGTATTTATTTTCATTTCTTTTTAAATACAGTTACATTTTTATTTAACATAAGGATAAAGAAGAAATGGTCGCAACTAATATCTCTGGGTTTATTATTTCCTTACGCTTTATTTGTGTATCCGAAATTTTCAGTCATCAAAATAATGACTTTGAGTCTTTTGACATGGATTAATAAATATATTTTAAAAGAAAGATTTCATTATTTCACAGTTCTCTCTTTTAGTGGTTTCTTATTTTTAATTATTAATTATAGGTTAATATATTCTGATTCTTTTATCCTTGCTTATTCGATACCTATTTTGTTTTACTATATAAGAAATTTATTATCGCAACATAAAAAAATCATTAGAAAGGTAATGTCGCCAATTTTCGTAGCAATATTCTTCATACCTTTTGAGATGAAATATTTTTCATCTATATGTCTTCTTTCTTATCCATTTTCTATATTATTTACTCCTATCTTTATATTCTTCGCATTTGTCAGTCTATTGTGCTTTTACAAAATTCCATTATTTGGAGTAGTTAGTAAAACAACAAGGTGGATATCTTATATTTTTAACAAAGTTAAACCATTATCAATTAGTGTTAATTGTCCTTCTTTTCCAGATATTATGTTTCTAATATTCATCTTTATATACTTGGCAATTCTTTATTATTTTTCTATTGGATTTAAGCCAATTTATAAAGTTTTATTAACAATTGAAATGATGATTATGATAATTAATATTTTGCCTATTAAAAATACATTTACTACACAGGTTTCATTTATCAATGTTGGTCAAGGTGATTCTTGTTTGGTTAGATACAAAAATACAACTGTTCTAATTGATACTGGAGGATCCTTATATTCCGATATTGCGAATGATTCTCTCATACCTTACTTCAAGAAGAATAGGTTATTTAATATTGATTATGTGATAACAACACACAATGATTATGACCATATGGGCGCACTTAAAGAACTCGAAAATAATTTTAATATTAAGAACCACATTTCTTCACCAGAATCATTTCCTTTTTATATAAAAGGGATTGAATTTAATAATTATAATAATCATATTTCTTCTGATAACGATGACAACGAGAACTCACTTGTCATTGGATTTACATTATCGAATATTTCTTATTTGATTACAGGTGACGCACCGATATCTATAGAAAAGAAAATCATGGAGGAATATGTAAACATACCATGTGACGTATTGAAAATTGGACACCATGGAAGTAATACTTCTACATCTGATGCATTTATTAAGTATTTATCACCTAAAGATGCAGTTATTTCTGTTGGTAAAAATTATTATGGGCATCCAAATCAATCTGTAATCGATATTTTAAATAAAAATAAAGTAAACATAAAAAGGACCGATATTTTAGGAACAATTATATATTCCAACTACATTTTTATGTAGTTTTTTGTATAATGTAGATATGGTATATCTAATTTACGGAACGCAAAGCATCCGCATTAAAACAAGAATCAATAAAATTGTAAAAGAAAAATTACCTGAAAAAGACGACATGAATTATGTACGTTATGATGGTAGTAATGTATTAATACAAGAATGGCTAAATGATGTGAATTATCTTCCTTTAGGATACGAAAATAAGGTTGTTATTGTCGACAATTGCTATTTTTTCGAAAAGAAAAGACAAAAAAATAAAATCGAATCTGAACAAGACTACGATGCATTAGGAAGATACTTAAAAGATCAAAACGATTTTACTGACTTAATTTTGACAATAGTTTCAGAAGAAGTTGATCCAAAAGGAAAGCTTTATTCTTTAATTAAACAATATGGCACAATTTTTCAAATTGTTGATCCTGACCCAAAAGAATGGAAACAATACGTCATTAAATTGTGTAAAGAAAAATTACAAATACAAATTGACCAAAACGCATTATCCGAGATTACCATTAGAACAGCATGCGATGTTGACTTATTATTAAATACTTTAGATAAATTATCTTTATATACAGATCATATTACTTATGATGATGTTTTATTAATGGTTCCAAAGCCATTAGAAGAAAATGCATTTCAAATTTTTAATTATTTAATTTCTGGAAAAAATGAATTAGCAATAGCATTATTCCGTGATTTAAGAGTCAACAATGTTGAACCTGTTACATTAATTAGCATGCTTTCAAATCAATTTAGATTATTAAATCAAGTCGCATTTTTATCTAGAACAGGTAGTGGTGAAGATGAAATTGCAACTGAGCTAAATATCAAACCAATTAGAGTTTCTATCTTAAGAAAGAATCTATATTCAATAAGTGAAAAGACTATTCACAAAGTCTTGGAAGACCTTTTCCAATTAGATTTGCAAATTAAAAGCGGTCAAGTTGACCGCTATTATGCATTTGAATTATTCTTAATAAATTTCAAAAGGAAATAATTATAAATAATTATTGAGCTTTTGCAGCGTTGACAATACGTGATAATTCGGATTTTTGTCTGCTTGCTGTATTCTTCTTTTGAATACCATCGCTAACAGATTTATCAATTAAACGGAATGCTTTGTTTAAGAGTTCATCGAGATTTTCTAAATCTTTAGCTTCAGCAGCTACTCTGACTTTTTTAGCAGCAGTACGAATTGCGCTCTTTGCAGATGCGTTTCTTTGACGTGCTTTTTCATTTGTACCGATACGTTTGATTTGTGATTTAATGTTTGCCATAAATTATACCTCTTTCGTGATACCGCGATTAATATTATCAAATTAGATAAAATAATGCAATTATTTATTAAATTAGTTTGCTTTCTCTTTCTTGAGTAATGCGACTTCATTAACGAAATCGTTAACACAAGTTAGTTGTCCATATTGTTCTTCAGGGATCTCAACACCGAATGCTTCATCGACATCTCTAACAAGTTCAATGTAACTCATTGAGTCTCCACCTAAGTCATTAATCCAATGGCCGTTATCTTCAATTTTAAATTCTGGAAGAACAAGGATTTTTGAGAAGATTGCACGCATAGGAACTAAAATTTCTTCAACAGTTTTTGCATCGAAATTATACTTCTTAGTTGTTTTTCTTCTTTGAATCATGGAGATATATTCTCCATTATCAGATTCAATTGCCTTCTTAATAACAAATCTCTTAACTTTCATGTTGTTAGCAACAGGAAGTTTTCCTTTTGCTAAATAGATTTCTTGAATCTTAACATTATTAGGAAGTTTTGTTTCATCAACAATTTTCTTGATTTCCTTGATATTTTCTTTCTTAACAGAATTATCGAGTTCAAGAACAAGACAAACTTTTTCTTCATTTTTGTCATTTTCAGTTTTAATGCCTAAAACGGAAAGTTGTTTAACAAATGGAAGAGTTTTGAAATAAATTTCTAATTCATCAGGGAAAATATTTTCTCCATCAGCATTAATAATAATGTCTTTAATTCTTCCTTTTAATGTGCATCTACCTGTTTCATCAAGTTCTGCAATATCACCAGTTAAGAAATATCCTTCATCGTCAAGAATGGTTGGTTTTTCTACTCCGCCAATGATTTCTCTAATGTGAGTGATAGGGGATTTGACTGCAAGCTCACCGCCTGTGGCATTTCCATCACTCTTTACAATTTTATATTGTACTCCATAGAATGGCGAACCAATCTTGCCTTCAAGTCTCTTAGAAACATCGATAGATTGTTCAACGGATGTGACACCTAATTCAGTCATTCCATATCCGTTGTAAAGGTTGTATCCAATACCGTTTAGTACTCTTAGTGTATGATTTGAGAGGAATCCTCCACCAGAAATACAATATCTTACATGAGTTCCAAGGAGTTTCTTTTGGACAACATGTTTAACGATATTGCTAGCTGATTTACCAGCTTCTTTCTTAGTAATTTCACCGCAATTATATTTGATCATATGGTCGAGAAGATTTTTCATCTTTTCGCCTTGCATTTCCATCTTTCTTTCGAGAGATAAAGCAACAGAATCCCAAAGAAGCGGGACAGAGAAGACGTGGGTTATTCCGACTTTCTGACAAATACCAAGTAAATCACTTGGAGCGTTGCTTATTGGATAAACAAGAGTTGAGCCGTAGAATGTAAACCAAAGTAATACAGCTACGAAACCAAATATATGATGCAATGGAACCATTGCTAAGATTTTAATCTTACCCATTGACTTTGGATACATTAAGTCTTTGGAATTTTCAGGAATAGAGAGAGCTGCGCCAATTTGGTGGCATAAGTTTTCTCCGTTGTAAACCATTAATTTAACATCACCAGTTGTGCCACTTGAACAAAAGATTGCTTCGTTTTCCCAAGTAGGAGAAAATTCGCCTTCTTCTGCATCACTAATAATGTCTTCAAACGCAATTTTCTTTGTTTGATATGGGAATGCATCATCTGTAATAATTGCAGCACAGTGAGCTTGATTTGCTAAATTTTGCGTGCCTTCTTTAGCAGTTGAAGCACTTACTAATAATGGTTTAAATCCAGACATTAAAATTGCCCAGAAAATTTCACCCCAGTGTGGTCCATTAGTTAGTTTAATAATAATTGGTTTATTTTTTTCTATATCTTTTAATTGTTCTGATATATAACGAGCAAACTTATAACAATTTGCTTCCATCTTTTTGTATGTATATCGAGTAATTTTATTATTGTCATTATAATATTCTGCGCACACTCTTTTAGCATTGCAGTGCATAATCATATTAAATATATCTTCCATTTTTCTAGAAGTATTAAGTAAGTCTTGAGCTCTAGAAATATAGTTTTTAACTTTATTATATTCAGGATACATTACGTTTTTACCTCGCATAATTTAATCTAATTAATAATATTTACTTAAATCAAATGCAAACAACTTTAGTATTTTAATACATTAAAGGTTACATTAACAATACTTTGTTCTATGGCTACTATCATATATGATAAATCAAATCCATCCCGAGAAAACGAAATTGAGCCTGGATTTAAAACCCTAATTCCGTATTTTATTTCATCCCTACGAACGTGAGTATGGCCATGAATAAATAGCTTGATATCTTTGCTCACAAGTTCTTGATAATTAACATTTGGATAGTGTTGAACAAATAGTTTTCCATATGGAGTAGGAATAATTAAATGTTCAGGAAAATCATAATGATGATCACAATTACCCCGAACAGATCTAAAAGGCTGGATATTCCATTCATCCCCTTCTGAATCCCCACAGCATAAAAATAAGTCCATATTTGGATACATATCCGCTAATCTATCCAAGGCTTCTTGATTGCCATGAGAATCTGATGCAACTAAAATTTTCACTAAGCCATTATAAAAGAGAGAAACAAGTATATCAATTTATCTTTTTAAGATATAATATTTAAGTATGAAAAAAGAAGATCTAAAAGTAATATTCATGGGTACACCTGAAATCAGCGCTAAAGTATTTGAAGCAATGATATTAGATGGTTATAAATTTGTTGCATTGGTTGCTCAACCAGATCGTCCAGTAGGAAGAAGTGGCAAAATAGCAAAAGTCCCAACAAAAATAATTGCAGAGAAATATGATATCCCTGTTTTTCAACCAATAAAAATTCGCAATGACTTTGATTTTATCAAAGAAATGAAACCAGATGTCATTATTACTCTTGCCTATGGACAAATAGTTCCACAAGCTTTGTTAGATATTCCAACATACGGATGTTTAAATCTACACGGTTCTTTATTACCAAAATATCGTGGTGCAGCGCCTATACAATATTCATTAATTAATAATGATGAAGTCACGGGTATGACTTTAATGGAAATGGTCGCAAAAATGGATGCTGGGCAAATGTTTGCTAAAAAAGAAGTTAAAATTGAAGAAAACGACAATTCGACATCTTTATTCAATAAACTAGGTGATGCCGCAAAAGAGCTCATTTTAGAAGCTTTACCAGATTACATCGATGGAAAACTCGTTGGGGTTGAGCAAGACGAAAGCCTTGTCTCTTTCTGCCCAACAATCAAGCCTGAACAAGAAAAAATCAATTTCGATTTAAGCGCCAAACAAATTATTGGATGGATTAGGGGTTTAAGCGATACTCCTGGTGCATATGCATATCTTGACGGTCTAAAAATTAAAATTTTTAAAGCCTCATTATTTTCGCAATCAGTCAAAGGTGAAATTGGGGAAATTGTTCAAGCGGATAAAAAAGGCCTTGTCTTTCAATGCAAAGATGGTCAAATTGCAATATTAGAACTTCAAAAAGAAGGAAAAAATAGAATGGATTATCGTAGTTTTTTAAATGGTAATCAAAACTTAATAGGCAAAAAATTTAACTAATGGAAAAATTTATTAGATTATCTGTACATCAATTAGTAGATTTTCTTCTCAGATCCGGTGACATTGACAACCGGATTTTTAATCGTTCATCAATGACCGAGGGAAGTAGAATTCACAATACCTATCAATCTTTACAAGATTCAAATTACATAAGTGAATATCCATTAAAACATTTGTTTGTCGTAGGTGAAGTACAAATCCTTCTTGAAGGAAGAGCAGACGGAATTATCAAAAGAAAAAATGGTGAATTTGTTATTGATGAAATTAAAACAACGGTCACCGAACTAGAAGAATTTAGAAAAGACAATATCGAGTGGCATTTAGGACAAGCAAAATGTTATGCCTACATGTTTGCCTTGGAACAAAAATTGGAATCAATTGGAGTTAAATTAACCTATATTAGACAAGGAAAAGAAAAAGAGCAATTGATTGATAATTACACATTCTTTACAAGTGAATTAGAACAATACATATATGATTTGCTTGAAGAATATTTAGAATTCTATAATGTCGTTTTTAGATTAAATGAGAAAAGAGATGAATCTATTAAGAATCTATCATTTCCTTTTAAAAATTATCGAAATGGTCAAAGAGAACTTGCTAAGTATTGCTATTCAGTAGCAAAAAACGGTGGAAGATTATTCGTTGAAGCTCCAACCGGGATTGGCAAAACAATGTCTACCTTATATCCTTTTATTAAAAGAATT
Organism: Bacilli bacterium; assembly: GCA_045600585.1. Classification (GTDB taxonomy): domain Bacteria; phylum Bacillota_I; class Bacilli_A; order RFN20; family CAG-826; genus JAZRYE01. Next base: position 59,365 of record JAZRYE010000004.1, on the reverse strand, counting down.
GCGGAAGATGATAAAGCGAGAATATTTTATTTAACAGCAAAAGCTTCCGGTAAAGAAAGCGCCTATAATGCGATAGAATTACTTAAAAGTAATGGACTTTCCATTACAGATATTGTAGTTACTGCGCGAGATAAAATTTGTTTTTGCAAAGGTAAGGGATGCAACCCTGATGAATGTCCATATGCAAAAGATTATTACAATAAGATTCAAGCTGTATTGAAATATTCACTATCAAGTTTTACAACGTTTGATGAAAAACTTATCCAACAAATCGCAAACGAAAATATGATTTGTCCTTTTGAATTTGAATTAGATTTATCACTTTTTTCTGATGTTATTATATGTGATTACAACTATATGTTTGATCCATTATCATATATGAAAAGATTCTTTGATGAAGATGCTTCACACTTTTTAGCATTAGTGGATGAAGCTCATAATTTAATTGATAGATCAAGAGATATGTACTCTTCTCGTTTGTCCTACAATAAATATCTTTCAGCAAAGAAATCTGTCAGACATAGCAAACTCACAAAGTTAAAACGAAATCTCACAAAACTCACAAAAATGTTTTCCGAAACTTATGATTCTCTTGAAGAAGGTAATACTGAAATATCTAATTTTTCTGATAATCAATATAAAGTTTTAGATTCCTTTATCACAATGTTCCAAGATATCAATAAAAATGAACACAAGGAAGTAACTAAAGAATTATTAGATTTTTACCTTGATGTTTTAGAATTCATGAAAATTTCTGAATTTTATAACGAAAGATACATTTCATTTATTTCAAAATCAAAAGATGAGATGACATTTAATTTAATTTGCCTTGATGCATCAAAGTTCTTACAAAGAAGAATGGAAGATGTAAAAGCAACAGTGCTATTCTCAGCGACCCTATCACCAATGAAATATTTTATCGATACATTGGGCGGGGATAGTGGAACAGATCCAACATTATCTTTAGCATCTCCATTTAATGAAGATAATTTAGAAATTTTAGTTGCACCAAAAGTTTCAACTAAATATAAAGATAGAGAAAAATCTTATAAAGAAATAGCGGATTACATAAAATCTTTTGTCAGCAATAAAATTGGAAACTATTTCATTTATTGTCCATCATATGAGTATCTAGAAAGAATAAATTCTTTCATTCAATTAGAAGACGCTGATATCTATACACAAACAAAAGATATGAGCGATAGAGAAAAGATAGATTTTTTAGATAATTTCCATCCAAATCCAATTAGAACAACAATAGGGTCCTTAGTTATTGGTGGTGCTTTCTCAGAAGGAATTGATTTAGTAAGTGATAGATTAATTGGAGCAGTTATTATTGGTATCGGCATGCCGAAAATTAACTTTGAAAGCGATAAGATTTCAGAATATTTCAAAGAACAAAATCTTCCAGGCTATGATTATGCCTATATTAATCCAGGCATGAACAAAGTTATGCAAGCTGTAGGAAGAGTAATTAGAAGTGAAGAAGATAAAGGTGCAGTCCTATTAATAGATGAAAGATACATGTCTAGACAATATAAAGATCTATTTAGAGAGGAATGGAGCAACTACAAAGTAGTATATTCGCCTGAAGAAGTGAGCGATTTGTTATCAAAATTCTTTAAGAATTAATGATAATAATGTAAAATTTAAATACTTTTATGGAATTTGAACAAAAGAAAATTAGAAACTTCTCAATCATTGCTCATATTGATCACGGTAAGTCTACATTAGCTGACCGTATTTTAGAGCAGACTGGTGCAATTGAAGAAAGAATGATGAAAGAACAAATTCTTGACTCAATGGACCTTGAAAGAGAAAGAGGCATTACAATTAAGCTAAACGCCGTTACTTTAAGTTACAAAGCAGATAATGGTGAAGAATATGTATTTAACCTAATTGATACCCCTGGGCACGTCGATTTTACATACGAAGTGTCTCGTTCTTTAGCAGCGTGCGAAGGAGCGATTTTAGTTGTCGATGCAACTCAAGGTGTAGAAGCTCAAACTCTAGCAAATGTTTATTTAGCAGTAGATAATAATCTAGAAATATTACCTGTAATCAATAAAATTGATTTGCCTAGCGCACAGCCTGAAGTTTGTAAAAAAGAAATTGAAGAAAGAATTGGAATTCCTTGCGATACCGCTGTCGAAGTCAGTGCGAAAACAGGATTAAATATTCATTCCTTATTAGAAGCGATCGTCAATTTCTTCCCAGCTCCAAGCGGAAATAACGACGAACCATTAAAAGCATTAATATTCGATAGTTATTATGATTCTTATAGAGGTGTTGTCATACTTGTTAGAATTAAGGACGGACAAGTAAAAATCGGAGATAAAATTCGATTAATGCAAGCTAATAAAGAATATTTAGTAACAGAAGTTGGAATCAGAACTCCAAATGAAATCAAACTCGATAAATTAACATCCGGACAAGTAGGATACATATGTGCACAAATCAAGGACATCAAAGATGTCCATCCTGGTGACACTGTCACATTTGCAGATAATCCAGCAAAAGAAGCTCTTCCAGGATATCGTATTATGAACCCAATGGTTTATTGCGGTTTATATCCAGTTGATAGCAAAAAGTACCAAGATCTAAAAGAAGCTTTAGAAAAGCTATGTCTAAATGACGCATCATTGCAATATATTCCAGAAACATCCCAAGCTTTAGGCTTTGGATTTAGATGTGGATTCTTAGGACTTCTACATATGGATATTGTGCAAGAAAGATTAGAAAGAGAATACAATCTTGACTTAATCTTAACAGCTCCTTCAGTTATTTATCATATTCACATGACCGATGGATCAATCATTTATCTTGATAACCCTTCAAAATTACCAGAAGCTAGTAAAATCAATCATATAGAAGAGCCATTTGTTAGAGCGAACATTATGACCCCAAAAGACTTCGTCGGACCAATTATGGAATTATGTCAAGAAAGACGTGGCATATACGAGAATCTAGAATATTTCGATGACACGAGAATGATATTAACCTATTTATTACCTCTTTCAGAAATTGTTTATAATTTCTTTGATAAATTAAAGAGCTATACAAAAGGCTATGCATCATTCGACTATGAATACGCTGATTATAGAAGAAGTGATTTGATCAAACTTGATGTTATGTTAAACGGACAAGTAGTCGATGCTTTATCAAGTATTGTCTTTAGACAAAATGCATATAATCGTGGTATAGGAATCTGTAGAAGAATCAAAGAAGTAATTCCTAGACAACAATTCGAAATTCCTATTCAAGCATCCATAGGCGGCAAGGTAATCGCTAGATGCGATGTTAAAGCAGTTAGAAAAGACGTCTTAGCAAAATGCTATGGTGGCGATATTTCTCGTAAGAAGAAACTTCTCGAAAAACAAAAAGAAGGCAAAAAGAGAATGAAAAAGATTGGATCTGTTGAAGTTCCTCAAGAAGCCTTTATGTCTATTCTTTCCATTGATGACGATGATGAATAGTAATATTTTTGGAAGCATTTTTCAAAATTAGTAAATTTTTAGTAATTTGCAAGTTATTATCTTGCTCTTATTAAAAACCTTTATATATAATAAAGAAAGTGAGGTAGGTTCATATGGCAAATTCAAATATTGCAATTCGTTTTACTGAAGAAAAATATGCAACCAAAAATGAAGTCGCAAAAGAATTAAAAACTTCTATTGTCGACACATTTTGGACTAATATTTTGGCATATAGAAGTACATTTAACCGTTACCTTACAATCAAGACAATTGATAAGAACATGATTGTGTACTGTGCTTGCCAAAGCATCACAAGTAATGTCAATAATGTTGAAAACAAGATTTTTAAAGTAAATAGAGAATTTTCTCGACTCAATGTAAGAAATGGTGATGCAGATTTATTTAATAGACAATGCTTATTAAGAATCTTAAAATGCATCGCAAAAGAACACGACTTAGATGTAACTGAAAATTATATTAACGAAATTATTAGTGGAACGGCAGGAAGCGTTTCTGCAAACAACGCTATTTTGGTTAGATATCTAGATGCAGTTAAATACATTGAAAGAAATTATGTAAATCCAGTAAACGATGAAATGATCGCTGACCTATATGCTGCAATCAATGGTATTTCTGAAATTACATCATTCTATAGAACAGATGAAGATAGAAGTAGAGATAATCGTGTAATTATCGATCGTATTTATACATGCGCACCTGTTTCTAAAATTGATGAAATGATGGAATCTTTAATTTCCTTTATTTCACAATCATCATTACCAACAGTTGTGAAAGCTGTAACTGCATATTTCTATATTAACTATATTAGACCATTCAAGTTATTTTCTGATGAAATTGCGTTATTGGTTGCTAAAGCAATTATTGCTCATGAATCTATTTATGACCTAGGAGCATATCTTCCATTTGAATCATTATTAGTTGATTATAGCGAAACAATGGCAAGAATATCTGTTGAAGTTCAAAAAACAAATGACATTACTTACTTCGTTGATTTTGCAATTAAGTTCCTAACACAAAAATGTGATGAATTATTAGATTTAATCGTTAACATTAACAATAAATCATTAAGAAATGACTTCTTTAAAGTTGATGAACCAGTAGTTGAAGAAACTATACCAGTAACCTACAATACTGCGAACGAACCAGTAGTTGAAACTCCAATTGCTGAACCAATCAAAGAGGAAGTCAAACAAGTTGAAGAAGAACTTAAGGCTGAAGAAGTTGAAGAAGTAGTTGAAGTTGCTCCAACTCCTGCACCCATCAAGAAAGTTCAAAAAATACAATATGTTCAAGAAGAATTAGCTGTTTCTTATATACCACCTGCATTAGATGAAAAAGAAGCATATAGATTAGAACAGCACCTTCTTGAAAGTGATCCAGAATTAAAAAAAGGTGAAGCAAGATTCTTTGCAAGACATTGTGTCAAAGGAAAGAAATATACAATTCAACAATATAAGAAAGCAAATTCTTGTGCATATGAAACAGCAAGAACAAGCATGGAACACTTAGTTGAATTAGGCTATTATCGTAAAGAACAAATCAAGAACAAGTTTGTTTATACACCAATTCCTAGATAGGAGAATACAAAAATGAATCCAGTTATTATTTTATTAATCATTATCGCAGTCTTCGGTTTGATTGCACTTATCGCATTTATTATCCATCGTGTTTTAAATCCAAAACTCAAAGAAGATAAACCAACCGAAGATCAGTTTGTTCAAGAAGAATTAGATAGAATTCTTCAACCTATCGAAGATGAAGAAACTGCTAATGCAGTTAATAACTATGTCGATAAAGAAGATGTAGTAGAAAAGAAAGATGAAGAATAGTCCTTCTTCTTTATACATACACATTCCATTTTGTGAAAAAATATGCGATTACTGTGACTTTACAAAGTTGCAGTATTTTCGTATTTTCGCAGAAAAATATATAAAAGTTCTAAAGCAAGAAATAAAGAGCTATAAAATTAGCGATGTAATAAAAACAATTTACATTGGTGGAGGAACTCCAACAGCGTTAGATGATGATTTATTTGAAGAAGTTTTAAAAGAAATAGAACCTTATACTCATTCCGTTATTGAATACACAGTTGAGGCAAATCCAGAATCATTAACAAATAACAAATTAATGATTATGAAAAAATATGGAGTGAATCGTATTTCTATTGGAGTGGAATCAACAGACGACAAAATATTAAAAGCAATTAATAGAAACCATTCATTCCAACAAGTTAAAGAAGTCATAGCTAATGCGAGAAGCCTCGGATTTTCAAATATAAATTTAGATTTAATTCTCGGATTACCAAATGTTAAAAAAGAAATGTTAAAAAAGGATTTACTAAATATTATTTCATTAAATCCAGAGCATATTTCTTGCTATTCTCTTACCATACATCCGCACACACAATTCTATACAAAAGGCTATCGTGAAGCCGATAGTGATGTTGAACGAGAATATTACGATATGGTTAATAAGATCTTAGAGGAAAATGGCTATATTCATTACGAAATATCGAATTGGGCTAAAGAGCAAAAAGAAAGCAAGCACAATTATGTCTATTGGATGAATGAACAATACTATGGATTAGGATTGGGCGCATCTGGCTATATTGGAAATATTAGATATACAAATACTAATAATTTGGATAAATATTTAGCTAAAAATTACATTGATTATAAAGAAGAAGTTTCTATTGAAGATCAAAAAGAATATCAAATAATGCTAAATTTAAGAACAATTAAAGGCTTAGATTTAAAACAATTTAAAGAAAAATTTAATGAAGATTTATTACAAACCAAAAAAGACGAAATAAATAATCTTTTAAAAAATAAATATATATTTATAAAGGATAATAATATCGTGTGTACATACGAAGGAATGATGATTTTAGATTCCCTTGTATTTTCACTTATCTAGTCCTTTTATATAATAAACATTTCACAAAATTAACATTTTTAGCAATCTCATATTGACACTGCTAATTTTTCACATATAATGTATTTAGCACTTGAAAGATGTGAGTGCTAAAAGGAGGTAAATTTATGGGACTCAGTCGAAGCGATACGATTCTTAAACTTATCGTCGAGCATTTTATTAAAAACGCTCAGCCATTAGGAAGCCAAACATTGATTGATGAATATAATTTGCCTTATTCATCAGCAACAATCAGAAATGAGATGTTTGCTCTTGAAAAGATGGGATTGATTGAGAAAACCCACTCATCAAGCGGAAGAGTTCCTTCTGCTAAAGGATATCGTTATTATTGCGAAAACCTTAGAGATCATTCTCTTGAAGAAGAATTCAAATATTCTGTACAAACAATTCTTTCTCAAAGAGTAAAATCAGTTGAAGAAGTTATGAAAGCAAGTTGTGAAATTCTTTCTCATATGACTTCTTTAGTCTCAGTAGTGATGGGCCCTGATGAAAAAGATGAAAGATTGGCAAACATTCAATTAATTCAAATTTCATCAAATACAATTACAGCAATCTTTGTTACTGACAAAGGATATGTTGAAAACAAAACATTCATTGTTCCAGAAACATTGAAAGCTGAGGAATTAGTTAAATGTGTTAGCTTATTAAATGAAAGATTAAAAGGCACTCCAATCTTAGAAGTAGTTGATAAAGTTCAATCATTAAGACCAGTTCTAAATGATTACATTGTCAACCATGACATTATCTATCAAGCTTTGCTTGAAGCATTTGTAAAATTTGCGAATGATAGATTGTCTTTATACGGAAAAGAAGAATTATTTAATCAACCTGAATTCAAGAACGATTCCGATAAACTTCAGAAAGTATTCGAATTATTAAACAATGGTTCTGCTTTCAAAAAGATGGAAGAAGAAATGAACGAAAATAACGGAAGATTAATTAAGATTGGCTCAGTTGAAGGCAATCCAGATGTTTCAGTTATATCTGCTAAAGTCAAATTGAACGATGATAGTGAATCAACAATTTCATTACTAGGTCCAACAAGAATGGATTATGACAAAGTATTAAGTTCTTTGGAATATATCACTAAAGAATTAAATAAATATTTTAAAGATTTAAATAAAGGAGGAAATGATGATGACGCCTGAGGAAAATAAAGAAGAAATGCAGGAACAAGAGTCAGAAGAACTCAATGTAAGAAAATCCATCAAAAAGAAGATGGAAAAATACGAAGAAGAAATTGAAAAGTTAAAAGCAGATGCTGATCATTGGAAAAATGAATATTATCGAGCATATGCTGATACAAAAAACTTAAGAACTTCTTTAGAAAAAGACCAAAGAGAAGCAATCAAATATAGAGCAGAAGGATTCATTGAAGAGTTACTTCCAGTTCTCGATAGCTTCCATATGGCATTAGCAAATGAGTCAACAAATCCGGAACTAAAAAATTATTTAGTCGGATTCCAATATATCTACAGAAATTTAGTTACTGTATTGGACAATGAAGGTGTTAAAGAAATTGCACCAAAAAATGGAGACAAGTTTGATGCCGCGACCATGAACGCAGTTGACACTGTTGAAACAGATGGGGAAAGTAACCTCGTTGTCAAAGTTTATGGAAATGGCTACAAGCTTCATGAACGCATGATTCGTCATGCAATGGTAGTTGTTTCAAAGAAAAAAGAAATAAAACCAGAAGAAACAAAAGAAAATCTCGATGCATAAGGAGGAATAAATTATGGCAAAAGAAATTATTTTAGGTATCGACTTAGGTACAACAAACTCCGTCGTGAGTTATTTACAAGCTGATGGCACAGTTAAAGTCATCCCAAACCCAGAAGGAACAAATACTTGCCCATCTGTCGTTGCTTTTAAAGCAAGTGGTGAAGAAATTGTTGGTAACGCAGCAAAAAGACAAGCAATCACAAATATGGATACAGTCTCATCAATCAAGAGACTTATGGGTTCCGCAGAAAAAGTTCATATCAGTTGTTTAAATAAAGATTTCACTCCACAAGAAATCTCAGCAAAAGTCTTAGCATACATGAAAAAATATGCAGAAGCTCATTTAGGACACAAAGTTGAAAAAGCAGTTATTACAGTTCCAGCTTACTTCAACGATGCTCAAAGACAAGCAACTAAAGATGCTGGCCAAATCGCAGGACTTGAAGTTGTTCGTATTATCAACGAACCAACAGCTGCTGCATTAGCATATGGCTTGGAAACAGGTAAATCAGAAAAAGTATTAGTCTTCGATTTAGGTGGTGGTACATTCGATGTTTCCATCCTCGATATTGGTGATGGCACATTCGAAGTTGTTTCTACTGCAGGCGATAATAGACTCGGTGGCGATGACTGGGATCAAGTTGTTGCAGACTGGATTAAAGCACAAATCAAGATCGAAAATAATGTTGATATTAATGACAAAGGTTCTTTACAAAGAATTAGAGATGCTGCTGAAAAAGCAAAGATTGAATTATCTTCTTCATTAAGCACAATCATCTCTTTACCATTCATTTCTATGACAGCAAATGGCCCTGTTAACTTTGAAACAACTTTAACAAGAGCTAAATTCCAAGATATCACAAGACATCTCTTAAAGAGATGTGAAGAACCAGTCAAACGTGCATTAAGTGATGCTCACATGACTGCAAATGACCTTGATCAAATCTTATTAATTGGTGGTTCTATCAGAATGCCAGCTGTTCAAGAATTAGTTAGAACAATGACAGGCAAAACACCTAACTTATCAGTTAACCCAGATGAAGCTGTATCTATCGGTGCTGCTTATCAAGGTGGTGTTGTCTCCGGTGATGTTAAAGATGTTGTTTTACTTGACGTTACTCCATTAACATTAGGTATTGAAACTCTTGGTGGTGTTATGACTCCACTCATTACTAGAAATACAACAATTCCTACAACAAAGAGCCAAATTTTCTCTACAGCTGCTGATAATCAACCAGCTGTTGACATCATGGTTTACCAAGGTGAACGTCCAATGGCACACGATAACAAGTTACTTGGTCACTTCCAATTAACAGGCATCAATCCAGCAAGACGTGGTCAACCAAGAATTGAAGTTACATTCTCAATTGACGTTAATGGTATTGTTAAAGTTACTGCTAAAGACTTAGATACAAATAAAGCTAACGATATCACAATTTCTGGTAGCAACGGCTTATCTAAAGAAGATATCGATAGAATGGTTAGAGAAGCAGAAGAAAACGCTGAAGCTGATACAAAACGTAAAGAAGAACAAGAAATCAAGAATAAAGCAGAAACTTTAATCTCTGATATTGATGCTTCTATGCAAGAAAAAGGCGAATCAATGGATGCTGCTCAAAAAGAACAAACTCAAAAATTAAGAGACGAATTAAAGCTAGCTTTAGATAACAACGATATTGAAACATTAAAGAAACGTATCAATGAACTCGAACAAGCTGCAGCATACATGCAACAACAAGCTGGAGCAGCAAATGCTAACGCAGGCGCTCAATCAAATACAAATCCTGGTTCTTCAGCAGATGATGTTGTTGATGCAGATTTCACAAACAAAGGTAACGCTTAATTCTTAATTATAAAAATAATTAAACTACTCATTGGGGTCTTATGACCCCTTTGAGTCAATTTTAAGAAAGGAACATACTATGGCAGAAAAAAGAGATTTTTATGAAGTCCTTGGAGTAGGAAAAACTGCATCCAAAGATGAAATCAAAAGCGCTTATAGAAAATTAGCTAAAAAGTATCACCCAGATAATAAAGAAACTGGTGATGAAGCTAAGTTTAAAGAAATTCAAGAAGCTTATGATGTTCTTTATGACGATCAAAAAAGATCAGCATACGATCAATTTGGTCATGCAGCATTTGAACAAGCAGGAGGAAATCCTGGTGGCAATCCATTCCAAGGTGGTTTCGGTGCTGATGGCATGGATATTAACGATATTTTCTCCCAATTCTTTGGTGGAGGAAGTAGAAGAAGCAGAAATACAAACGAACCTAGACGTGGCAATGACATTGTCATGAGAATCAAAATTGATTTCATGGATGCAATCCTTGGAAGAGATGTTGATATTAATATCAATGTTGATGAAACTTGTTCATCATGTCATGGCACAGGCGCGAAAGATCCAAGTAAGATTCAAACATGTAGGCAATGTAACGGAAGAGGATATGTTTCTGTTCAAAGAAGAAGCTTATTCGGCGTTGTCGAAAGTCAAGAAACATGCCCTAATTGTCAAGGTTCAGGCAAAATCATCACAGATAAATGTCCTGACTGTGGAGGAAAAGGATATAAGAGAGTTAAGAAAACTCAAAAAGTACATATTCTTGCAGGCATCAACGAAGGACAGCAAATCAGAATCTCAGGCTTAGGTGAAAGAGGCGCAAATGGCGGTCCTAATGGTGACTTATATGTCGAAATGGTAATCAAGCCACATCCAAATTTCCAAAGAGATGGCAATGACATCCATATCGAAGTACCTATCGACTTTGTCGATGCATGTCTTGGTATTACAGTTGACGTTCCAACAGTTTATGGTGAATGTTCGTTAACAATTCCTGCAGGAACACAACCTGGACAAATAATGAGAATGAAAGGTCAAGGTGTCAAAGACTTAAGAAGCGGAAAGCCTGGAGACCAATATGTACATCTTGTTATCAAAGTTCCAACTTCGCTAAATAAAGAACAAAAAGAACTTCTAACAAAATTTAAGGAATCAAATAAAGGAAACAAAGGATTCTTTCAGAAATTTAAAGAAGCGTTCAAAAAATAAAGGCTCCTCGTGAGTCTTTTTTAATTATTTTTGGAAAAATTTCGAATTTGCCCCCTATAAATAAGTAGGGGGTAATTTTATGTATTTCATTCCACAAGTACAAGAAGGCGATTGTGGCGTTGCCTGTTTAAAAATGATATTAGCCACATTAAATAAGGACAAGAACTATGCTTATCTTCCATTCAAAGAAACTAGCAAATCATTTTCCTTTAAAGAATTAATTAAATTAGGAAGTGACAACGGATTGGCCATGCAAGGAGTTAAAGCTGAAAACAAAGAAGAGCTATATAACTGGTCAAATTTTCCTTTCATTGCCGCATTGGCAAGAGAAAATTCCAATCATGCAGTAGTAGTGACAAAAGCGTCAAGAAAAAAGGTAAGATACTTCGATCCAGAATTTGGCGAATGTTCTTCGTCTATTGAAGACTTTGTTTCTGAATGGACTGGTGATGCTTTAATTGTCGCAAATCATGAAAAGAAATCATGTAAATTTCAAAAAGAAGAAATTGTGTCTTCTAAAAAGATTGTTGTTTCTGATATTTTGCAATTACTAAGTGGCCTTTTAGCCATTCTCGGAGTTTATTTCATCAAGTCAGATGGAGATTTAATGTATCCAATAATTTTCTTATCAGCATCGCTAATAATGACGATATTAATGAAATCCTACACGATAGGCCTTATGAAAAAAGCGGACAATTACATTATTGAAAGAAGTGAACAGGTAAAATCGAAAGACTTATTTAATTACTATAAATACTTTGAACTTCATAAAGGTGACTATTTATCATCTTCAATGAACATCATTTATTATGTTTTAGTATCAATCTTTATGATTTTCATTGTTGTATTTAACGGACTATCCAATTATCTATTGATAATGATTCCAATCCTATTACTATTCATGTCTTCATTTTTCATCAACCCATATTTAAAAAGAGAGAAATCTAAAATAAGCAAATTAGAAGCAGGATTGCAGTCAGAAAAAGACGTTAGTAATTTCAATATGAAGGTTAATCAATTACATGAGTTATCATACAAATATTCAAAAGCATTAGTGGCTAAAAAATATTTATATTTCTTCATATTTGCATTAGTGGCAGTTTTAACATCTTATATCAGCAAAGAAGTTAGCATTATCAATGTTGTATTTAATTTGTTCATAGAGGTTTATTTGTACCAAAACCTAGACCCAATAATTTCATATGAGGAAAATAATATTGAATCTATGAGAAATAAAATTAGATTCAACAATATAATTCATCAAAACAATGAAATTAAATAGCGCCCATTCCTTACATATGATAAAATCATACTGCTATGGAATTAGATTTTAACTCAATTAATGAAGAATATGATTCATATGAAGAGGTTTATGAATCTCTTGCAAATAAAGCTTTAAATCATTTAAAACTCGACTTTAACCCTATTGTTAGTGTCTCATTTGTGGATAATGAATTTATCCATAAAATGAATAGAGATTATCGTGGGATAGATCGACCAACTGATGTAATTTCTTTTGCTTTCCTTGATGGGGAAGATAATCGTGATGAAATTATGCATTCAAAACAAATGATTGCACTTGGAGATATTTATATCTCCCTAGACAAAGCAAAAGAGCAAGCTAAAGAATATGGACATCCAATAGATAGAGAATTGAGATTCTTGTTTGTTCACGGATTACTCCATTTATTAGGATATGATCATATGACAAAAGAAGATGAAGAAGTCATGTTCTCTCTTCAAGAAGAAATATTAAAAATTTAGAGGTAATTTATGGACAAAAAAGAACAAGTTATAGATAGCGCAATCAAAGCAATGAAGCTATCTTATTCTCCATATTCAAATTTTGCGGTAGGAGCAGCGGTTATTTCAAAAGAAGGCTCAATTTATCAAGGCGCCAACATCGAAAATGCTTCCTATGGATTAAGTATGTGCGGGGAAAGAAACGCTATTTTTAATGCTTATTGTCACGGAGAATCAAAAGACACAATTGAAGCTCTTGCAATAGTTGCTGATAGTCCAACTCCATGCTCACCATGTGGAGCATGCAGACAAGTTATTTCAGAGTTGCTAAACCCAGAAACAAAGATTTATTTATTAAATCTTAAAGGTGATATCAAAGAAACTAATCCAGTCGAACTTTTGCCATTTGCATTTAATAAGGATGATTTAAAATAATGAAATCAGGTTTTGTCGCAATCTTAGGGCGTCCTAATGTCGGAAAGTCCACATTACTTAACGCTATTGTTAACCGTAAGGTTTCTATTGTTACAGACAAGTCTCAAACAACAAGAAACAATATTATGGGTATTTATCATGGAGAAAATGTTCAAATTATTTTTACAGATACTCCAGGTATTCATAAACCAAAGCAAAAATTAGGCCAAGAAATGAATAATATGGCCTATAGTGCAGCCCATGATGTTGATGTTGCTGTTTTAGTTGTAGATGCAAGCAAGCCTTTCGGACCTGGTGATACATACATCATTGAGCATTTAGATATTCATAATGTTCCATTAATTATTGTATTTAATAAAATTGATCAAACCAAAATTGATAAGGTTGAATCACTCAAAAAGCAATATAGGGAATATTTTAAAAATGCAACATTCATCGATACAGTAGCATTAGAAAAATTCAATGTCGATGAAGTCATTAAAGAAATTACAAGTAACTTAAATGAAGGTCCTGAATATTATCCAGTAGAAATAGTTACTGACAAAGATGAAGTATTCCAAATAAAAGAGATAATTAGAGAAAAAGTCTTAAAGACTTTAAGAGATGAAGTTCCACATTCAGTTGCTATTTATATGGACAACATTGAATGGGAGAAGAACCCGATGCCAATTAAGGCAACAATTATTGTTGAAAAAGATTCACAAAAAGGAATTGTTATTGGAGCAGGCGGTAAAAGAATCAAAACCATTGGTTCAATGGCAAGACAAAGTATTGAAGCAATGCTTAAAAAGCATGTCTTCTTAGAATTATTCGTAAAAGTCCAAGAGGATTGGAGAAATGAAGAAAAGTCTCTCGAAGCTTTTGGCTATAAACAAGAAAAATAAAAAATGAAAATAATAGTCATATCTGTCACTCAATATAAAGAGAAGGACGGAATAATAAACGCAATCAGTCATGAAGGGGTAATTTCTTTTTTGGCACGCGGAATTTTAGATCCGAAAAACAAATTTGCTCCTCTAAATAATTATTTAACTATTGCTGACGTAGAACTAACTGAATCAAACGCTAAATATCCTTCATTAAAAAATTACAGTATTTTAGCAACACCGGTTCAAGTTGATTCTAATCTAGACTATTTAGCTAGTGTAATGCTACTTGCAGAGTCAACTAAATGTCTATTACAAGACGAAGAAAAAGCAGCGATGTTTCAATGGTTAGAAAAAGCAATCCTTGAAATGAAAAACAGCAAAAACTATATAGGCATAGATTTAATCTATCTATCTAATATTTTAAAATTATCCGGATATGAATTTGAGGTTAATCGTTGTGTCTTTTGTGGAAGCAAAAAGAATATTGTAGCTTTCTCCTTTAATGATGGCGGATTTGTTTGTGGCAATTGCTTAAATGAAATGGAAGATATCAAGAGAGATTTGAACCCACAACAAATGCTTCTTTTAAGATACATTTTTAATACAGAATCATATGACATCCCAGATGAACTAAATAATAGAGATAACGAACTAACAATTTTGCATAAACTTAGTGAATTTATATCTGACTCATTTGGAATAAAGCTATCCTCAATTAATTTGATAAGACAATAATATTATTGTAATTTATATAAAATACACTCATAATGTGTTGACAACTTTATTTTGCTTTGGTTTAATGAACAAGACTTTGTTCATGGAGGTATATGTATGAGCAAATTTGAATTTGATAAATTATGTAGCCATTTTATTGTTTCCGGCTACTATTACCAAGGTTCCGAGATTTATGGTGGTTTATCCAATACTTGGGATTATGGTCCTTTAGGAAGCGAAATTAAGCAAAATATTAGAAAGATGTGGTGGAAGAAATTCGTTCAAGAATCTCCAACAAACGTTGGCATCGACGCTGCAATTATGATGAACCCAAAAGTTTGGGAAGCAACAGGCCACGTTTCAACATTTAACGACCCATTAATTGACTGCAAACATTGCAAACAAAGATTTAGAGCAGACCAATTAATCGAAAGTGAACGTCCAGATGCTGATGTTAACGGCATGACAAACGAACAAATGATGGAATTCATCCGCACAAACAATATTTCTTGTCCAAACTGCGGAAGCACAAATTTCACAGACATCCGTCAATTCAATATGATGTTTAAAACACATATTGGCGTAACAGAAGACAGCAAATCAACTGTTTATTTACGTCCAGAAACAGCGCAAGGTGTTTTTACAAACTTTAAAAACGTTGTTAGATCAACAAGAAGAAAATTACCTTTAGGTATTTGTAATGTCGGTCGTGCATTTAGAAACGAAATTACTCCTGGCCAAATGACATTCCGTACAAGAGAATTTGATCAAATGGAAATGGAATTCTTCTGTAAGCCAGGCGACGACCTCAAGTGGTTTGCATATTGGAAGCAATTCTGCTTAGACTTCGTTGAGAAATTAGGTATTAAACAAGAAAATTTAAGATATCGTGATCACGAACAAGAAGAATTAGCATTCTATTCTAAAGCAACAACTGATATTGAATATTTATTCCCATTTGGTTGGGGTGAAGTTTGGGGTATTGCTGATAGAACAGACTATGACTTAAACCGTCACATGAAATTCAGTGGTGAATCTTTAGAATATTTAGATCCAGAAACTAATGAAAAATATGTTCCATATTGTATTGAACCATCAGTCGGCTTAGACAGATTAGTTTTAATGACATTATGTAACTCATATGACGAAGAACAAATCGGCGAAAATGACACTCGTATCGTCATGCACCTTTCTCCAGCTGTCGCTCCAATTAAAGCAGCTATCTTACCATTAAGTAAAAAGTTAGAAGAGAAGGCTAGAGAAGTTCAAAATAAACTCAATAAATACTTACCTGTAACTTATGATGACACAGGAAGTATCGGTAAGAGATATAGAAGACAAGACCAAATTGGTACTCCATATTGCATCACAATTGACTTCGATACAATGGAAGACAATAGTGTTACAATTCGTGACCGTGATACTATGGAACAAATCCGTTTACCAATTGATAAACTTGTTGAATACTTAACAGAAAAGACATTCTTTTAATAGTAAATAATTAGTATTTTTGTAGTAGAGGTATAACTTTGTTATATGGAATTAGATGAATCATTAATTCAAGCAGTCATAGACCATGCCGATATTGTTCAAATTATCAGCAGCTATTTAGACGTGCAAAAGAAAGGCAGATCATATGTGGCTATATGTCCTTTTCATAATGATTCAAACCCATCATTGAGCATTTCTCCAGAACGAAAACTATTCAAGTGCTTCGTCTGTGGCACAGGCGGTTCTGCAATTAGATTCGTTCAACTTTATGAGCACATATCTTTCTATGAAGCTCTTAAAAAAGTAGCAAAAATGAGTGACTTCCATGATCCAAGATTAGAGGACATTAAAGTAACAAAGAAAGCAGTAGATCCTAAAAAAGAGCCGATACTAAGATGCTTACATGATTTAACTGTCTATTACCAGTATTCTTTGAATACAGATGAAGGAAAAGATGGTCTTGATTACTTTAATAAAAGAAATTTAGATGAAGGCATGAGAAAAAAATATCTTCTCGGTTATGCATTTAAGGACGGACAATCTACAATCAAATTCCTTCAAGATAGGGGAAATTCTATCAAAACAATTGAAGATACTGGCATCGCGTCTTTTAACGGCTCCACTCACAATGACATGAATCGTGGAAGAGCTATCTTCCCAATTTGTGATCCGGATGGCAATGTTGTCGGCTTTAGCGCTAGAAGAATTAGAGAATCTGATTCGGATAGTAAATATGTAAACACTCCAGAAACATATTGTTTTACCAAAGGTAAGATTTTATATAACTATCATATCGCTAAACAAACAGCTCATTTAAAAGG
The DNA here is from genome assembly GCA_045600585.1 of Bacilli bacterium. Classification (GTDB taxonomy): domain Bacteria; phylum Bacillota_I; class Bacilli_A; order RFN20; family CAG-826; genus JAZRYE01. The sequence continues at coordinate 42,089 of JAZRYE010000004.1, read as the reverse complement.
CTTTGTTTATGTTTGTGAAGGTTTCATGGATGTATTCGCTTTGTCAAAAATTGGAATTGATAACGCGGTCGCATTGATGGGAACAGCATTAACAAGTGACCATATAAATATGCTAAGGGCATTGAATTGTGAAATTAGGCTTTGCCTAGATGGTGATGTTGCCGGTCAAACAGCAATGATGAAAATTTCAAAAGAATTTGAAAAAGCGTCTTTGAATTACCGTATTGTTGACAACCAAGGAAGTTCAAAAGACCCTGATGAAATCATTAATAGCGAAGGTGAAAATGCATTAAATGTTTATTTAAACAATTTAATTGGACGAGTTGACTTCGCACTTAATTACTATAGAAATACAAATCCATTAAAAACTAATGAACAAAAGAAATTATTAATCAGAGAATTCATTCCTATTTTATTAGATGTTAAGAGTCAATTAGACCTAGACAATTATCTTAGAAGATTAGCTCAAGCTACTGGCTACGAAGTAGAATCAATTCGACAATTAGTTGAACAAGCTAAAATAAATTATTCTTATGACAATCCTGAAAAATTGATGGAGCAATTCCATCCAGAAAGAAAACTCTTAAAGAAATTGCAATTAGCTGAAAGAGAACTTCTTTATCAGATGTTAACTAATAAGGATGCAGTAGATTTTTATCAAAACAAAGAAGTTGGTTTCTATGACGATACCTATAGAAAAGTAGCTAATTATATTATTGACTACGCTAAAACACATGATAATTTTGACGGAGCTGGATTCATTACGACATTAGAATCAAGTGACGTTGCAGGATTAGATGATATTATTCAAGAAGCAACAGATCTATATATGGAAAAAACTCATCCAAACATATGTAGTGAAGCATTGCTTGAGAATCTATTAGATTCTATAAATAAGGAAAAACAAAAAATATATGAGAAGGACACATTAAGTCAATCTCTAGAAGGCAAGGACCCTTTAGAACAAGCGAGAATCCTTGCGGAATTCAATCGCCGAAAGATGAAGGGCAGAAGATAACCATAGGAGGTAAAATTATGGGAAGAAAGAAAAAAGAAGAAGTCGCAGTTGAAGTTGAAGAAACTGTCGAACAGCCAGTCAAAAGAGGTAGGGGAAGACCAGCAAAGAATGCTGGAGAGGCTTCAACACCTGTAAAAGAAAAGAAAGTTTCTCCAAAAAAAGTAGGCAAAAAATCCAGTGATGATATGGATGACATTAAGTCAATGGATGAAATCAAAGCCTCTTTACTAAAGAAAGCTAAATCTAGCGGCTCTATTGCACAGAGTGAAATATACGATGCTTTAAATCAATATGATTTAGAAGATAATGATGTAGATGATTTAATCGCTTTTTTCAAAGAACAAGAAATAGAAGTTATTGATGACAGCGATGATGAAGAAGAGGAAGATGGCATCGATTCTATTAGTGATGAAGATATCGACTTCTCAAAAGAACCTCAAGATGATTTCTTTGATGAAGATGATGAAGTTGAGAATCTTGAAGAAGATATCGATTTCAACAACCTCGATTTAACTTTAGGCTCTGAAGTAAGAATTAACGACTCAGTTAAGATGTATCTTAAAGAAATTGGTAAGTATGACTTATTAAAGCCAGAAGAAGAACCTATTTTAGCTAAGAAAATTCTCGAAGGAGATATGGAAGCTAAAAATAAATTAATTAATGCAAACTTAAGACTTGTCGTTAACATCGCAAAACATTATGTCGGACGTGGTATGCTTTTCTTAGACTTAATCCAAGAAGGTAACTTAGGTTTAATGAAAGCTGTTGATAAATTCGACTACAACAAAGGATTTAAGTTTTCAACTTATGCAACATGGTGGATTAGACAAGCAATCACTAGAGCAATTGCTGACCAAGCTAGAACAATTCGTATTCCAGTTCATATGGTTGAAACAATCAATAAACTCACTAGAGTGCAACGTCAATTAATACAAGATCTCGGAAGAGAACCAACTGCTGAAGAAATTTCCGAAGCAATCGATGGTGAATTATCTCCAAAGAGAATTCGTGAAATTCAAAGAATTGCACTTGAACCAGTTTCATTAGAAACTCCAATTGGTGAAGAAGATGATTCACACTTAGGAGACTTCATTGAAGATAAAGAATCTGAATCACCATCTGATTACACAACAAGACAACTTCTTAAAGAAGAACTCTACACAATCTTGAAAGATTTAACTGATAGAGAAGAAAGAGTTATTAGATTAAGATACGGTCTCGATGATAATCGCCCAAGAACATTGGAAGAAGTCGGAAAAGAATTCGGCGTTACAAGAGAAAGAATTAGACAAATTGAAGCTAAAGCTATCAAAAAGTTACGCCATCCAACTAGAAGCAGAAGATTAGGAGACTACAAAGATAAGATTTAATCTATGATTAAATTATCGAAAAGACTCGAAACAATAAAAGCCATGGTTCCACATAGTATTGCAGCAGATATCGGTGCGGACCATGGCAAATTAATTATGTCTCTTTATGAAGATGGCATTATTCCTTTTGGTTACGCCGTTGAAAATAAACAAGGACCATATAATCATTTGATTGAATCAATTAAGACGAATGGCTATTTAGATGTAATCACTCCAATATTAAGTGACGGAATTAGAGATATACCAGCCGATGTAGATACCGTTATTATTGCTGGAATGGGTGGATCAACAATAATAAAAATATTAAAGGCCAATCCTGAAAAACTTAAAAATGTTTCAACAATAGTTATCGATGCTCATTCTTCAATTCCGCAAGTTAGAGAAGAGATTAGTAAATTAGGCTTTATTATTGCTGATGAAAAAATAGTCAAAGAAGATGACATTTATTATGAAATAATTAAATTCATCAAATCCGACATTGCTTTTTATAGCGAAACTGAACTTGAATTTGGTCCAGTTCTAATGAAAGAAAAAAGCATGACATTTAAAGAAAAGTACACATCAAGAATAGTGGAAATTAGTAATTTGCTTAACTCGAAAGCAATTCCAGAAGCAAGAATGGACGAATTGAAGAAAGAAAAAAGTAAAATAGAAAGGATTCTATAATGAAAAGCAGAGTGCTATTAGCAAAGCTATCAAAAAAATTTCCTAAAAAATTAGCAGGAAAATTTGATCACGTTGGTCTTCAAACAGGAACTCTTCCAGAAGAAGTTAACAAGATTCTTCTTTGCTTAGATTTCGATAACGAAATACTTTCTATTGCAGAAGACTTCAAACCAGACTTGATTATAACTCATCATCCATTTATCTTTGGCACAAAAGCAAAAGTCTTTAAATTCGATCTAAAGAAAAAGGAATTATCCGAACACATGGATAAAATCCATATGCCAATTATTTCTTATCATACGAATTTTGATACAGGTAAAGGTGGAATGAACGACGCACTTGCTATGGCATTGAATTTAACCAATGTATACGCTCCTTTAAAAGATCCCATGATGAGAATTGGCGAGCTTGAAAACGAGATGGATGTTGAAGAATTTGCAAAATATGCCAAAAAACAATTCCATGTCGAATACGGTTTATTAATAAACAAAGGAAAGAAAAATATTAAAAAGGTCGCAATAATTGGTGGCGGTGGATCTCGCGGATATGCTGTTGCCAAAGAAGAAAATGCAGATATATACATTTCAGGCGATGCACCTCATCATGTAAGAAGACAAATTGTGTTAGATAAATATAACTATTTAGATTTCCCACATGAGATAGAAAAAATCTTCATGCCAACTATGAAGAAATATTTACTAGAAATGGATTCATCTTTAGATATATTAGAAGTAGACCACGAAAAGCTACCAAAAGTAATCTAACAAACTGAATTTAAATAATTAACAACCTCATCAATTATTTCGTTAGGAGTTGAACTTCCAGATGAAATGACGATGTGGTTTTTATTTTTAACATTGTTTTTATCAATTTCTAGAGCATTTGACACCATAATCGATAAAATATTAGGATGTATTGATTTGCATACTTCAAATAGTCTATTTGTGTTGCTACTCTTTTTATCTCCGACAACTATAAGCAAATCAACATCTGAATCAAGATTATATAAGGCTTCTTGTCTATCCCTAGTCGCTGAACAAATTTCATTCTCAATAACAATGTTTGGAATAGCATTAGAAAGGCTTTTATATATATCTTTCAATGTCAAAATATTAAGAGTTGTCTGATTTGTAACATATATATTATTAGTAGTTTTATAGTATTTTTCTAGTTTATTAGTATCATATAATGATACTTTATCACTAATAGACAATGCAGCGCGTGCTTCAGGATGACCGTTTTTGCCAATATAAATAACCTCGTATCCTTCACCAATCTTGGATCTGATTTTATTCATATTAATTTTTACTTTAGGACAAACAGCATCGTAAATAATGCAGTTCTTATTCTTAAATACATCGTCTAAAAAAGTCTCGTGACCATGTGCGGTAAATACTACTACAGATTCATTTTCAACTTCTGAAGCTTTAAGTAAGATATCTTCGGATGTTGTCTCAACTGTAATAATGTTATTTGTAGAAAGCATATCAGTAACAAAAGAATTATGAACAAGCATACCAAAAATATAGACCTGTTTATCCTTGTGCTCTTTTCTAGCTTTTAAAGCAATGTGAATAGCGTTTACAACGCCAGAGCAATATCCTTTTGGTTCTAAAACTTCAATTTTCATTTTATGTATTTTATCACATTTTAAATGAATATTTAATGTATTTGCTTTTTCTAATGTGTAAAATGAAAGAGATTAAGGAGGTTCAATATGAAAGATGAATTAATTATTGGCTCACACGTATCAATGAATGGACCAAGCTTTTATGTTGGAAGCGTTAAAGAAGCGATTAGTTATGGTTCAACCGCTTTTATGTTTTATACAGGCGCTCCACAAAATTCGTTCCGAAAGCCATTAGAAGAATTAAAAATTGAAGAAGGCAGAAAATTAATAAAAGAAGCTGGCATCAATGAAAACAATTTAGTCGTCCACGCTCCATACATTATTAATGCCGCAAATGCCGCAAGAGAAGATTTATATGAAATGTCAATCAAGACAATTATTAACGAATTAAGAAGAACAGAAGCATTCGGAGCTAATAAAATGGTTCTCCACCCAGGCAATCATGTCGGTCAAGGAAGCGAAATTGCAATTAAAGCATTATCAAATGCATTAGATCTCATCTTTGAAAAAGATGGAACAAGTGTTAAACTTGCATTAGAAACAATGGCAGGCAAAGGAAGCGAAATTGGATCATCGTTCAGAGAAATCAAAGCAATCATAGATGGCTGTAAATATAAAGATCGCTTAGGCGTTTGCTTAGATACATGTCATATTAACGATGCTGGATACGATTTAAACGATTTTGATGCTGTTCTTAAAGAATTCGATGAAGTTATTGGACTTGATAAATTACTAGTCATACACCTCAACGATAGCAAAAATCCAAGAGGAGCTCACAAAGATAGACATGAAAACCTTGGCTATGGAGAAATTGGTTTTGATGTCTTATATAAAATTGCAAATCACCCATTGTTAAGGAATGTTCCAAAAATCTTAGAAACCCCTTATATAAATGAAAAGCCACCTTATAAGCAAGAAATTGAAATGCTTAGAAGTGGCAATTACATTAACAATTGGAAAGAGAATTTCTAATTATAATTTATTAATTTCTTCAATTAGAGTGTCTAGAGCAATTTCCTCTGACACTCTTTTTATTACTTTATCTTTTTTAAAGATAACATATTCATGATGACCACCAGCTATACCGATGTCAGCATTTTTTGCTTCGCCTGGGCCATTAACTACACAACCCATGACAGCAACATGAATTGGTTTATTTACTCTTTCTAAATAGTCCATTACTTTTCTTGAAAGTGAAATGACATCAACTTGAGTACGACCACAAGTAGGGCACGATACTAAAGTAGGATAATTTTCATATAGCCCGCAATCATGCAATAATCGTTTTGCTGCGATTATTTCATCTCTAGGATCGCCTGAGATAGAAATTCTGATAGTGTCGCCAATGCCTTCTAAAAGGAGTGGAGCCAATCCAGCAGAACTTCTTATTAATGAAATTTCATTAAATCCAGCTTCGGTAATTCCAAGGTGTAGTGGGTATGAGAATGTTTTTGATGCTAGTCTATATGCTTCTATACATTCTTTAACATTGGATGCTTTTAATGATATGACTATGTCATAAAATCCCAAATCTTCTAAAATCTTTACATGTTTTGTTGCAGATTCAACTAGCTTCTCTGCAGTATATAAAGAAGAGTAGTCGTGTATGCTTTTATCTAATGAGCCAGAATTTACACCGATACGAATTGGGATATGTTTTTCTTTAGCCATATCAACGACTTTTTTAACATTCTCTATATCTCCAATGTTTCCAGGATTAATTCTGACTTTATCAACTCCGTTTTTCATTGCTAGCAAAGCTAAACGATAGTCAAAATGAATATCAGCAACCAATGGTATTGAAATTCTTTTTTTAATTTCTGCAATAGCATTAGCGTCATCTTCATCCATAACAGACACACGCATAATGTCAGCCCCAAGTGCAGCGCAATCATTAATTTGTTTGCTAACTTCTTCATAATTGGAAGTCTTAATATTGCACATAGATTGGATTAAAACTTTGTTTTGACCGCCAAGTTTTATTCCTTTTATGTATGTTTGTCTTGTCTGTTCTCTTACGTTCATGGCTAGATTATAGCATTGTCTTTAAACAAAGACACAAAAAATGTTTTGCATATTTATTTATCTATGATAAGATATATCTCGACTTTAAGGAGTAAACTTATGGCAAAAGATGATAGAATCTCAATTACATTAAAATGTACAGAATGTGGCGAAGAAAATTATCTCACTTCTAAAAATAAAAGAAACAATGCTGATCGTTTAGAAAAGAATAAGTATTGCCCACGCTGTCAAAAAGTTACAGTTCACAAAGAGAAAAAGAAATAGGCTTAGTCCTATTTTTCTTTTATATTTAATATGATTAAATGCATTCCATTTATTTATAGCGATATAGATGATTTGTGTGCAAACACATATGTACTAGTCGATAGCAAAAAAGAATGTTTAGTAATCGATCCATCAAGAGAATACGATGGTCTTTTTAATTTTATAAATAAGAATAAATATAGATTAAAAGCGATTTTATTGACTCATGGACATTTTGATCACTTAAGAGGTGCTCAAAAATTATTAAATTCATTCAATTGCAAACTTTATATTGGTTTTGACGATGAAGAATTTTTATTAAATACAAATTTGAATCTCTCTTCATGTTGCAACGAAAATGTAGTGGTGAATGAGAAACCAATTACAGTAGCAGACAAAGAAGCAATCGATGAATTAGAAGAAAAAATTGAAGTAATATACACGCCTTATCATACACCAGGTTCAGTATGCTACTATCTAAAAGATAGTGCTATTCTATTTTCAGGCGATTCTTTATTCAAAATGTCAGTAGGAAGAAGCGATTTTCCAAGATCACAGCCAAAGTTATTGGATTCATCATTAAGAAAGATAATTTCTCTTCCAGAAAATGTCAAAGTTTATCCAGGACATGGTGAATTTACAAATATTGGTTTTGAGAAGAAATCAAATCCATTTGTTAAAAGATAAATATTTGATATAATATCAAAGTCATAATAGAAAGGTTTATAAAAATTATGGTTAACGTTACAGAATTAAGACCAGGCAACTTCTTTATTGAAGAAGGAAATATTTACAGAGTCGAAGACATCCTTCTCAACAAAACAGCTATGAGAAAGATGGTTGCTAAAGTCAAAGTAAGAAATTTACGTACAGGCGCAGTTACAGAAATCTCTCGTAACAGTGGCTATGCAATCGACAATATCCGTTTGGATAAAAGAGCAATGCAGTATCTTTATGATACAGGCGATTTCTTAGTCTTCATGGACCAAGAAACATATGAACAAATTGAAATTTCTAAAGATCGTTTAGAATGGGAAAAGCAATTCCTCAAAGGTGATGAAATCGTTGAAATCACATCTTATGATGGTGAAATCCTCGGTGTCAACTTACCTGCTAAGGTAACACTTCAAATCGTTGAATGTGAACCAGCAGTTCGTGGTGATACAGTCAACAAACCAACTAAGCCAGCTAAATTAGAAACAGGCATCACAGTCCGTGTTCCATTGTTTATTGAAGAAGGAGAAATGGTTCTCGTTCGTACAGATACAGGCGAATACGACGGTAGAGCTTAATCAAAAGAGGTTGACCAAATGGAATTAGAAGTTTGGGCATTCGTTCTCTGGATTGTATTAGCTATTATTGGCGGTGCAGTTGCTGGATTCTTCGGAGCTCGTTATTATTTCAAGAAGCAACTTGAAAAGAACCCTCCAATCAACGAAAAAATGATTCGCACTATGTTTATGTCAATGGGCAGAAAACCATCTGAAAAACAAGTTCGCGAAGTCATGAGAAACGTCAACTCACAAAAGTAATTCAATCAATAAGTTGAGCATCCTGAAAAGGGTGCTTTTCTTATGTCTAATATTTTGTTGTAAATAAAAACCACCTTTAGGTGGAGTTTACTATTAATCTACTAATTAATTACTAATCACATCCAACTTATTTTTCGCTCTGTTCCGCTCTTTAAACGCTCAATATTAGATCTATGTCTCCAGAAAAGAAGAAGACCTCCGAGAGTGGCTAAAATAGAGAATACTAAGCCGCAATCAACATATCCAAACCACGACATTCCAAACATGACACTATAAGGAAGTACGCCGCACAAGAATAAGATTGTGAGGATCCAAGAAATAGTGCTACATACAACTGTTGTTACGAATGCTGATAAGCTAACGTATTTACTAATCTTTAAAGTAACTAAATATGTTGTAAGAAGAATTCCAAATGCTAGAGCAGGACATGCTTCAGCAAACATTGTGAAATAAACAGTAACAACTTTGCCACCTTTAAACTGATGAAAGATTGGGTAGCAATGTCCAAAGAATGTTCCTAAAGCAACCATCCAATAAACAGGCCAATGAATATAAAATGAGGAAATATTACCAGAAATAAAGTCTGCTGGCTTAGGTAATAATACCATGCCATTAACTGAAATATAGGTTAAAAGCAATCTAATCGCAACAAATGGAATAAAGCCTTTCATGATATCCAAAACAATGATTAAAAAGCCAATTTTCTTTCCCCAAAGTCTTCCAGAATTTGTTGCACCTGCATTTTTACTACCAAAATCTCTTGGGTCTTGATGAAAAAATAGCTTACCAATCAAAATGGAATTGGATATAGATCCAAAAAGATATCCGATTATAATACATAAAATTGGCACTAATATATTTATTAATATATTCATTTTTTGTACCTCCAAAAAGACAATTTCTATTCTACTAAATAACTTTATATTTGCAAAATATTTTGTATATAATTAATGCGTTTAGGTAGGAGGGCGTGCACGCATGGATAATAATAGAGAAGTCACTTATTCAGCTAATGAGATCCATATTTTGCAAGGCCTAGAGGGTGTAAGAAAAAGACCTGGTATGTATATTGGTTCTTCCAATTCTACCGGCTTGCATCATTTAGTTTGGGAAGTAGTTGACAACTCTGTCGATGAAGCATTAGCAGGATACGGAAATAAAATTTCCGTAACAATACACAAAGACGGATCCTTAAGCGTTCTTGATGAAGGACGTGGCATACCTGTTGATATTAATAAAGAAACTGGAAGACCTGGTATTGAGCTTGTTTTCATGGAGTTACATGCCGGTGGTAAATTCAATAGTGCTGTATATAAAAGTTCAGCTGGTTTACATGGCGTTGGTGCATCAGTAACAAATGCTTTATCAGAATGGTTAGATGTAACAGTTTATACAAAAGGAATGGCTCATCATATTCGCTTTGAAAATGGTGGTCACATTTCAGTGCCACTAGAAACATTAGGTGCGACTAAAAAGCATGGTACTTTAGTAAGATTTAAACCAGATGCATCAATTTTCTCAACAGTTGACTTCAAATGGGACACAATTGCGAACCATTTACAAGAATCAGCTTTCCTTATGAAAGGTGTACATTTTGTATTAACTGACGAAAGAATTAATCAAGTACAAGATTTCTTTTATGAAAATGGTTTAAGAGAGTATGTTGGAAGCATTAATGCAAACAAAAATCCATTAACAGAAATTGTTGATTTCAATGATTTAGATAAAGAAACAAATATCGATGTCGAAGTTGCATTGCAATATTGCAATGAAGATTACAATGAAACCATTTATTCTTATGTAAACAATGTAAGAACAAGAGATGGTGGTACTCACGAAGTTGGCTTTAGAGCAGGCATTTCTAGAGCAGTCAATGACTTCGCAGAAAACAACAAGCTGCTCAAAGGAAAGAAACTTGAAGGTGGAGATATTAGAGAAGGCTTAACAGCAATCATCTCATTAAAAGTTCCAGAACCTATTCTTGAATTTGAAGGACAAACAAAAGGTAAATTAGGTACGCCAGCTGCTACACAAGTTGTTGCAAACTTTATTTATAATAAGTTTACTTATTATTTAACTGAGAACAAAGAAACAGCTTTAACAATTATTAAAAAATGTGTTGATAGCCAACAAGCAAGACTTGCAGCAAGAAAAGCAAAAGAAGAAGCTAGAAGCACAAAGAAAGTAAAACAAGATGTCATTCTTTCTGACAAATTAACTCCAGCTCAAAGCAAAGAATATGCTAAAAACGAATTATTTATCGTTGAAGGCGATTCCGCTGGTGGCACCGCTAAAAAAGGTAGAGATAGATTACATCAAGCTATTCTTCCTCTTCGTGGCAAGCCTTTAAACACTGATGGTTTATCAATTGACAAGCTTCTACATAATGAAGAAATTGCAACAATTATTAACACAATTGGCGCTGGATTTGGTCAATCATTCGATATTGAAGATATCCATTACGGTAAAATTATTATCATGACCGATGCTGATACCGATGGTGCTCACATTCAAACATTATTATTAACTTTCTTCTATCATTACATGAGAAATTTAATCACTTCAGGCCATGTCTATATTGCTGTTCCTCCTCTTTATAGAGTCTACAAAGAAGATGGAAAAAAGGTCACTCAACAATATGCATGGGACGATGAAGGTTTAGAAGCAGCAAAGAAGAAAGTTGGAGGTGGATACAAAGTATCCAGATATAAAGGTCTTGGTGAAATGGATGCCGTGCAATTAAAAGAAACTACTATGGATCCAAAATCAAGATTATTAATCCAAGTAGACATTGAAGATCCATTTGTCGCTGAGAAGCGTGTGTCTGTCCTTATGGGTAAAGATACAGTTGTAAGAAGACAATGGGTTGAAGATAATGTCGACTTCAATAAAGTCGATACATTCATGAAGGAGGTAAAATAATTATGGCTAAGAAAAAAGTCGAAGCTCCTGTAGAAGAAGCAATTCCTGAAAATATCCAAATTATGCCTCTTGAAGACGTCATGGGTGATCGTTATGCAACTTATGCAAAATATGTCATTCAAGATCGTGCTATTCCTGACGTAAGAGATGGATTAAAACCAGTTCAGAGAAGAATTATCTTCTCTATGTTCAAAAACAATAACGTATTCAACAAGCCAACAAGAAAATGCGCACACACAGTCGGTGCTGTTATGGGTACTTTCCACCCACATGGCGATACTTCTATTTATGAAGCACTTGCTCGTATGTCTCAAGATTGGAAAGTAAGATATCCATTAATTGATTTCCAAGGAAACAATGGCTCTATTGATGGCGACTCACCAGCTGCTTATCGTTATACAGAATCAAGATTAAGTGAATTATCTAATGAGCTTATCAAAGAAATTGATAAGAATACAGTTGATATGCAACTTAACTTCGATGATACAGAACTTGAGCCAATTGTCTTGCCAGCAAGATTCCCTAACTTATTTGTTAACGGTACAGAAGGTATTGCTGTTGCTTTAGCAACAGAAATCCCACCTCATAACTTAAGAGAAGTAATCGACGCTGTCATTTATAGAATTGGTCATAAAACTGCAACAGTCGAAGATTTGATGCAATTTGTTCAAGGACCAGATTTCCCTGGTGGCGGTATCATTTATCGTTCCGAAGGACTCAAAAATATCTATACAACAGGTCGTGGAAGAATTGAAGTTGCAAGTAAAACTGAAATTGTTCAAAACAAAGATAATCAACAAATTATCATCACGGAAATACCATACAAAATTGTTAAAAAAGATATGGTTTTTGAAATTGATAAAATCATTCACTCTAAAGCAGTTGATGGTTTAGTTGAAATCCGTGATGAAAGTGACTGGAAAGGCATTAGAATCGTTATTGATCTCAAAAAAGACGCCAACGCTGAAATGCTTCTTAAATACTTAACAAACAAGACTTCATTAGTATCTTCATATTCTACGAATATGGTTGCTATTGTTGATGGACGTCCAAAGACATTAGATTTATTAAGCTATGTCGATGCATATATTGCTCACCAAGTTGATGTTGTAACTCGTAAAAGCAAATATGATTTAAACAAATATTTAGCAAGATTACACATAGTTGAAGGCTTAATCAAGGCGTCAATCAACATTAATGAAGTAGTTGAGATTATTAGAAAAAGTAAAGACAAAGCCGATTCTAAAGTTAACATTATGAACCATTTTGGATTCTCAAACGAACAAGCTGAAGCTATCGTTACAATGCCTTTATACAAATTAAGTCATACAGACGAGTTAACTCTCGAGTTAGAAGCTAAGCAATTGCAAAAAGACATCGAAGAGTTAAGAGGAATCCTTGAAGATCCAAATAAACTCAATAGAGTTTTAGCAAAAGATTTAAAAGCTATCGCTGAAAAATATGGTGACGATAGAAAAACAGTTATCCAAGAAAAAGGCGCTGAAATCGAAATTGATAAGAGACAACTTATTGCAAAAGATGATGTTATGGTTGCCTTGACTAGAGACGGATATTTAAAACGTTCAACTATCAAGAGCTTTAGATCATCAGGTGAAAACGCATTGCCTGGCATGAAAGATGGCGATATCTTGGTAACATCTGGACAAGCAATTACAACCGATTACCTTATTTGTTTTACAAATATAGGTAACTATGTATGCGTTCCAGTTCACAAAATGACAGAAAGCCGTTGGAAAGATGAAGGAACACACTTAAACCAATTTGCTACATTGTCAGCAGGAGAAAAAGTCATCAAGGGTATTATTATTTCTGAATTCAGAAACGACCTCTATTTGGCTATTTTAACAAGATATGGCCAAATCAAACGTATGGCTGTCAACGCTTTAGATTCGCAAAAGCACTCACGTCCTGTCCGTTACATGAGATTAATGAACGGAGATGAAGTATGCGGAATACAAATCCTCACAGGAAATAGTGACTTACTTGTTTTAACAAGTAATGGCGTGGCATCACAATTCAATGAAAACGAATTGAACATCATAGGAAATACAGCTGGTGGTGTTAAATCCATCTCTGGATTAGGTAAAAATCAAGCTGCTGCCTTAATTGCATTTGATGAAAATGAAAAAGCAAAGATCCTTATAGTTACAGATAAAGGACACTATAGAATCTTAGATAATAATAAGGTTACGCGCACTGCACGCCTAGGAAAAACAATGGTTGTTTGCCCTTCATTCAAAGGTGAACCACACAAGATTATTGCTGCATATAAATTAGATACTTCTTTAGAGAAGAACATTCTAACTACATTGTTAAGCAATCAAGAAATAGTGGCAAATGAGATAAATGATTATCACATGACAGACATTGCAAAGTATGCCAAGAAGAACTTAGACATACCTGCAAAAACTGACATTGTTCAAGTCATTGATTCAACTTTAGAAACAATTAATCATTCAAGCATTTCTCATCCAATTGTTGTCAAAGAAGCTAAAATCAAAGAAGAAAATAGCCCTGAAAATGTGACACTTGACGAAGAAACTGACCTTAAAGAAGAAGATGGGTCGTTTGAACAAATATCAATATTCGATGATTTAGATTAATATACTTTGTATATTGATATTGTAATTTAGTAATAAACTGGTAGATTATTAGTAATAATATTTACCAGTTTTTATTTTGCTCTAAAGCGTTATTTAAGACTATGTGATTCTAAAAGTCTATAATTAAAAGACTTTTTAATGTATCATAATAATATGTTCAAACATTTCATTCCATTTGCTCATGCTAAATCAATCTATGAAATAGATATTCAGTTCTTTAAATCGAATAATGTCAAAACTCTTTTAGTTGATTTAGATAACACATTAGATAGCTATAAGCTTTATCATCCCATAAAAGAAGCAAAGGAATTAATTTCAAAGTTACAGAACTCAGGAATCAGGGTTGTCATCATTAGCAACAACAAAGGTAAAAGAGTTGGCAGCTATGCGAATGATTTACATCTTCAATTCATCAATAGCGCAATGAAACCGTTCCCTAAAAAGATCAATAAGTTCATCAAAGAAGAAAACCTAAATAGAGACGAAGTAATGTTTGTTGGTGATCAGATGATGACTGATGTAATTGCAGCAAATAAAGCAAAGATAAGAATCGTGTTAACTGACAAAATTGTAAAAGAAGATCAATGGACTACACATATCAACAGAATATTCGGTAGGCCAATTAGAAGATATCATCAAAGGAAAGGCAATTTAATTGATTGGAGGAATAAATATGGGAAAGCTTAGAAAAATTCAACGTTGTTATCACTGCGGAGCAATTCTCCAAAGTACCAATCCAAAAGAAAGTGGTTATATTTCACCAGAAGTCTTAAATAGAGAGGTTCCAGTTCAAATCATCTATTGTGATAACTGTTACAACAGCATGATTGAAATGAATTCCACCGTTTTGGATGAAAGTGTTGATCAGGATGTATTAACTATCCTCGATGACGCCGTTGCAAGCGATGCTTATATCGTTTGGGTTGTTGATTTGTTCTCATTTAATGGAAACCTCAATCCTGAAATTGCAAAGAAAGTTAGAAATAATAAAGTTTCTGTATTAGCGACTAAGCGTGATTTATTCGGCAAAGAAGCTAAAGATGATGATTTAATCGATTATTTAAGAAAGCGTTTTCAAAAAGCTGGAATCGACCCTGTAACAATTAGACTTTTAAGTGCTTACGATAAAATTGATAGTAATTTGTTAATCAAGGCAACAGAAGAAGCAAGAAAAGGTCATGATGTTTATATGATTGGAAATATGTCTTCTGGCAAAACAACAATCATTAACAAAGTAATGAAAAACTATGTCAATAAGACAAAGCGTGAAATTAAAACAGAATCCTATGAAGGAACAAACGTCAAAGTTTTGGAAATTCCATTATCAAGATCAGCTTCTTTCTATGAACTTCCTGGTATTTCTCAAACTCACTCTGTTATAAATAAAGTCGAAAAAGAAATTCAAAAGATGGTGACTCCTAAAAACGAAATTAGAGTCCATGCTAGAAGTGTATCTGCCGGTGATGCTCTTATGATTGGTTCTTTGGCATCATTTGAAATCATTAAAGGTAAGACATTTGGATGTAAGTTCTATTCTTCCGAAAAAGTTGAAGTTAAAAAATTGGCATCAAAATCTTTAATGAAAGCATTCATAGAAAACATTCATACCCAGTATGTTAGACCAGTCAGCCATAGATACTCATCATTTAGAGATTATGATATGTTTGAATATTCAATGGAAAATGATGGAAAGCAACACGACATCAATATTGAAGGATTAGGATGGCTCTCATTTGTCGCTAAAGGACAAGTTATTAGAGTTACTCTTCCAAGAGGTTGCGCATTGAATGAAACATTAGCAAAGGTGAAATAATTATGTTAACAGCATCAGAAAAAAGACAATTAAGAGGCATTGCCTCAACTTTAAAAATGAGATACCAAGTTGGTAAGAATGAAATCAATGACACTGTAGTTGATATGCTAAACAAAGCTATTACTGCTCATGAGCTTATCAAAATTGATGTTATGAAATCAGTCTCATCCCCTTTAATGGAATTAGCTTTAGATTTAGCTTCTAAGTTAAATGCTGAAGTTGTTCAAGTTGTTGGTAGAGTAATCGTTCTTTATAGAAAGAACAAAGAAAACCCAAAAATCAAATTGACAAAATAATGAATAAAGTACTTTTCGGCGGAGCATTTGACCCAATTCATTTAGGTCATATCAATATGGCAAAAAGCGCATCAGAAGAATTAGATGCTGATGTTATTTTTGTTCCTGCTCCAATTTCTATATGGAAAAAGTCATCTGTGTCTGTAGAACACAAATGCGCCATGATAAAGTTATCAATTGAAAATTATCCAAGATTTTCTATGGATGAATTTGAAATCAATAGTGGCAAATCCACAAATTATTCTATTGATACAGTTAGACATTTTAGAGAAGTCTTCCCGAACGACACGATTTACTACCTTATTGGAACGGATCAAGTAAATAAGTTTCATATGTGGAAAGATGCCTTAGAACTCTCAAAATTGGCCCAAATAATATATTTTGATAGACCAGGATACGAAACAAATATTGAGAATGTAAAAACTTACAATATGCAATCAGTTCCTGGTAAGGTCGTTGATGTCTCTTCAACAGAAGTCAAAGACCTTGAAGATCTTTACTTGCCGATCAATGTTTTGAAATATATTGAAGAAAATGAACTATATTACATTCCAAAGATTAAAGCTTTTTATTCTGAAAAGAGATATAAGCACGCTCTTGAAGTAGCACATTTAGCTTTATCAATAGCCAAGAAGCATCACCTAACAAATAGCGGAGAAGCTTATGTTGCTGGTATCCTACATGACATAGGTAAAGACTTCGGAAAAGACAAAACTATTGAGTTGATGAACAGCCAATTCGGTGGCTATGCAAAACTCCCAAGTTTCTCTTATCATCAGTTCATTGGAGCTTACCTTGCAGAGAATTCATTAGGCATTAAAAACGAAAGGATTCTCAATGCAATAATGTATCACGCGACAGGAAACAGAAACATGGATCCAATAGCCAAGATAGTGTATGCCTCAGATAAAATTGAACCAACAAGAGGATTTGATTCAAGTGAATTAATCCAAGCAATGATGGACGATATCAACAAAGGATTCAAGAAAGTGTTAAGAGCAAATAGAGACTTCCTTAAAGCCACAAAAGGCGATATTGAAAATGAATTAACATCCAAGTGTTTCAAACAATACCTAGGCAACATTTAATAGAGCAAAGTAAGCCAAAAGCAGCTCGCAATGAGCTGTTTTTTTATTACCTGTGGAAATAGTGAACATGTATATCGTGTAAAATAGAGTTATCCACATTTCAACACCAAAAATGCTCTTCAATACTAACTTCGCATAATTGTCATTATGTTAACCATATATATTATTTTATCAATTATATACTTTGTATATATTTTTAAGTTCATTTTTTAATCCGATTTTTTATTAGCATGTTGAAAACAGGAACTTATCCACAAATTCCTATTTTCTTGAAACTACTAGAAATCTACTAATTTCAATTTTTACTTAGAACTAGAATGATCTGAATCACCGTAAGTTAAGATATAGAGATATAAGTTCATTATTCTCTTCATGCTCTTTTCATCAAGTTTTAAAATCTTGCCATCTAAGCATGTAGAGATTTGATTTCTACTCATAACTTCGCCATCTTCACCAATTGATGTTCCGATTGCATTTCTTGTATAGAGTCTGAATTTGTCTATACTTCTAATTTGATTTACAACCGCGACTGTTGGATTGTTTGTATCTAACGATGGAATGATTCCTAAATCGACATCGCTTCTTGGATGAGCGCCGTGATGATTTGTCTTTAGCGGACATACAATAACCAATGGATCAAAGACGGATGAGTCGCACATAACGACACCATAATGTCTCATTGAGAATTCTGCGTTTACATTGATACCAAAGTCAAATTCATAGATTTCACCCTTCTTTAGGTCGTATCTAGTTTTAACCTTCTCTGCGATGTTCGCATATTCTTTTTGACGTCTCAACCAATCCATTTGGTCTTCGATCGTAAATCTTTTTCCCCTAAATTCAGTTCCGGCCTTGAAACCGTTGTTAGGAGCGTGGCCAAATTTTTTGCCCACGATTTTTAGTTCGGTATTTTTAAGCATATATAAAAATCCTCCTACTTTATTAATAGGGGGATTTTTCAATTTTTTTCTTAATTTTTTTATTTTTTATTATTTGAGTATTTCTTCAATTGGCTTGCCAACAAGATTTTTAGGCATTTTTAGATTAAAGTTTTCCAATATTGTTGCTCCAATATCACCAAACGATTCTCTCTCTTCTAAGTACTTTCCACCATCGAAAGATTTCGAATACATCAAGAACGGAACTTTCTCACGAGTGTGGTCTGTTCCATGCCATGTCGGATCGTTTCCATGGTCAGCGGTAACAATGAGCAAATCATCATTTTTTAAATTAGGAATCAATTCCCCTAATCTCTTGTCAAACGCTTGCAAACATTCTCCATAGCCAATGACATTTCTTCTATGGCCGTATTCACTATCAAATTCAACTAAGTTAACAAAGCAAAGGCCAGTGAAATCGTTTTCTTTTGCTTCGATAATTGTTTTATCCATTCCATCTTCATTGCTTTTTATTTTCTGTGTCTTAACAACGCCATATCCATCAAAGATGTCACTAATCTTACCGATGCAGTCCACCATGAATCCGTTTTCTTGCAAAACATTCATAACAGTTGGAACGCTTGGCTTTAAAGCTATGTCGTGTCTATTTGGAGTTCTCTTGAATGTTTCAGCGGAATCTCCAACATATGGACGAGCAATAATTCTTCCCACCATCCATTCTGGCTTCATACAAATTTCTCTAGCTATTTCACAGCAACGATAAAGTTCCTGCAAACCAGTCGCTTCTTCATGAGCGGCAATTTGTAAGACCGAATCACTTGATGTATAAACAATGAGTGAATTATCTCTCATTTGTTCTTCACCTAATACTTTTAAAATTTCTGTTCCGGAAGCAGCGTAGTTGCCAATGACCTTATGGTCAGTCTTTTGTTCTAATTCATCTATTAGTTCTTTTGGAAATCCAGTGTCAGTAAATGTTTGAAAAGGTCTTGTTGTAAGAACCCCCATCATTTCCCAATGGCCTGTCATTGTATCTTTGCCATTAGAAAGTTCTCTAGCGCGTGCTACAAATGAATTTGGATGATTTACCTTAGTTGTTCCTGGAATAGGCGCTAAATCGCCTAAACCAAGAGAATTCATAACTGGAACATTTAATCCACCAGGCATTCTTTCGCCAATGTGAACCAATGTATTACTTCCCTTGTCTCCATATAGATCTGCATCAGGTTCTTCTCCAACACCGACGGAATCCATAACGATAACAAAAATTCTTTTGAAACGATATTTATTCATCTAAACTTCCTCGTCTTCATTTTAATCTATTTCTTTTTCATATACAAATCGTAAGCGCTCAAGATTCTTCTTGTAGAAATATGAGTATAGATTTGAGTGGTTGCAAGATTGGAGTGTCCAAGCATTTCTTGAACAACTCTAAGCTGTGCTCCGTTTTCTAATAGATGGGTTGCAAAGCAATGTCTTAATGTATGAGGGGAAATATTTGTGTCTATCCCAGCCTCTAATGCATATTTTTTTATTTGTTTAAAAAAGTATTGCCTTGATAAAGGCTTTCCATATTTTGAAAGGAAAAGATATTTACTCTTTTTCCCGGGATTATCTTTTCTTACCTCATTGATATATTTTGAAATGAATTCACAAGCAAAGTCGCCAAGAGGAACTTTTCTTTCTTTTGCGCCTTTACCGAAAATGCTAACAACCCCTCTTTCAAGATTAACTTTGCTTTTTTCTAACATGAGGAGTTCACTTACACGTAAACCAGAGGCATACATAGTTTCAAGCATCGCCCTGTCCCTTAAACCATCAGGTTTTTCTAAATTTGGAATATTTAGTAAATCTTCGACTTCTTCAACAGATAAACAATTTGGAAGGTGCTCTGGTTTTTTAGGAGTTTCAATTTGAGGAACTTCTCCTTGATAATATCCTTCCATTTTTAGAAACATATAAAAGCTTTTAGTTGAAGATAATCTTCTTAACGCTGTCGAAATAGAAAGTCCGCTAGCGAGCTCGAAATGAAGGAAATCAATAAGATCTTCACCTTGGAGGTCATCAACTGTTTGTTTGGAAGAGAAATATTTAAAAAATGATTTCAAATCATCAAGATAATTAATCCAAGTTCTATTGGATAAGCCTTTTTCAGCTAAACAATATTGTTGAAATTGATCAACAGCGTCTTTGATATCCATATTATTCCCCTTTCTTTTTATTTACTTCTGCCGCTCTTTTTAAAAGAGGCTTATTTAATTTTCTATTCAACTCATTGATAAGGAGTTTAGTTGTAGAAGCTTCTTCGTGCTTTTGATAATCAAAAAGACTCATTTGGATAGCCATATCTTGAATTGGTATTAAATTTTGAAGAGTCACTCCAACTAATCTAACAACCATGCCCATAAAATTCTTTTCGAATAGCTTCATCGCATAGTCATAAATGACTTGTGACGAGTTCGTTGGGGCATCAAAAGAAATTGATTTGTTATGTGATTTAAATTCAGAATCTTTAACAACAATTTGTATTGTTGAACCAATCTTGTCTTCCTTGACCGCTCTTGCTCCAACTTCTTTAGAAAGATTTTCAAACATATATCTAATTTCTTCGTAATTATCTGTGTCATGAGAAAGGGTTGAAGAATTGCCAATGGACTTTGGATCCCAAGGTGCAGTTTCAACTTCGTCAGAACCATATCCGTTTACCCAGTCTTTAATGACATAAAAGAATTTACCGAGAATGTTTTTTACTTGTTCATCATCTTTATTGCATCTAGTAGCAAGATCGCCGATTGTATTAATTCCAATATCTAAAAGATAAGGAGATGTTTTCTTTCCAATGCCAAACATATCTTTTAAAGGCAATGGATATAAAATCTTCTCAATATCTCTTCTTCTAATAAAAGTTAGTCCCATTGGCTTTTGATAATCACTTGCCATCTTAGCAAGGAACTTTGTTGGTCCAACACCTATAGAACATTTGAGTTTTGTTTCTTCGTAAAGTTTGTTTTGAATTTCTCTAAAGTATTTCTCGGGATTGTCGACGTTTTTAATAGCTTCAGTAAAATCTGCATAGCATTCATCTACAGAGGCTACTTCAATAATTGATGTATATCTTTTAATGAATTTAACAAAAGCACGAGAAAGAACTCCATAGTATCTAAAATCAACAGGCTTGATAATGAGTTGAGGACATAGCTCTTTTGCTTTGAACATTGGCATCCCGGAATGAACTCCAAATTTTCTTGCAGCGTAAGAACATGTCGAAACAATGCCTGAACGTCCGTCATGGCCAATAGCTACTGGCTTATTTTCTAGAAAAGGATCCTTAATTTCTTCCGCTCTAGCAAAAAAGGCATTTAAATCGATGTGGACAATAACTTTACTCATATCTACATCATTATTATATAATGCCTTTTTAGATTATGTTAACCAAATTATAACAATTCGATAATTTGGTATGGAAGCAAACCAAATTGTTCTTTTTGTTCATTGATACTTGCTTGAGTAACAAATAAATCTGGGACTGCTTTAACGATTAGTTTTCCTTTGAAGCCTTTCTCTAAAAGAGTTTCAGATAAATAAGAAGCAAATCCGTTTTTCGTTGCATACGAATCATAGATAACCAAAGTATCATAAGAAATAAGTTGATCAATCATTTCCATATCCAATGGTTTTTGATATAACGCATTTACAAGCGTTACATCCTTTTTAGATTCTTGGATTAGCTTTTTGAGTTCTTGAGTTGCAGGACCAACGGATATAACCGCTGTATGATGTCCTCCAAGTTCAATTTTCCATTTGCCAAATCCTAAATCAACTATAGAATTTGATGTTTTGAGAGCAGTTTCTTTTGGATATCTTATGCAGAATACACCATGATTATTGAACGATTCTTTAAATAGCAATTCAGCTTCTTCTATAGAAGATGGAGCGCAAACAACCACATTTGGAATGCTGATTAAGAAGGCTTCATCATATAATCCTTGATGAGTGTCACCATCGTTTCCAACAAGTCCGCTTCTATCAATCAAGATTGTCGCATTAACATTCATACGAGCCAAGTCATGGCTAATTTCATCATATGCTCTTTGAAGGAATGTAGAATACATTGAGATAATTGGATGATATCCAGATAAAGAAAGTCCACTAGAAAGCACGGCAGCGTGTTCTTCAGCAATGCCAACATCAATTGTTCTTGATGGATATTTCTCAAAGATAGGATTTAATGCACTTCCAAATCCAGTTCCAGGAACAATCGTAATGGCTTTGCCATCTTCATCCATTTTGTTCATGACTAAATCACTGAAAACTTTTGACCACGATAAATCGCAAACTGTTTTTTTCTTTTCACCAGTTGCAGGATCAAATTTGCCAACGCCATGCCAATCGCCTTTAATATCGTTCTCTGCAAAGTCATAGCCTTTGCCTTTAATTGTTTTAATATGAACAACAACTGAATTATCGAGTTTCTTAGCTTTCTTGAATGCTTTTTCTAAAGCTTTAATATTATGGCCGTCAATAGGACCAATAACAGAATATCCAAGATTGTCAAAAAGATTCATCTTAATGAGATGTCTCTTGAACCAATTTTTAATTGCTGCCATTCCAGAAAGAAGCTTCTTACCAAATTTAGATGTACTAAACACCCTTCTTGTTGCGTTCTTAGACTTTCTATAGAAAGCAGATGTAGAAAAATGTCTAAAGAATTTAGCTAATCCACCTACTGGCTTTGAAATAGACATATCGTTATCATTAAGGACAATGATAATCTTATGATTATTTTGTGCTGAAACATTTAATCCTTCAAAAGATAATCCGTTCGGAATTGATCCGTCACCAATAAAAGCAACAATGTCATAATGCTCATTATTTAAATCACGAGCCATAGCCATGCCATTTGCAGCGCTGATGCTTGTTGATGAGTGACCTGCTTCAAAGCAGTCATATTTTGATTCGGATATCTTTTGGAATCCTGCAATACCATCTTTTTGTCTTAAACGTTCTAATGAACGACCTGTTAAAATTTTATATGTGTATGATTGATGACCAACATCAAAAAGTAATTTGTCAAAATCAAAATCAAATGATCTACAAAGAGCAATCGTTGCTTCGACAACACCTAAGTTGCTTGATAAATGTCCACCATTATTTGAGACAGAAGAAACAATTTCTTTTCTAATTTCACTAGAAAGAATATCAAGCTCTTTATAGCTAAATTTCTTAACAAAATTAGGATTACTAATTTCTTTTATATCAATTTTATTGATAGTCTCTTTTTTCATAAATACTAATTTTCTACTAATAAAATACTTGCAAAATCTATTTTTATTCGATTCCAACTACCTTTTCTACTTTTTCTTCAGCTTCTTTTAAAGCTTTTTCAAGTTTCTTGATGATTTTTGTACCTTCTTCATATTGTTTTAAACTCTCATCAAGAGATAAAGTTTTAGAAGAAATTGCGTTTACAATAGCATCAAGTTTCTTAAGTTCTTCTTCAAAGTTAATTGTTTCTTTTTCTTCCATACAATTTATTCTCCTTATCTTCGACTACAGATGTAATTGTTCCATCTTTCATTTTAGTTTTAATCTTATCACCGAATTTGATGCCTTCTATAGAAGAGATTGCTTTACCATCACTATCAGTAACGATTGCATATCCTCTTTCAAGAACATTAAGTGGATTTAATGCTTCAAGCTGATTTTTAAATGATTTTATTTCTAATGATATTCTTTCGCACTTATTTTTTAATTCGGCTACCAGTTCTTCTTTATAAGAAGATATATCATCTTTCATTTCATCAAGTCTGTCATAAACAGAAGCTTTCATGTCATCAATTGCGTATTGAAATCTCTGTTCTATTTCTCTTCTATCAACAGTAGCAAGTTCAGCCGCTCCTGTAGGAGTGCTTGCCCTTTTATCAGCAACGTAGTCAACTAATGTTGAATCTATTTCATGACCAACAGCGGCAATAACTGGCATTTTGCTTTTAGCAATAGCCCTTACTAATTTTTCATCATTAAAAGCGCTTAAATCTTCACTGGCCCCGCCACCACGACCAATAATCAAAGTATCTAGATCATATTCTTGAGACTTATAGAATGCCTTTAACAATTCTTTTGGGGCATTTTCACCTTGAACAGAACTTGGGAACACGTAAATATCACAAATTGGATATCTACGTTTTACATTGGTAATAATATCTCTGATTGCTGCACCATTTGGAGCTGTTATAACCCCGATTGCGCGTGGATAGATATTTAGTTCGCGTTTTCTAGAAACATCAAACAAGCCTTCGCTTTGAAGTTGCTTCTTTAATTTTTCAAGTTCAACTAATTGTTGACCTTGTCCCACTGGATTCATTTCATACACGATAAGTTGATAAGTTCCTCGAGCAGGATAGACATCTACAGATGCCATAACAACAATTTCATCACCGTTTTTTGGTGAGAAAGATATTCTATTTGCGTAAGTTGCAAACATGGCTGCATTTATAATGCATTCCTTGTCTTTTAAAGAAAAATATAAATGGCCATTTGCTCCATATTTAAAATTTGAAAGCTCTCCTCTAACGAAGATAAATTTTAAATTCTCATCATTAGATAAGACTGATTTCACGTAGCGGTTAACATCAGTTACAGAGTAAGCAGGTCTTTCAAAAGGCATTTTTTATTTTAAAACCTCATCTAGAATAGCGTGGACAAACTTTCCTTGCTTTTCTTCAACATATTTCTTTGCTAGATCAACAGCAATGCTGATGACAATTCTCTTTTCAATCTTTTCTACAAAGTAGAAATGAGCATATGACATTAAAAGAATTGCTTGAGTAAGAAGAGGTAATCTATCCCACTTCCAATTCTTTAAATGTGGTTCAAACGCTTCTTTGATTTTTCCGTAATTATTAAGACAATTTGCGACAGAGAGCTTAACGTAATCGCTAACGAGTTCATATGGTTGTTCGCTAAGTTCAGCTATCAATTCTTTTGCATCTCTAAAAGTCTTACCACCAGAACAAATGTAGTCTGTTAGTTCGTCATAGACGACTGTCATAATGACATAATTTTGTTGATTTCTTGATTGTTCCATATTATTCCCCTTTAGTTTCTTCAGCCAATTCTGATTTATTAACGAAGCGCTTTTCAATATTAATTACATTAAAGTACTGATAAATAGCATAAGCTAAGCAAGCGCTGATGATTAGGTGGAAGCCACACGACATGATAAGATTTTGCCAGCTTTCTAAACTTAAGAAATAAGCAATAAGCACTAGCACCCAGTCTATAAAATATAATCCAGTAGCAATGATTAATGGCCTTTTTCTCCCTTGAGAAGCAAACACACTAAGCAAGATTGCACCAATTGACATAATCATAGCGACAAAAATAGCTAATCCAAATCCAACATATGCATTGGACCAATCTATTATTTCTTTAATTATTAAATTGAAAAAAATGTCGAAAAGTCCAAAGCAGAAATACAAAGGGAGTGTGTGTTCGGTCTCTGGACTAGAAAATATCTGAACTATACCAACTGCCAATCCCAAGACATTGAAAATGCCTGCCCAAATAAGGATTCTGGATGATTTTCTAAATCTTTCAACCGCACGATTATGCAATTCAACGTATGATGCTGTTTTTCTTTTGGTTAATCTAGCCATACCTACTTTTCAATGATTGAAGCTACTTTGACTTGTACATCAAATGGTACTTGCTCGGTTGCAAGAAGGATTGCACCGCTAACTTCTTCTTGAATTATTCTAGTAACTTCTTGAAGATTTGTGCCTTTGATTACATCAACAACAACTTGGATGTGAACAATACCGTTAGAAATGGTTGTGTTAACCGGCTTATTTAATTGGAAGACCTTTTGAGCAACGTCTTCAAAAATATTTTTAGCTTTCTTTTTCTTTGCAACCTTAACACCTGTGATGTTATTTAATGCATCAGATACTAGGCTATTGAATGTGGAAACAGATATTCCGAGTTTTCCTTTGTTCGCGTAATTGTCAATGTAAATGTAATTTGCCATAAAAATCTCCACAAATACTATATATGAAATATATCTTTCAAGCAATCTAAAATATTATCAAGAATAAATAAAAAGCGATGAATTTAATCATCGCTAATTAGTATATTTGTCAGCTATTTAACTAAGCCTTCGCAAACTTCAGCAACATGCTCAGATGTAAATTTGAAGTGCTTGATGACATCTTTTGCTGGAGCAGAAGAACCAAAGCAATCAATACCAATGTGATGTTTAGAATATCTATCCCAACCAAAGGTTGTTAACATTTCAACAGATAAACGTTTATCCCAAGGTAATGATAAAACGCTATCTTTGTATGCTTCATCTTGTTTTTCAAATAATTCCCAAGATGGCATTGAAACAACTCTAACATCAATGCCTTTTTCTAAAAGTTTCTTTTGTGCGTCAACAGCAATAGAAACTTCAGAGCCTGTTGCAATAACAATTAATTGAGCTTCTTTTTGCTCTTTACTAACAACATATGCGCCTTTATTTACACCTTCTGTGCTACTACCAGCAATAAGTGGTAAGCCTTGTCTAGAAAGAACGATAGCTGTTGGATGTAATTGACTCTTAAGTGCATTGATCCATGCTGCGTATGTTTCTCTTTCATCACATGGTCTAATAACATGCATGTTAGGAATACTTCTTAGCATAGCTAATTGTTCGATAGGTTGATGTGTAGGTCCATCTTCACCGACAGCAATTGAGTCGTGAGATAATAAATAGATAGCAGGCAATTTGCTTAAAGCTGCCATACGAATTGCTGATTTAAAATAATCAGTGAAGACAAAGAATGAGCCAACATAAGTTCTAACACCACCATGGAGAAGCATACCGTTTTGAGCAGCTGCCATAGCGAATTCACGAATACCCCAGTTGATGTTATGTCCTTCTCTACATTTTGGTTCAAAGTTTTTGCCACCTTCAAGTTTAGTCATAACTGAACCAGCAACGTCAGCAGATCCACCGATAAGATTAGGGATAGATAACATGAAAGCATTTAATGCTTTTCCTGAAGCAACTCTAGTTGATGAAGAACTACCTTCTACAAAATCTGGGTAGACATCAGGAATGTATTTTTCAACATTGTTTTCAGAAAGATATTCAAATCTTTCAGCTTCCATACTGTGAGCTTTTCTATATTTTTCAAAGTTAGATTGATATTCAGCAAAAGCTTTTTCTCCTCTAGCAATGAATGTCTTTTTGAATTGTTCATAAACTTCTTGTGGAATATAGAAGTCTTCATGATCGAAACCATAAACATCAACTTTAGCGTGTTTACCATCTTCAACTCCTAAAGGAGCGCCATGGACTTTGTTTGTTCCTTGTTTACCAGAACCATAGCCGATAACTGTATGAACAACAATGACGGTTGGTTTTTCATTTGATTTCTTAGCTTTGACAATTGCAGCATCGATAGCTTCAATGTCATTGCCATCCATTACTTCTAAAACATCCCATTCGCTTGCAGCAAATCTTGCTTTAACTTGTTCAGAGAAAGATAAATCGAGAGCACCATCAAGTGTAACTTCATTAGCATCGTAGAAAAGAATGAGTTTATTTAACTTTTGATGTCCTGCTAAAGAGATAGCTTCTTGTGAAATGCCTTCTTCTAAGCATCCGTCACCACATAAAACATATGTATAGTGATTCATAATCTCTTTTCCATCAGGATAGTTAGCTTGAATGGATTGTTCAGCCATAGCCATACCAACGGCTTGAGCAATGCCTTGACCTAAAGGTCCACTGCCAGCATCAACACCAGGTGTCCATCTATATTCTGGGTGGCCAGGTGTTAAAGAACCGAGTTGTCTAAATTGTTTGATATCGTCCATTGATACGCCAAATTCACTTAAATGAAGTAAGGAATATAAAAGAGCGGAAGCATGACCAGCAGATAGAACGAATCTATCTCTATTAATCCACTTAGGATTTTTTGGATCACTGACTAAATGTCTTGTCCATAAAGTGTAAAGAATTGGGGCACTGCCAAGAGCCATTCCAGGATGGCCAGAATTTGCTTTATTAATTTCGTCAATACACAATGAACGAATTGTAGCAATGCTTAATTCATCGATTTTTTTATTCATGTTTTCTCTCCTGTAATTAGTAGTTTTTTAGTATATATCTAGTTTTTTTATAAACAAAGTTTATAATGATTAGTCTTCTTTCTTAATTTCAAGTCCTAAATCATCAATTTGTTGTTGTGTGACTTCAGTTGGAGCGCCACTCATTGGGCAAACACCAGCAAGGTTCTTAGGGAAGGCAATAACATCACGAATATTATCTGTTCCGCCAAGGATCATTGCGAGTCTATCGAGACCGAATGCCATGCCACAGTGTGGAGGTGTGCCATATTGTAAAGCATCAACGAAGTAGCCAAATTTCTTAGCAACTTCTTCATCAGATAATCCAAGAATATTGAAGATTTTCTTTTGAATGTTTTGGTCATAAATACGAAGAGTGCCACCACCAGCTTCATAGCCATTGATAACAATGTCGTAAGCATAGCTTAATGCTTTAGTAGGATCTTCATCTAACCAATGTAAGTCTTCATCCTTTGGACGTGTGAATGGATGGTGAGTTGCAACAATAGCGCCACTTTCAATATCTCTTTCATACATAGGGAAGTCAACGACCCATAAGATATCATATGTATTTGGCTTAATAAGTCCTAAACTACGTCCATAATTAATACGAATTGAACCTAATAAAGGAGTAACTCTATTGTAATTGCCTGCTGCAATAATAATGATATCATTATTGTTTGCTTCAAAAGTTTTGATTAAAGCTGCTTTTTCGCCTTCAGAAAGGAATTTTACAAATGAACCGGTTAATTCCCCGTTTTCAACCTTAATGACTGCGAGACCGCCTAAACCGAACTTCTTAGCTTCAAGAGTTAAGCCATCAATGACTTTTCTTGATGTTGTATCAGCAACATTAGGAACACAGATACCTTTAATTGCTTGAGAGGCTTTATAAGCTTCGAAAGTTGTTTCTTTGAATAATTCTTTTAAATCATGGAGTTCAATACCAAATCTTGTGTCTGGTTTATCACTACCATAACGTTCCATTGCTTCGTAATAAGGCATTTGTCTTAATGGAAGCTTAACATCATATCCGATTGTATTCATGAATATTTCATGAACTAATCCTTCCATCATTTCTAAGAATTGATCTTGATCAAGGAAAGATGTTTCGATATCGATTTGTGTGAAGTCTGGTTGTCTATCAGCACGTAAGTCTTCATCACGGAAGCATCTTGCGATTTGATAATATCTTTCAAAACCGCCAACCATTAAAAGTTGTTTAAACATTTGTGGTGATTGAGGTAATGCATAGAAACTACCATGATGTAATCTAGATGGAACTAAATATTCTTTAGCGCCTTCTGGAGAAGATGCACAAAGCATTGGAGTTTCAATTTCAATGAACTTTAAGTTATGGAGATAACTATGTGTCGTAATCTTAATTGTGTCACGGATGTCGAAATATTTTTGCATACATGGACGACGTAAATCGAGATAACGATATTTAAGTCTTGTATCTTCTAATGCGTCTGTATCATCTGCGATGATAATTGGAGTTGTTTTTGCTGTATTAACTACCTTGATAGTCTTAGCAATAATTTCAATTTCTCCTGTTTTCATCTTAGGATTTGCGACTTCTCTTTTGTTAACAGTACCAACAACTTGAATAACATATTCATTACGAATATCAGGTACATTTTCTGTATCAGGAACCATGATTTGAATGATGCCTGAACGATCTCTAAGATCAATAAAGAGAATGGATCCTAAGTTTCTTCTTTTGCTAACCCAGCCAACAAGAGTTACTTCTTGTCCGACATTAGCGATGGATAATTCAGTATTTCTACATGTTCTTTCCATATTTTTGCTTATTCTCCTTTGTTATGGCAACAGCAGCAGCCTTCTTCACCGCTACAATCGCATTCACATTCTTTTTTATTTCCTTCTGAACCATCAAGTAATTCAATTACCTTATCGATTAATTCAGAATTGTTAACTTCAATTTGCTCTTGAGTTTCTAAGTTTTTAAGAATTGTTTTTTCTTCTTTAACTTCGTTATCACCAATAATTAATGCATATTTAGCATTCTTCTTTTGTGCACGTTTGAACATATTTCCAAACTTAACATCATCAAAGCAATAATCAACAACTACACCATACATTCTTAATGCATTTGCGGCTTGCATGCCCATCATTTTTGCTTCAGAACCCATTGCCATTACATAGATGTCAACGCTCTTAGCAACAGAAGGCAATAAGTTATCATCTGTTAAAACAGAAACAAGTCTTTCAACACCGAATGAGAAGCCGACACCTGGAAGATCAGGTCCGCCCATTTCATGGACTAATCGATCATAATGTCCGCCAGCTCCAATTGCACCATAGTTATTGCCTTTCGCGCTTGTATAATGGAATTCAAAGACTGTATCGCTATAGTAATCAAGTCCTCTAACTAAAGTGTCATCAACTTCATAAGGAATTTCTAATCCTTCTAATGCATCGAGAACAAATGCAAACTTTTCTTTTGCTGTTTCTGATAAATAGTCAGACATCTTAGGAGCGTCTTTAACAATCTCTTGATCTTCTGGAACTTTGCAGTCAAGAATTCTTAGAGGATTGATTTCAAAACGTTGTTTGCAGTCAGGACACATATTTTTAATATGTTTTCCAAAGTATTCCTTCAATGCAACCTTATAATTTGTTCTAGATTCATCATCGCCTAATGTATTGATTTTAACTTTGACATTTTCTAAACCTAGTGCCATAAGCATTGAATATGCTAAAGAGATAACTTCAACATCATTCATTGGATTTGTACATCCAACTGATTCAACACCGAATTGGTTGAATTGACGATATCTTCCTAATTGAGGTCTCTCGTATCTAAATACAGGACCGTCATAATAAAGTTTTAATGGCAATTCGTTAGTAAATAATAATTTGTTCTGAACAACAAGACGCATAATGCCTGCTGTGAATTCAGGACGAAGTGTATTCATACGTCCACCTTTATCTTCAAAAGTGTACATTTCTTTTCTAACGATATCGCTTGATTCACCTACACCACGAACAAATACCTCGCTGTATTCAAGGACTGGAGGTCTAACTTCGCTATAAGCGAATGCTTCAGCACATTCACGTAACAAACTCTCAACAGCAAAGAAAGCTCTAGCTTCTTCACCCATGATATCGTGTGTGCCTTTTACGTTATTTACAGTCATAATTTTCCCCTTTCTTAATGAATAACTCTCGAGACGTTATAAACGCCTGGAACGTTATGTAATATATTGAATATATCTGACAATCGTTTTGCGTCGCTGACAAGAATTGTTGCGCTGAAGATAGCGCTACCATTACTTGCAACTCTTGCATGAATTGAATTAATGGATACTTTAGAACTTGTTAAGCAATTAACAATTTCAACTAATAAGTTTGGTCTATCCAAAGATTCGATTGTAATGTCGACTGGATGAGTTGAATATTCCAAATCGTCTCTCCAATAGACGTCAATAAGTCTTTCATTTTCTCTTAAAACGTTTGGACAGCTCCTTCTATGGACCGTGATGCCTTTGCCTCTTGTAATATAACCAATGATGTCATCTCCTGGAATTGGAGTGCAACATGGAGCAAGATTTAAGGCAATAGATCCAACGCCTTGGCAATAAACAGGACATTGATCACCAGTCTTTGTTTTAATTTTTCCACCTTGTGGAATAACGACAGGTCTTTTAATATGCAAGTATTCAATGATTGCGGACGCTGTTGGCTTTCTATTTGAAACGCAAATAAATAGCTCATCAACGTTTTCAACTTCGTAATATTCAAGAAGCTTTGGATCAGTGAGATATTTCATCATCTCATCTTCTTCAACTGCCCTATCACGGAAAGCATCAATACAAGATTGTTTACCTTTATTGATTTTCTCTTCTCTTAAAAGCTCTGCATTCTTTTTAGCTACATATTTCTTAATTGCTGATTTAGCAGCGCTACTCTTGACAAAGTCAAGCCAGCCTTCGCTTGGTCCAGGTGAGGCTTTTGAAGTTTTAATTTCAATCATGTCACCAGTCTTAAGCATTGTGTTAAGTGGAACGAGGATGCCGTTAACTAAAGCGCCAACTGTTTGATCGCCAACACGTGAATGGATTCGATAAGCAAAATCAACTGGAGTAGAACCACTAGGAAGTTCAATGACCTTGCCCTTAGGAGTAAATACATAGACATTAGCTTCGAAGATATCATGAGTTAAATCATTCATATATTCAGAAGCATTTTCTTGCGCTCCATCATTTGAAATAGAGACAAAGTCTCTAAACCAGTGCAATTTATTTTCAATTTCTTCTTGTTCTTGTCTTGAGTTATATCCGCCTTCTTTATATGCCCAGTGAGCAGCAATGCCGGTTTCTGCAACTTCATCCATCTCTTTTGTTCTGATTTGAACTTCATAGAAGTTACCATCACCAGAAACAATTGTTGTATGAAGCGATTGATACATATTTGGTTTAGGCATAGCAATATAATCCTTAAATCTGCCAGGAACAGGTTTATAGGTTTTATGAATCAGACCTAATATTTCATAACATTGAATTTCGCTATCAGTGATAATACGAAGAGCGAGAATGTCGTAAATTTCATCGAACGGATGTCCTTTAATATACATCTTACGATAAATAGAATAAATAGACTTTACACGCGCGGATATTTCAAAAGGAATATTATTTTCGAATAAAATATCAGCAAGTCTTTTCTTTAAACCGTCAAGAGATTTATTCATTGTCCTTGCTTTTTTGGAAAGTAAGTTAGAAATTTCATTGAACTTTTCTGGTTCAAGATATTTAAGACATAAATCTTCTAATTCAGATTTAATAACATCAAGACCTAAGCGGTGAGCAATAGGAGCAAATATTTCAAGTGTTTCTTTAGAAAGAGCTTGTTGTCTTTCAGGAGATAATGCACCTAAAGTACGCATGTTATGGAGTCTATCAGCGAGTTTGACAATGATGACACGGACATCTTTAGCCATGCCAAGGAAAATCTTTCTATGATCTTCAGCTTCAAATTCTTCAGCAGAAATCTTTGAAAGCTTTAAACGTTGAATTTTTGTTAAAGCGTCAACAATCTTTGCAACTTCACTACCCCAGCCTTTTTCAATATCGCCGATTTCTACATCTGTGTCCTCAACAACATCGTGTAATAAGCCAGCCATAATTGTTTCTGGGCCGCAAGTAAGTTCCGCTAAAATATAGGCTACTTCGATAAGGTGATGGTAATAAGGTTCACCACTTTTTCTTTTTTGTCCTTCGTGTTTAGCAATGATAAAATCATATGCCTTTTTAATTTGTGCTCTATCTTGAGCATTAGAAATATAGAGCATGTAGACTTTTTCTACGTCCTCGAATGTGTGAAGTGGATATCCACCGTTAATTGGTAATTTCTTTTCGTTTTCCATAATAAAAAATATTCACTATACATAATATCACTTTTCTTTATTTTTCAAAGAAAAAGAAAGAGATAAATTGATAATAAAAAGAAAAAACTGCCAAAGAATAAGTAAGGCAGTTTGAAAAATATTATAAAAGGAATAATTTTATTCGTTTTTATTAACAAATTGTAATAAATACAGTTTGTAATAATAACCTTTTTGTTTTAAAAGTTCTTGATGGTTTCCTTTTTCAATTACTTCACCATGTTGTAGCACGACAATTTGATCAGCTTTTTGAATTGTTGATAGACGATGCGCAACAACTAACATGGTGCCAATATTCTTGATTTTATCAAGAGAATTTTGAATCAGCACTTCTGTTTCTGTATCAATATTTGCAGTTGCCTCATCAAGAATCAATATTTGAGGTTTATGTAGAACAGTTCGAGCAAATGAAAGAAGTTGTCTTTGACCTTGAGAGAAATTTTCCCCTCTTTCAATTACTTCTTCCTCTAAACCATTAGGTAAATTATTGATAAATGAATCAGCGTTTACATATTCACAAGTATTCATGATTTCTTTATCAGTGAACGAATCGTCATGAAGAGTGATATTACTCTTTATTGTTCCAGAAAAAAGGAAAACATCTTGAAGCATTTGACCAATCGCTTTTCTTAACGATTCAATCTTGATATCTTTGATATCCATATCATCAATCAATATTTGACCTTTTTGTATTTCATAATTTCTGACAATTAAAGAAAGAATTGTAGTTTTACCTGCGCCTGTAGCTCCAACAAAGGCACAAGTCTCTCCTGGATTAATTACAAATGAAACATCTTTTAAAATCCATTCGCCAGGAAGATAGCTAAACCAAACATTTTTGAATTCAATTTTACCATCAAAATATTCAATTTCTTTTGCGCTTTCATTATCTAAAACATCAGGAGGAATGTCTAATAGAGCAAATAATTTTTCTGAAGCAGAAACTGCTTTTTGAATATCATTCAAACTATCAGCAATATTTTGAATTGGGTTGAAGAAATTAGATAGATATAAATAGAATGCAACTATTTCGCCACCGCTCAAGCCAATTCTCGTTCCGACCAAGAAAGTTACAGCAATTGCAGAGTAATATATAAGCGTAATCAATGGACGATATATACCAAAAGCGACAATAACTTTATATCTAGCTCTTCTTAATCCATTGTTTTTATCATCGAATTCTTTAAGTTTTCTTCTTTCTTGATTAAATATTTGTATTATTTTCATCCCAGAAAGATTTTCGTTTAAAAAAGTATTTAATTCAGATACATATCTTCTTTCATTTCTATAGATCTTTTTAACTAATCTTTGAAAGAAAAATGAAATTAAGAACACAACAACGACAAAGATCAGTAAGACTAGCGAAAGCTTCCAAGATAAATAGAACATTATGCCGTAAACAAAGATAACTGTGAGAGCATTTCTCAATAAGTTTACTAATGTGTTTGTAAACAAATCACTCATTGAAGAAGTATAGGAAGCAACTCTAGTAACTAAAGATCCTACAGGCATTTCGTTAAGTTGGTTTTGACTCATTCTTTCGATATGTTCAAAAACTTCCATTCTTAATTGATATATAATCTTTTGTCCTGCTCTTTGTAGAATCATAGATTCTAAATAAAGAACAAATTGGCTAACAACAGAAAGAATAAAATAACCTGTCGCAAGCATGAGAACATATTTCAAGGAAACATTAATTCCACTTTGTAAATTGTCAGTAATTTTGCTGATGCATAACGGGAATATCATGCCGAATACGACATTCAAAATAATTAGAATAAACGACAAAATAAACCAAACTAATTGTGGCTTTAAATAATGATTTATTCTTTTATAGAAGTCTTTAAGGGAAATCTCTTTTTCGCCTTTTAAAGATTCAGATTCAGAATCTTGTAAATCGTACTCATCTGGCATTTACTTTCCCTCCACTTCTTTTTCTAATTTTTGTAAATAAGTCATCTTTTTAAATGTTTCAGAAGTCTTTAATAAATTTGAAGGTGTATCAAAAGCTTCGAGTTCACCATTTTTAAGAACAATGACTTTATCTAATTGATTGACAGTAGAAACACGAGAAGAAATGACGATGGTTGTTTTTTCTTTTCTAAGTTCCTTGATGTTATTCAAAATCTTTTGTTCAGTTTTAATATCAACAGCGCTTACTGAATCATCTAAAATCATAATCGCTGAATTTTTAACATACGCTCTTGCAATAGATATTCTTTGTTTTTGACCACCAGAAAGAGTTACTCCGCGTTCACCCATGACTGTTTCATATTTGTTCTTAAAATCCATGATATTATCATGGACATCTGCGAATTCTGCCGCAGATATAGTATCTTCAATACTAATGTCTATATCAGAAAAATTAATATTATTTTTAATAGAATCACTAAATAAAAAATTATCTTGAGGAACATAAGCAATATGTTTTCTAACACTTTCAATATCACAATCCATAATGTCATTTCCATCGATTAAAATTGAATTAGGGGCAATATTATATAATCTCAATAAAGCTTGAACTAATGTTGATTTACCAGAACCAATTTTGCCGATGATGCCTACAGCCTCTCCTGGTTTAATGGTTAAAGAAACATTGCTAATAACTTCATCATTCGAAGATGGATAATTAAAAGAAAAATTATTAAAAGTAATTTCACCCTTACAACCATCTAAAACAATTGGATTTTCTATATTTTTAATTTCTTCGTTTTGATCCAAGAAGTTAGAAACACGTTTCATAGAGGCTTTGCCTCTTGCTCTCATTGTAATGATATTTCCCAAGGCAATTGCAGGCCAAACAAGCGTATCAAAATAGCCAGTAAAAACAACAAGTTTGTCTGCAGACATAGAAATAGATTGGTTGAATATCACTACTGGATTGCCAGTTACACACGCATATGTGAACCAACCGCCAAAGCCAAGAATAATACTTAACACAAGAGAAATAATTATCTCGATTAAAACATCAAATAAGACCGAAATTTTAACAAACTGGATATTAACATTTTCATTTTGTCTAGCAACTTTAGCGAATTGATGGATTTCTTGGTTTTCTTTAACAAAAGCTTTAATAACTCGTATGCCAGTAAAATTTTCTTGAGCGTAATCATATAAAGAATCGAAAGCTTCTTGTCTTTCTTTCCACTTCTTACCCATGAATTTCTCAACAAGCGCACCCCAAATAACAATTAAAACAATCGGAATAATGGCAATGCAAGAAAGAGCAATCTCTAAAGAGAACATTTTGTATATAGTAAGAATGGATAAGAAGAATGCATCAACTAACATAACTGTTCCCCAACCAAAGCATTCTTCAATTGTCTCTAAATCACTTGAGAACCATGACATAATAGTTCCAACTTTATTTTCATGGTAATAACGTTGAGAAAGTCTTTCTGCCTTTTCAAACATTTCTCTTCTAAGTCCTGCTTCAATACCGTATGATGCATGGAAAATTACAAGCCTAAATAAAACTCTTCCCAAAGACATAATTGCCGCCACAATTAAAACATATCCCACAGTTTTACCAATGAGGCCAAGTTCTTCAGAGGTGACACTACCGTCTTGTAGATAACTGACGATTCTTCCTAAATATTCAGGAATATAAAGTTGGACCCAGTCAATCAAAATAAGAACAAGCACACCCACAATTAAGAAGAATGCATATTTCTTGTAGTACTTTTTTAAATATTTTCCAAACAACATAAGCAAAAATTGTTAACAAAGTTAACATTTATATATTATATATTTATATTTTTTATTTCAATAAGTCGAAAATAAAACCGCTTATTAGGGGAATTATTATAAACAAATGTATCAAATTGATTATATTTTTTGTGGGTTAATAGTTTATTTGCTTTCTTTATATTCTCTAATTGAAAACTCAATATTTGTAAATCCGCGATATGTGCTTTTCTTTAATTTTCCAACAAGATCAACAAAATCAAAGTTAGTAACTTCTTCTTTTGAAAAAGAGAAACCGACAAGACGAGACGAATTGCCAATCTGAGAAAGAATGTGTTTATTATCTCTTGAAAACATTAAAGAAGAGGTTTTTATTCTCTTAACAAGAAATAAAGGTGCCTTCCAACATTCTCCAAAAGGTGAAAAGGATTGAATAATATCATAACTTTCGTTATTAATTTCTTGTATTCCTAAAGGAATATATTCATCATTCTTTTGGCTGACTGGTGTATTCTTACAGATTTCATCAAATTTCTTTTCAAAAGCATTTAAATTTCTTTCTTCCAAAGAACATCCTCCGGCAAGAGCGTGTCCACCTGCAGTTGTTAATAAGTCAGAACAAGAATTAAAAGCTTCAACAACATTAAAGCCTTCAGGAGCACGGCAACTACCTTTTAATAATTCTCCATCTCTTTCATGAGCAAAAACGATAGATGGAACGTGATAAGTAGAACATAAATGGTTAGCAATAAGACCTAATAAGCCTTCTTTAACATCCATTTGAAGGACGATGCAATGCTTATCACTATAATCACCATCTAATGACTTAACAGCTTCTTTTGAAATATTCTTACGTTCTTCATTCAAAGAATTAATCCAAGATATGTAGTTTAAAAGTTTTTCTTCATCATCAGTTGTAAAATATCTAACCATATGATTGATGCTGTTATTATCAATTAATCTTCCAACCGCATTAATCTTTGGAGCAATTTTCATGCCGATTGTGTTTTCATTAAATGGCTCGTCTTCTTTTAATAAATCAATGGCTTTAAATTCACCGTCTTTGTAATTTGCAAAAACATATCTCAATAAATCACGATTATATTCTTTTAAAGGCATCATATCGCTTATTAGAGATATTGAAGCGAGCGTTGATAAATATTTATCAAATCTGCCTAAAAACGATTTAGAGAATTCAAAAGCGACAAAAGCGCCAGAAGAAGCAATATCGCCAAAATGAGAAATTGTAGGATGGATGATATAGTCAGCATTTGGAAGAAATTCTTGCATTTGATGATGATCAAGAACGATAACTTTTAATCCATTAGCTTTTAAATAATCAATTGATTCGAAAGCAGTAATACCATTATCAACAGTTATTACTAAAGAATAGCCTTTATCCACTATTTCTTTTGCTTTTTCAACTGTTATTCCATAGCCATCAACATAGCGATTAGGTAAATAATATCCACACTGATAATTAACATAGTTAAACATCTTTACTAAAATAGATGTTCCCATGACTCCATCAGCGTCATAATCGCCATATACGATTATTTTTCCGTTTTCTCTCATTATTTGTTTTACTAACTCACAAGCTTCTTCCATATAGTCGAATTTATGGCCTGCATCAAAAGAAGAAGATGTAACTGGAGCAGTTAATTTTTCATATTCTTCTTTATTAATGTTATAAAAGTTTAAAAGTCGATCAAATAATGAGTTTTGCATAAATATAGATTAAAGGCTACTCGATGGTAGCCTTATATTTGTTTTTATCAATTAGTCGTTGATACCAATGAAGACAGCTTCTTCAGGTTCAGCGCTTCTTCTAGAAGTTGTAATTTTCTTAGTCTTCTTCTTTTCTTTTCTTGGTTTAGAAACATTAATGAATTTAAACCATTTGAAGAACACTTGTGATAATGGGCCAAATAATGTTGTAACAAGTACAGAAGAAATTAAGCAGCCTAACAAGATAAGGACAAAAATCCAAGCTGTCGCAATTGGACCGAATCCGAAGAAGTCGATTCCAATATAGAGAACTAAAACGCTAAGCATTAAGATTGGAGTAAAAGCAGAAGAATTTGCTTTAGCCATAATCTTTTGACGATTTTCAACTGAATTATCTCTTGTTTTATCTTCGATAACCATTTCTCTTTCTTTATTCATAAAGATGATAGAAATGATTAATGAGAATACTGCAATGATTGGGAGAGCTAATACAACTGTGCTTCCAACTGGAACTCTAATTAATGCAAAGATGCCAGCTGCAATTGTTGTAGTAGCGATTGGCATAACAAGAGCTGCTAAGCCACGAGATAAACGATATCTTAACATTAAGTAAGCAGCACTTACTGCAATTCCAACAACAGTAGCTAAGACAATTGGAACAAATTTAGGTTGAATAGATGTAACTGTATGAGCGTTTTTAACATCTGCTTTCGCATCACTATCCCATGAAGCAACTTCAGCTTCAAGAACTTCAGTTAATTTACTTCCAATCATTTGTTTAGCATCTGTTGAGTCAACGTAATATGCTAATTTTTCATCTTGGTTAATTTCAGAAGTTAATGTAACGACAACAACATAATGATATGTGTAAACGTTTTGCTCTGATGTGCTATAAGAATATAAAGTAGGAATGCCATCAACTAATGTATTTAATTGAACAGCTTTTGATTCATCAGAATCATAAACATATGTATGTTCTAAGATATCAGTAACTGCATCTGGATTTAATGTAACAGCTGTATCTTCACTAGCTCTTTCAGATTCAAAATAGATTTCTGTAGGAGCGTAGTTAGTTCCATCGTTATAGACAGCACCATTCTTTGTAATGCCGAAGACAATTGTGCCAGCTAATGCTGCGACGAATAATAATGCGGAAACAATAGCAACAGGTTTCTTTTTCTTTGTGAAGTCTTTGTCTGCATAAGGACCAAAATATGTTTGCTTTTCTTCAGACATAAGATTTGGAACTTTTTTAGAATCGATGCCAAATGCTTCATATTTACCAGTTAAGCCAGTTACGTTCGTACTGAGCCACATCATGCCTTTTAAAGCTAATGTGTTAAAAATTAGTGAAACTAAACCACCAATAACAGTAACAGCTGCAAATGACTTCATTAATGCACCGCCTAATAAATAAGCAATTGCACCAGCAATCATTGTAACAACGTTAATGTCAACGATTGGTAATGTTGATTTTTTGCTAGCTTCAGTATTAGCTTTCTTTAAGCTACGACCTTTATAAGCTTCATCTTTAAGTTTTGATAAATAGACAATTCCACTTGCTAAGGAAGCAATTGCAACTGTAACTAAGCCAACGATGGCACAAATATTAAAGTTAACGGAGAGAATTGTAATAGCACCAATACCAGCAAATGTTGATGCAATAGAGATAGTTGCAACGCTTAAGGCTCCTAAACGATAGAATACAACTAATAATAAGGAAACAACGATAACAGCGCATAATGTTGCAATGAATGTCTTGCTCCAAGCAACAGTAACGTGTTGACCTAATTCAACTGGATTTTCAACAAATGCTTCTGCAGTTCTTGAATACATCATTTCGCAGTGATATGGTAATTCGCCTGCGTTGATGAGGTTAACATAGAATCTTGCAGTAGAATATGCTGATCTAATATTTGCAACAGAAGCAGTTCCATCTTCGCCTGTTGTGACATTGATAGAAGAAGCTAATTTGTTATTTTCATCATCTGGGAAATATAAGTTATCAATACTGAATTTCATGAATAACTTATTTGCAATGTTGGAATCATATCCTTCATTTTCTTTATCTGTAGCATATTCATATAAATCGTATTCTGGTTCATAGTCATACCACATATAAACATAATATGAAGTTGATTCGTTACCTTCGTCGTCAGTGTTTGTTTCACCACCTTCTTCGTTATTGTCTCTTTGTTGTTCACAAGCAGCGATAACGTCTTTATAAGATGGGTTATCAACGTTAACAGGAATAACAACAGTTGGATATCCGTTAACATCATCGAGGTATGCTTTTTCATCAGTTAAGAATTCAGAACCCAATACATAGTGGTTGTTGCTTGTTGTTAAAGCAAGAGAACCATTGAATGCTAAATAAGCACTAAGTCTTGAATATTCATCATCTGTGTCTTGAGAGAATGTAACTTTAACTGTATCATTGCCTTCCACTACAACTTTGTAACGGGAGACACCAGCTGTCTCAAGTCTCTTTTCAAATTCTGTTGCGACTTCTTCAGCAGCGCCTTCCTCGAGTACTGCTTCAGGATCGTCTTTGTCGGAAATGCGGTAAGCGATTTCTTTACCGTTCTGATATTCAATGTTTGATCCTGTTTTTGTGAAAACTGCACTAAAAGTAGTTCCGATTAAAACAAGAGCTGTAAATGCAAGAACGATATGAGCCCATAATCTACGCATAATTTTCCCTCCTAGTAATAAATAAAACCATAACGCATAAGCGCCTGTATAATAATATACACTAAATACTATTAGTATTTCAATAATTACTTTGCCACGAATGGCCTAAATAGTACCAACGCATAAAATACGTTGTACTGACTAAACCCTATAAGGGCTAATACTCCACAGACCCTCAAGGGTCATATGAGGACTGACAACCGTGATTCTCACTCTAGCTACCCTTAAAAGGGTCTTTATATTCTTTGCTCGACAAATTATCTTGAATCATATCTTCTTTTTCTTGATCTCTGATATACTCTTGCACTTTCTTGGTATCTAATCCAACTGT
>JAZRYE010000003.1:0-124129 GCA_045600585.1 Bacilli bacterium | reverse complement strand
TGTAACCTCGAAGGAATCGTTAATGTTGTTCTCAATTAATAATTCTCCAAAACAAAAATCATCTATTTATTATAATTGTTCTTAATTTTTGCATGAAAAAAGGGCTTCTACTTACCCATAGGTTTTCGAACAGCCCCTTTTTATTTATCTTCAATTTGTTTCTTTCTATTTGGTAAGAA
Organism: Bacilli bacterium; assembly: GCA_045600585.1. Lineage (GTDB taxonomy): Bacteria > Bacillota_I > Bacilli_A > RFN20 > CAG-826 > JAZRYE01. The sequence continues at coordinate 123,950 of JAZRYE010000003.1, read as the reverse complement.
AGAAGAAACTAAATTTTCTTTTAATAAATCTAACGTTACTAGATAAGCAATAGCGTCTATTACAACTATTGAAACAATTTCTAATATATAAGTTATTTCAATTGAAGAAGATACATTAGCAAATAATTTTTCAATTGGGTTTCTTAAAACTAATGATATTGCAAGAACCAATCCGTTAGCAGCGAGTAATTTTAAAGTATTTAAATTAAAAACGGCTGTTTTAGACCATTTCCAAGTAACGATGAGTAAAAATACAATCAATAAGAAATCTGTTGTTACTGTGCCTATTGCAACACCTATTGCAGGTGATAAATTGTTTCTTGGGAATACATATCCACCTAATAATATAGAAAATGCGATATTAAGAATTGTTCCGAAGAGCATTGCAAACATATAAAACTTTTCTTTTTTCATTGGCAATAAAATTTGGCCATAAATAATATCACCCAATGAATAAGTTAACATGATAGCCGCTAAAGTAATTAATATTGCTGGTGCGGATTGATATGAAGATACTTCTCCACGATAATCAGTTCCTGAAATAATTCCACATATTGGTTTTGCTAAAACGCACATTGTAATAATGGCTGGAATGACAATAAACATACAAATGTTAATTGAGTATTTGTTTAGATTGTTAAAGAATCTTTTATCTTCTTTTTCATAATAGTAAGCCGCTCTTGGAATAAATACAGTTGATAAAGCAGTAATAATACCAATAATAATATCAACACCTTTAATACCAACCGAGTAGCTTGCAACTTCAATCTTGCTGGAATCGATAAAGCCTAAAATTAATGTATCTGTTTGATTGTATAAAGATACAAGCAATGTCAAAATACATAAAACTGATAATGGTTTGATATATTCTTTTACCTGGTAAGGCATTGTCTTTTTGAAAGAAATGTATTTTCTTAAATAGTATAAGTTACTAATTGTTGTAAAAAATGTAACGCTTACAGCGATTAAAGCATATAAAAGCAAATGACTTGGAGAAGTAACAAAGACAACAATTAATATTGCAGATAAAGTTAAAGCAATGATACTTCTTACGGACATATAGAATTGCTTTTCTAATGCAATAAATAACCATTCAAAAGAGAACGCTCCTGATAAGAAGTTTAATGATAATACAAAGATCAAAGATGAAATGCTTTCAAAATCTTTAACAGAATACACGAGTACACACATTAATCCAAACGAAATTAATGTAGTTACTAATTGTATTAAAAAGAATTTTTGAACTTTGTTTGATAGTTTTTCTTTATCATCTCGAACTTTAACGCACTCTCTTACTGCTAAGTTTGGAATGCCAACTTTAGCTAAAATCAAGAAATACATAACAAAAGTATTGGCCCAGGTATATGTTCCAACTGCGGATTCACCTAAATATCGACATACCCATGGAAAAGTAATAAATGATAAAAATGTTAAAACTAACGTTCTAATGATATTAACTATTACATTTATACGAATGTTGTTTTTCATAATAACAACATTATACAAGTATTCTTATTTAATTGAAATATTAGCAATTTCTATCCACATTAATTTGTTTTTGATATTATAAACTTGTATGAAGATTTTAGTTGTTTGCCAATTATATTACCCAGAAAACTTTGTCATAACTAATATTTGTGAAGAATTAGTTAAAATTGGACACGATGTTACTGTTTTAACCGGAAAACCAAATTATGGATATAACAAAATTCTTCCTGAGTATGTGAAAATTAAGTATGAAGAAATCAATGGGGTAAAAGTTCATAGAGTAAAATTGGTTGCTAGAAATAAAAGTCGCTTTTCTATTATTAAAAATTACTTATCGTTTTGGAAGAACTCAAAATCCTGGATTAGAAAATGCGAAGAAAAATTTGACATCGTATATTCTATGTCTTTGTCTCCAGTAACAATTTTGGCTGCAGGAGATTTATATAAAAAGAAACATAATGTTCCACATGTTGTTCATTGTGTAGATTTATGGCCTGAGTCAGTTTTAATAACACATGCAGTTAAAGAAAAATCATTGATGTATAAAATTTTGTATAAATGGTCATACAAATTGTACAAAGAAACAAATAGAGTAATCATTGGATCTCCATCATTTAAGGAATATTTCAACAATGTTTTAAAAATGGATGATAAAGGGTTTGATTACATTCCTCAACCTTGCTTAGTTGATAGTTGTTCCGAACAAACAATTGATTTGGGCGATGGATTTAATATCTTATATTGTGGAAATATTGGAAGAATTCAACTAATCCCTATGATTGCTGAAGCGATGAAAGATTTAAAAAATACGAATATTCGCTTCCATATTATTGGAATGGGCCCTGAATCTGATTTGTTACAATCTAAAATTAATGAGTACGGCTTAGAAAATACTGTGATTTATCATGGACCAATTCCTGCCAAAAGAGCAGCTCAATATTTTAAAAGCTCTGACGCTTTATATGTTTCTTTAAAGAATGAAGGATATGTTGGCAAAACGATTCCAAATAAACTTGTGATGTCTATGGCTTTTGGCAAACCAATATTGGCGATGCTTGGTGGCGATGGAAAAGATATTTTAAATGAGTCTAAAGGGTCAATTATTGTTGATCAAGACGTTCAAAGCCTGAAAGAAGGAATTTTTAAAATATCTAGCTTGTCTAAAGAAGAAAAAGAAAAGCTCGGTAATAATAACCGAGCATATTATGAATCTCATTTTACTTTAAATAAAATTTCTAAAGAAATTGAGAAAGTATTATTTAGTGAATTGAATTAAGAAATTATTAATTTTTTCGTTAACAGAAGTCAAGGAATATAAATCCATGACTTTTTCTTTTGCTCTTGCGCCCATTTCTTCTCTCTTTTTCGCGGACATCTTAATAACTTTTTCGATTGCCTCTTTAATGCCTTCTTGCGTTGATTCACACCAAACTATGTCGTCTTTGAACTCTTTCTCAAGAATTGTATTTTTACATGAAATTGTCAAAGTTCCTGATGATAGATACTCAATGGTTTTACTTGGAATTGAATATTTATCAAATTTTTCAGAATATGGTCTTGGGTTGATATTGACCAAAGCATTTTTCTCAAGTTGAAGTACTTGCTTAACTGGAAGAATACCTAAATAAACTGAATTTGGTAATCTATTAATCTTATCTTTTAACCATGGCTCTTCATGGTGTCCACATATAACTAATCTTAAATTTGACTTATTTAGGGATTCGAAAGCTTTGATTAAATCCTTAATGCCATACTTCATCATCAACGAACCACCAAAGAAGATATAGTCACCATAAACATTTTCGACTTTTCTAGGTTGTTCGTCTTCAACGATACCTTCAAGAATATAATTAGGCATTGTTTTTACATTAAATAATTCATTCAATCCTTCTGTTAAACAGATATATCCATCTAAGTTATTAGTATTTTTTAAAATATTTTTAATAAATGAAGGCTTAACTCCAGAAATATTTCTTGGATCATCTGTGCAAATACCAATTACTGGTTTCTTATATTTTGCTTTCATTTTGTTCGCTACATAAATAGCTTTTTGATTCATTGTATCGAATAAGAAAACTGTGTCTTTTGTAATTAAACCTTTAAGTATTTCTTTTGATTGTTTAGCACAGGAATTTAATATGAATAATTTGTTTCTTGGAATTGCTAAATAATGCCAACTAATATTACCTTCAGTTGATGATTCACTAACAAGTTTAGGAATACGACAATATTTTTTAGAATAAGGACGTAAAGAAATGACGTTGACTTTATTATTAATTGCCAAGCTTCTAATTAATTTATTGTGGAAATTTTGATTGCTAGGATTTAATGGAGTTTTCCAGCTTTGAGAAAAGCCTTTAAAATCTATGTCCTTCAATGTAGTTGTGAAATATATAATGTTCATTTTAATATCTCTTTCATAGCATTTAATATATGCTGAGTTGTTGCTTCAATTGTATTGTCTTTTGCAGTTTTGATTGCTTTAGCAATCATTGATTCGTTAATCATATTGATTGATGTCAATATAGACTCATTGTCTTTTATATTGACAAGATATCCATTTTCTCCATCTTTAATTAGGTGTCTAGAACTGATAACATTTTTGCTTGAAACTACTGGCAAACCATTAGCTAAAGCTTCTTCTGTTGTGTGTCCGTAAATGTCTTCTTTTGATAAAGTTATAAATCCATCACATGCTTTAAATAAATCAAATAATTCTTCTTTCTTCATGAAAGGTCTAAGCTCGACATTGGTAATATTTTCTTCGCGAATAATGGATTCATATTTTTCCTTTAATTCGCCTTCTCCAACAAGTATTAAGTTAGCATCAATTTTCTTAAATAATCTAATTAATTGCTCATTGTTTTTTCTATCAATGAATTGTGACGCAGAAATGAACGTTTTCGAATTAGGAACTTTCCACTTTTCTCTGAGCAATTTTTTCTCTTCTTTTGAAAGTGGGCTACCTAAAACATCACCCATATAGAAAGTTGAATATGGGTAGTGGAAGATTGCATTTTTATTTGCTCCATAATAGGTCAAATATTCATCTGCTTCTTCACATGGAGAAAAATAGTATTTAGCAGAAGATATGTATTTTCTTTTAATTCTTGCCTTAATGAAGTTCTCTTTGTTTTTTAATACTCCGCCATTAATGAATAAAACGAAATCTCGGTTATGCTTTTTCATATAACTAATAGCTCTCATTTCAGTAATAGTGCTATAGCCATTCATGATTACCAAGTCGTAATCCTTATAATGGTTTTTAATAAATTTCCTCAATCTAAAAGAATTTGATTGTTCGTTTCCGAAATATCCATTCTTATAGAATGTATGTTTGAAATTATATTGATTTATATTATAAAAACTGTCAGGTCTATTTTTGGCTTTTGTTCTTTCAAAAATAACTTCAAGATCAATTTCCTTTGCTAGTTCGTTAAATAAACGAACTTTATAAGGCGCAGGATGATTAAATACAATTAAAACTTTCATGATATTAATTATAACTATTAATTTTACTTTGTAAAAATGTTATTATTCATTTATGGATAAAAAATATAACTCTTGGAATGAATTTTTTAATGATATAGGCAAAGAAGAATATTGCATTAATTTACATAAATTTCTTGATGATGAATATTCTAATTTCGAAATATATCCACCTAGAAAATTACTATTTAATGCTTTTAAACTTACTCCATTAGACAATGTTAAAGTTGTCATTATGGGACAAGATCCATATCATGAGCCTGAACAAGCTATGGGATTATCTTTCTCTGTTCCTGATGGCGTTAAAGTTCCTCCATCTTTAGTAAATATATATAAAGAGATATATCAAGAGTATCAAATGCCTATGAACTTTTGCAATGGTAATCTAACCTACTTAGCAGAACAAGGCGTTTTATTACTTAACTCTATTTTATCTGTTCGTGCTCATCAGGCTATGAGCCACAATATTAAAGAATACAAAAAATTTTTAGGTGATGTTTTAGAAGTATTAGATAAACAAACCCAACCAATGGTTTTTATGCTTTGGGGAGGTCCTGCTAAAAAGCTTAAGGAACATCTTCATAACCCAAGCCATTTAATTTTGGAATGCATTCATCCAAGCCCATTAGCCGCTAATCATGGTGGATGGTTTGGCAACAATCATTTCAAAACCGCTAATGAATATTTAAGGTCACGTGGTTTAAAAGAAATCAATTGGGTAAATTTGTAAACTTGTAATTATTTATAAAAGATTTAATATATTTGTGGGAGCTGAGTAAACTTGGCTGAGAGGACTTGTGTGACAGGTCGACCGTACTTGATCTAGGTAATGCTAGCGGAAGAATCATTTTTTCTATTTAGTATTTGTCCTAGTCTTTAGGACTTTTTTATTGGAGGTAATTATGAAAAAGAATTCCTTTATTTCTCGTTTTGGATGGTTGATATCTTTTGTATTAACTATCGCTAGTGCTTTATTTTTATTTGGCACTGTTTTCACTTATGAAACCAAATTCTATATTGGTGAAGAAAAAGTTAAAGAATATTTTGATGTTAATTTATTAAAATTATTTGATACTTCTTTGACTTCTAAATGGCCAGCAATTCTCCTATTAGTATTGATTGGTTGTGGTGCAATTCTTTATTTAATCTCATTTTTTGTTAAAGCAAAGAAAGACCAAATTTTTGTTTCTGCAATATTTATGAATTTACTTGCTGTTTGCTTTGTATTTTTAAGCAAAGAATTATTCTCTTATTATGCAGGTGAATTAGTTGAACACTATAATGGTGCTTCTACTGGATGGGCTACTGCAGCTAGTGTTTCTTCTCTTGCCTTATCAGTTGTTTTTGGAATAGCTAATACATCTTATTCTGAATCTTTATCTGCAAAAACTATATCTGAAGATGGTGTTTTAATCGCTGCTGCTTTCGTTCTTAATTTTATTAAACTTCCTATTACAGTAAGTGGTTCTGTTAATTTCCAAATGTTGCCTTTAATGATTATCGCATTAAGACGTGGACCTGTTCATGGATTTGTATGTGGCGGCTTGATTTATGGCTTATTAACTTGCTTAACTGATGGATACGGACTTGCTACATTCCCATTTGATTATTTAATCGGATTTGGTAGTGTTGCAGTTATGGGCTTCTTTATAAATCTCATTCTTGCTGAAGGACAAACTAAATATACAGTTAAAGGTGAAATCTTCCTTTTAATCGCAGGCATTATTGCTACATTTATTAGATTTGTTGGTGGTTCAGTCAGTTCTATTGTTTTATATGGTTATACTTTAGCAGCCGCTGTTGGATACAATTTAGCTTATGTTACTATTTCAGGTGCATTAGCAGTTGGTGTTTTGATGGCACTTTATGGTCCACTTTGCACTATAAATAAGCTATATCCAACTTCACAAAAAGCAAATAAATCTTCTACTGAAGAAATAGCTGAATAAAACTTATTATATTTGTTTAAAGAATTAATCCTTCTAGCTTAGCTAGGAGGTTTTTCTTATTTTGAGATACATTTAATATTAAATGTGCTATAGTATTTTCAAGTGAGGATTTTTTATGGAAGAAAAAATTGAAAACCCTATTACAGAAAACGAAGAATCAAATGAAGTTGAACTTCCTGAACCAGAAAAAGTAAATACTGTTCAAGATGAGAAAACTCCTTATGACCAAGTTATTGAAGATTCTCGTTTAAATTTATTAAAGACATACAAGAAAAGCAGAACAAGAAGCAATATTATGATGCTTGTCGTTCTTGCTGCCGCTGTAGGTTCTTTATTACTTATTACTCAAGAAAGCCCAGCATTAAAAATCACTGGTTGGTCAGTCATTGGTGTAGTTGTTGTTGGAATGATTGTCTTCTATGCATTAACAAAGAACAAGTTCCCAAATTTAACAAAGGAATACATCAAAACCGCTAATGAACAATTAAATGGTAGAAACTTCTCTGATACTCAATTTGAAGAAGTGACTTCTGATTCTAAAGACAAACTTGAATTAGGTGATTTAGTTAGCGATGGTGCATTTAAAGGTGTTCAAATCGGTTCAAGAAACGTTGTTAACGCTAAATACGCAAAACGTTCAGTTACTGTTGGTGATGTAGCATTATATAAAGGAACTACTAACAATAAACAAAAACAAACAGCTTTCGTTGGTAAATACATTTCTTATCCAAACGATTTACATTTTGAAGGTCGTTATGTTCTTAATTATAAGAATAAGGATGAAAAATTTGATCAACCTGATGATATTGCTGATTTAGTTGCTTTAAAAGACGAAGAAACAGTTTCATTCTATGGCAAAGAAGGCGCTGATATTGCAGCTGATTTAACAAATGATTTCCTTGATGCATTATCAAAAATTGAAATTAAAGGCGCTTTATTAAACGTTGTTGTCGCTGTTTGGAGTGGACATACAGCTGTTTATTTGTCATATAGTGATGACATCATGGCATTGCCTTTTGAAAAGCAATTTAATAAAGAAGCTAATGAACAATATCGTTCAAACTTATTACAAGTATTATCAGCTTGTGCATTAATAAAGAAGTAGATTATGGCATTAGTAGGTCGTTGGTTAGCAATTCAATGTTTTAAACACAACGGTTCATTCCATCGTTGCTGGGACCGTGGCTTTGTTGTGGAAAATAACCCGGACTATATTGTCATTGCATCCAAAAAAGCAAAAGTGTTAGAGGCTAATGGCCGTAAATGGTTCACAAAAGAACCTGCTGTTACCATCTTTTCTAAAAAAGAATGGTGGAATGTAATTTGCATGTTAAAAAAAGATGGTATCTGCTATTACTGCAACATAGCTTCTCCATCAATAATTGATAAAGACACAATCAAATATATTGATTATGATCTCGACGCTAAATTATTCCCAAGTAACGATATTAGAGTGCTTGATGAAAAAGAATATATTCATCATAAATCCACATATAACTATGGTGATGATTTAGATACGGTATTAAGATTTACCACTAACGAAGTTGTCAAGAAAATGAAAGAGAGATCATACCCTTTCATTGATGAAAGCATTCGTAAATATTATCAAGACTATCTTGATATGACAAAGAAAGAGCAATAATTATTATGATTACTTTTAAAACTGATTCGTATGAAAATACAATGGATTTTGGTAAGCGCTTAGCTGCTCTTCTTCCAAATGGTAGTGTTGTTTGTATGTCTGGTGATTTGGGGGCTGGTAAAACAACTACTGTTAGAGGAATTGCACAAGGACTTCATATTAAAGAAATTGTTCAGTCCCCAACATTTAATATCATGAAGATTTATCTAAAAGGTGATAGGCCATTAATTCACATTGATGCTTATCGTCTTGCTGATATTGATACTGATATAGGACTTGAAGAATATATTGGCTATGAAACTGGTATTACAGTTATTGAATGGCCAATGTTTATTGAAAAATATATTCCAGAAGACGCTATAAGAATTGAAATTTTAAGAAGCGGCGATGAAGAAAGAACAATCAACATCACTGGACCAGATGAACAATTCTTAAGGAGCTTATTATAATGATTAGTATTATTTTAGATTCATCTAATACTGAACTTACTGTTGCGCTTGCTGACGAAAATAAAGTTATTGAAGAAATCAACTATGAAGCATGGCAACAACAATCAGAATATATGATTCCAGAAATTAATAAATTATTGGATAAATATTCTGTTAGTAGAACTGATATTAAAGATGTGATGGTCTCAGTTGGACCTGGTTCATATACAGGCGTTAGAATCGCTATCACAATCGCAAAAGTAATGGGTACGGCATTAAATATTCCTGTTTATTCTGTCAGCTCATTACGCGTTCTAAAAAATGGTGAAAAACCATCTATCTGTGTTATTAACGCTAGAAGTAAACGTTCATATGTTGGCGTTTATGAAGGAAATAATGTCATTCAAGAAGATTCAATAATGACTAATGAAGAATTAATTAAATTCATTGAAAATCATCCTGATTACATTGTTTGCGGTAATGCTGGTTATTTAAATATGGAAGGATATAAATCTTCTGTCGCTAACGAAATGGTTAGCTTAAAGAAAGTTATCTCTCCATGTGATGACGTATTAGCGTTAAAACCAGTTTATATGAAAGATTAATTATGGTTATTTCAGAAATTAGAGATGGTAATATAAATGACTTATCTTCGATTATGGAAATTGAGAATGCATGTTTTCATTCTCCATGGAAAAAAGAAGATATGTCTCGTGAACTTAGTGAAAATGCTTTTGCACATTTTCTCTTGGTAGAAGTTGATGAGAAGGTTGTTGGTTTTTTAGATTATTGGCAAACCTTCGATAGTGCAACTATTTGCCAAATTGGTATCCTTCCTTCTTATCGTAAACTTGGATTAGCAAGCAAGTTAATGAAAGAAATGGATGAAGAATGCTATGCAAAAAGAATTACTTCAGCGACTCTTGAAGTAAGAAAATCAAATACTCCTGCAATTGGATTATATAAGAAATACGGCTTTAAAGAAGTCGTTATAAAACCACATTATTATGATGATGGTGAAGATGCAATTTACATGGTTAGAGAGGTAGAAATTTAAAATGGCAGTTATCTTAGCGATTGAATCAAGTTGTGACGAAACTTCTATTGCTATCACAAAAGATGGCAAGCTTCTTTCTAATGTCGTTTCAACTCAAATAGAAGTTCATAGAAAATATGGTGGAGTTATGCCTGAAATTGCAAGTAGACTTCATGCAGAAAACATATCTGTTGTTCTTAAAGAAGCATTAGAACAAGCAAATATTAAATTAGAAGAAGTTGATGCATTTGCAGTTACTAGAGGACCTGGCTTAATTGGCGCTCTTCACGTTGGCTTACAAGCAGCAAAAACTCTTGCAATACTATATAAAAAGCCACTTATTCCGGTTCATCATTTAACTGGACATATTTATGCAAATGAGTATATAGATGAATTACATTTCCCGTTATTAGCTGTTGTTGTTTCCGGTGGTAATAGTGAACTTGTCATTATGGAAGACCATATGAAGTTTAAAGTTATTGGCGAAACAAGAGATGATGCAATTGGTGAATGTTATGACAAGGTAGCTAGAGTATTAGGTTTACCTTATCCTGGTGGTTTACCTATTGATAAATTATCAAAAGAAGGCGAACATACATATAACTTACCTGTCCCGCTTAAAGGCGAACATACATATGATTTGTCATATTCAGGACTAAAAACAAATGTTATTAATCTTGTCCATAATCTTGAACAAAAAGGCGAACAAGTTAATGTTGCCAATATGTGTAAATCATTCCAAGATGTTGCAGTTGGATTAGTAGTAGATAGAGCAACAAAAGCCGTTGAAGAATATAAAGTTAAAGAAGTTCTTCTTGCTGGTGGGGTCTCTGCTAACTCATATCTTAGAAGTGAAATGAAAAGAGAAATGGAAAATAGAGGCATCAAAATCATTATTCCACCTCTTTGGTGCACGACAGATAACGCTGCTATGATTGCTAAAGTTGCAGAACATTTATACGAAAGAAAAGTGTTTGCTTCATTAAATCTTGGTGTTGATCCAAACTGGTTTATAGAAGATTGGGATAAATTTGAAAATTAGAATTTAAATTCTACGATTATTAATTATAATATTCCTACGGAGGATAAAAATATGGAATTTGTAAAGGTAACTGATTTCGAACTCTACGATATTGTTGTAGCAGGTGATAAAGAAGAAATCGAACACGTTAAACATGTTGAACTCGAAGGTTGGGTCAAGACAAATCGTGATAACGGCTCTATTGGATTCGTTGAATTCAATGATGGAACATATTTTAAGAATGTCCAACTTGTTTATACAAAAGACAGTAAAGACCACGATGTATTGTCAGCATTAAAAACAGGATCTGCTATTGGTATTAAAGGTGAATTAAAACTTACACCTGAAAATAAACAACCATTTGAAATATTAGTTGATGAATGTGTTCTTGAAGGAGATGTCGCTGACGACTATCCACTTCAAAAGAAGAGACACTCATTTGAATTCTTGAGAGATATTGCTCACATTAGACCAAGAGCAAATACATTCCAAGCTGTATTCAGAGTTAGAAGTGTTCTCTCATTTGCTATTCATGAATTCTTCCAAGAACGTGGATTCATTTATGTTCATACACCTGATATCACAACTAACGATGGAGAAGGTGCTGGTAACGTATTTGATGTCACAACACATGATACAAAAGATCCATTCTCATTCTATGGCCATAAAGTTAACTTGACTGTTACTGGTCAATTACACGTTGAACCATTCGCTTTAGCATTCCATGATGTTTATACATTTGGACCTGTATTTAGAGCAGAACACTCAAATACAGTTAGACACGCTAGTGAATTCTGGATGGTTGAACCAGAAATCGCATTTGCTGATTTAAACGATAACATGGAACTTATTGAAGACTGTGTTAAATATTGTATCAATTATGTTATGACAGCTTGCCCAGATGAAATGGCTTTCTTCAATTCCATGATTGATAAAACATTAATTGAAAGATTAACTCATGTCGTTAATTCTGAATTCAAGAAGATGAAATATACTGAAGGTATTGAAATTCTTAAGAAAGCTGTTGAAAATGGTCATAAATTTGAAAACAACAATATCGAATGGGGCATGGATTTACAATCTGAACACGAGAGATATTTAACTGAAGAAGTAGTTAAAGGACCATTGTTCTTAATTGACTATCCAAAAGAAATTAAAGCATTCTATATGAGAGTTAATGATGACAACAAGACAGTTGCAGCATGTGACTTATTAGTTCCTGCGGTTGGTGAACTTGTTGGTGGATCTCAACGTGAAGAAAGATACGACATCTTAAAAGCTAAGATGGATGAATTAGGCATTGAAGGACTTGATTGGTATCTTGATACACGTAGATATGGTGGCTGCCGTCACTCTGGATTCGGTATTGGCTTTGACCGCTTGCTTATGTATGTTACAGGTATGCAAAACATTCGTGATGTTCAACCTTATCCAAGAACATCTAATAGCATCAAATACTAGGAATATCTATGGAACAAAACGAACAATTAATCGTGGAAAAAGCGGAAAGAAAAGAACGCTTAAAATTCCGTTACTTAGTAATTCTTATTTGTATTGATGTATTCTTATTAATTTATCTTATTTATGAGATGATTACAGTTATCTCAAATTAAAAAATAAAAGTTGGTTCATATAAAACGTTCCAACTTTTTTATTGAATATTTGTATCTTCTTTTGGAGGCATTGCTGTATTTGCTAATGCTTCTTTTTGATTAAAATTACTTAAATCGCCTGCGATATTTTCATCGTGAATTTTTCTAATGGCAATCATTCTAGATATATAAGCTTGTACTGCAATTAAATACCAGATGCCTCCAATAAATACAAATGGGACAAAGACATATGCTCTCCAAGCTGCTAGCTCTAATGCTGGTCTACCATATACTGGATCAAGTGGAGGCCATTTTGCCAAGACTTTTAATCCAAATACTTTAGTCCAAGAATCAGGATCATTCCAATCCCAAATAAAGAGCAATGTGCCAAAGCCATCTTCTTTATTAAATGGATTATAATGCCAAGGATTTTTATATGTTGCTTCACCGACAATTAGAATAATAGCAGCAACAATGATTAATAATAATGGTAGCCATGATTGTTTATAAAATAATCTATTGTTCTTTTTTCTTGCGTATCTATAGAATTGTTTCTTTTCTGTAATGACGAATGTAGTTAATACATCTGAACACATATGGTTCATCTTTTTGCCTTGCCATTTCATAACTTTAACAACAAGCATTCCTAAGTATCCAATTAATACAAAGACAAGAATGAAAACCAAAAGAAGGGCAAAGATTAATCTTTTGTCATTTTCAGTTAATTGCACTAAAAAATTAAACATTAAAATCCCCTCCTCCAACATTATTAAAATCTTTTACTTCATCTTCTAAACATTCCGCTTCGACAGCATCAACGACATTTTCTTGTTGGTTGATTTGTTGGACAGATGAAGGATCGTTTGCAATTCTCATTGCTTCTTCATTTGCAATTTCAATTGGGGAACGTGTATCGTTATTGAACATGTTTTGATTGATTGGAATAGTCACTGTAATAGTTCCTGGTTGAGGATTGATTCCACCATAAATGTTATTAACAGTAGTGTTATTTTGTTGAGGTTGAGGAGCAGGTGCTGGCTCAGTTGCGGCTTTAAGTTTTGCTTCAATTATTTCTCTTGCTTTTTTATCTTCTGGTAATTCATCAAAAATCTTTCTTCCTGTAAAGAAAAGAATGATGTTTTTAATTGTCATATAAAGAAATACAAAGAATCCATAAATAGCAAAAATAACTAGAACTACTAGTATTGCTGGTAGAGCTAGTATATAGAGAATTCCTTTTCCAAAACTTTTAAAAAATGCTGCCATAAGTGTTATACATTAATTCTATATTTAGAATTGTCTTTTAACAAATAATTATTAATTAAACTGATTATACTGACCAAAAAACTGTACAATCCAATCAAAAGAATGCCTAAAGGCTCTTTAATTTGTTGATAAAACGCTGCGAATAAGAAGAACACAACTATAGCCCCAATACCCAACAATATATAGACTAAATAGTTTTTCGATACAATTAAATCAACAAACTGATGTGTAGATAAGATTGTTGCAATACATAATAAACACAAACTATATTCTGGCATTAAATATGCTAAAACGACCATAGCGATGAGAACGATAATGCTAATTGATTGAAGCAAAAATTTACTATATTTAGCTTCTTCTAACTTTACAAACTTTTCTAATTCTTCCTTGATAACAGCATAGCTAATAATTTGTTGAATGAATGATAAGAGCAATATTGCTACTGGAACTAAGTAATCAATGTATGCAAAACTTGTTATTTTAAATGCATTAGCAAAAGTTTCGATAATTGATAAGCTGGTAATTAATTTAATTAACGGTATGCTTAGATATGAGAAAACAACTTGAACAATAGTTGTGATCATTATTATGTAAAGAGGATTGATTCGTTTTTCTAGTAATAAGGCAAATAAGAAACCGGAAATAATGGAAGGGATAACATAAAAAATGGTATCTCCAATATTCCAGATCGTAACAATCATGCATAAAGCAATCGTTGAAATTGCATAGATGATAAAATATTTTTTCTTGCAATAAATAGTCACAATTGCACTTGTTAATGGCAAAACGAAAACGATTAAGAATAATAAAAATGGGACTAAAGTAGTTAATAAAACAAACAAAACATTTATCGCTGCCATTATACCCATGTAAGCGATATTCTCGATTAACGTTTCACGTTTTTTGAAAATAGTCATAACATAATTTTTACATATTGCACAAAAAAAGAAAGAAAAATCGATTTTCTCCCTATAAATATAGTGGAGGGATATTTATGAAAAAACTTTTTCTTCTAATCGCAATTTTACTTTCTTCTTGTGCCAAAGCTCCAATGACAACAGATGAAAAGACATCGTTTAATTCTGTTTACGATTATTCCGATTTTGTAAATAGGACCATTCATTTTGAAGATATATTTACAATTGATTTCAATCATGAAGTGTACATATTTTCGAAAAGCTGTAGGCATTGTGAAAATATCAAAGATTTGGTCTTAGGATATGGATTTAACAAAGTTGATTTTTATCTATTGGAATTTACTAGTTCGATACCGGTGACATCTGACATTTCATCAACTATTGGCGCTGCTTCTTATGAGACAGTTTCTGTTCTCGGAACACCAACTTTATTAGTGATTAATTCCGGGCTTCTTGAATATAATCTAGCAGGTGAAAATAAAATTAAAGAGTATATTAAAAGATAACCTACATATATTTTTAAATAAATGAGATTGTCCAGAAAATTGGATATGGTTTTTAATATCATTTTAGAAGATTATTTGAATGAAAGGGCAATATATGATACTATATTGCTTAGCAATATATGAATTACAAAGACGAATTAAACAACAAACAATATGAAGCCGTAACTACTTGCAATCAATATGTAAGAATCGTTGCTGGCGCAGGAAGCGGTAAGACTAGAGTCCTTACTTATCGTATTTCCTTTTTAATCGAGGAATTAGGTGTTAATCCTTGGAGTATTTTAGCCATTACTTTTACTAATAAAGTTGCTAATGAAATGAAACAACGTGTTTTAAAAATGCTTCCTTGGGTATCTAAAGACTTAAACATTAGGACTTTCCATTCTTTTGCAGCATATTTCTTAAGACATGAAATTTCCGTTTTAGGATTTCCTCAATCGTTTACTATTCTTGATGAAGAAGATCAAACCAAGATTATTAAAGACGTTGCACAAGAAATGGGATTTAAAAGAGGCGACAAAGTTGTAGGTAGAGCCATCTCTTACATTGGAACACAAAAACTTAGAGAAAAATATCCTGAAGACATTACTATCATTAAACCATCGTTTGAAGATGAGAAAACTTGCCTCGAAATTTATACAAGATATGAGGAAGAAAAAAACAAAATCTTGGCATTAGACTTTGATGATCTTTTGCTAAAGGCTAATTACATCTTGGAAAACTATAGAGATATTAGAATTAAATGGCAAAATCGCATTAGCCAAATTCTTGTTGATGAGTTTCAAGATACTAATGATACAGAATTCAAATTATTAAAGTTATTAATGAAACCTTCAACTTGCTTATATGTTGTTGGAGATCCTGACCAAACCATTTATACATGGAGAGGGGCTAATCAAAACATTATTTTGGATATGCCTAAGCTCTTCCCAGAAATGGAATCAATTATTCTTAATGAAAACTATAGAAGTACCCAAACAATTCTTAATTCCGCTAACAAATTAATTGCGAACAATAAATTAAGAGTTGCTAAAGATTTGTTTACTAATAAAGCAAAGGGCGATTCTATTGTTACTAGATCGTCTCCTTCTTCAAAAAACGAAGCAGAATATGTTGCACGTGAAATTTTAAGACTAAAACAAGTTGAACATTACAATTTAAGAGATATAGCAATTTTATATAGAAGCAACTATGTTACTCGTGAATTTGAAAGCGAATTAACACAAAGAGGAATCAATTATCGTATTTATGGCGGCATGAAGTTCTATCAAAGACGTGAAATTAAAGACATTCTTGCTTATTTCCATTTGATTACAAATATTAAAGATGATGTTTCTTTTGAAAGAATTATCAATGTTCCAAAAAGAAGCATTGGTGAATCAACAACTGCTATTTTTAAAGAAGAAGCTAATAACGCAAATCTTTCTTTATATGAATATATTAGAGATTTAAATCCTGATGATTCAAATGCTCCAAGAAAAGCAATTAATATGCTAAAAGCAATGATAGAGCTCATTGATCAAACAAGAGAAAAAATTGAAGCTGATGATGAAGTATTCTCAAAATCATTAGAAAATTTAGTCTATTCAATTAATTATTACGAATATATTCAAAAAGAAGATGATGGTGAAGAAAGATTCGATAACGTTAAATCTTTATTTGAAGATATCCGTCACTTTAAACAACAATATCCAGAATCATCTTTTGATGAATATTTACAAAATATTGCATTAATCTCTGCTCAAGATGAATTAACTGACGGAGATTATGTTTCATTGATGACTGTTCATACCGCTAAAGGACTAGAATTCCCTGTTGTTTTTGTTGTTAGACTTAACAATGGTGTTTTCCCTTCTCAACGTGCTGCTTTAGAAGGCGGTTATGCTGCTTTAGAAGAAGAAAGAAGATTAGCTTATGTTGCTATTACAAGAGCAATGAAAAAGTTATATTTAACATATTCAAACGATTTCTCATATGTTTTAGGTGGAACATTAACTCCTTCTCAATTCTTAAGAGAATCAGGAAATGAAGTTGTTAAATCAAATGAGTATTCTCCATATAGAAGTAGTAATCCTAATACTCCAAGAAGTTATTCATTCAATGACATTCCTCCTCAATATCGTGGTGGAAGTATTTCTCTTGAAGATAAAGGACCTAAGAAACAAGACTTCTCACAAGCTACAAATGATGTTAAAGAATGGGAAGTTGGAGATGTTGTTATTCATAAGAAATTAGGAAAAGGCATCGTTGTCGAACTTGAGGGCGATGATATTATTAAAGTAAATTTTGAAGAACATGGCGTGAAATCCATTTTAGGAACTCATCCATCTGTTTCTAAAGGAGGTAGTCAAGCATGACACCAAAAGATAGAGTAGATGAATTAAGAGCTTTACTCGAAAAATATAATTACGAGTATTATGTGCAAGACAATCCATCAGTCAGCGATGCTGAATACGATAGATTAATGCAAGAATTGATGGCTCTTGAAAGAGACAATCCAGAACTCCAATCACCTTTATCTCCTTCACAAAGAGTCGGTGGCATGGTTCAAGATGAATTCAAGAAAGTAACACATAAAAGAATGATGCTTTCTTTAGCCAATGCTTTTAATGAAGATGACTTAAGAGATTTTGATAGAAAAATTAGAGAAATCATTGGTGGTGACAAAGTCACATACATGGCAGAACTTAAGATTGATGGTTTAGGTATGTCTCTTGTCTATAACAAAAACCTTCAATACGCTGCTACTCGTGGTACCGGAACAGTTGGCGAAGATGTTACTAGTAATGTTATTACTATTAAATCAGTACCATCTCATATTGACTTAGATTATGATTTTGAGATTCGTGGCGAAGTTTTTATGCCAAAGAAATCTCTTGAAAAGCTTAATAAAATTAAAGAAGAAGCAGGCGAAGCTCTTTTCGCAAATGCAAGAAATGCCGCTGCTGGTTCAATTAGACAATTAGATAGTTCTATTGCTGCTAGCCGTGGCCTTGATGCTTTCTGGTATTATTTACCAAATGCCAAAGATTTTAATATTCGCTATCATTCCGAATCATTAAAGTTTGCTGATAAGTTAGGATTTAAAACAAACCCAGAACGTAGGCTTTGTAATGGAATTGATGAAGTACTTAAATATATCGAAGAATATACCGAAAAAAGATCATCTTTAGGTTACGATATCGACGGAATTGTTATTAAAGTTGACGATATGTCTTTATATGACAAACTTGGATATACTGCAAAAACTCCAAGATGGGCAATTGCTTATAAGTTCCCACCTGAAGAAGTTGTTACTAAATTAACAGATATTATTTATACAGTAGGTAGAACTGGAAAAATTACTCCAAACGCTGTTCTTGAACCAGTTAGAGTTGCTGGTAGTGTAGTTCAAAGAGCAACATTACATAATGAAGACTTTATCAAAGAAAAAGAACTTATGATTGGCGACTATGTTGTCATTAGAAAAGCTGGAGATGTTATTCCAGAAGTAGTAAGACCAGTGAAAGAAAGAAGAGATGGAACTCAAGTTGAGTATGAGATGATTTCATTTTGCCCTGTGTGTGGTTCCTTATTAATTAGAAAAGATGCAATGCACTTTTGCTTAAATCCACATTGTGAAGCTAAACAAATTGAAGCTATGATTCATTATTCTAGCCGTGACGCTATGGATATTGACGGCATGGGTGAAAAGGTTGTTGAACAATTCTTTAACCAAGGTTTCTTTAGAAATGTTGCAGAAATCTATGATTTATTTGAACATAGAGAAGAAATTATCGAACTTGATGGATGGCAATCAAAATCAATCGACAAGTTATTAGATGCTATTGAAAATTCAAAAGCAAATTCACTTGAAAGAGTATTATTTGGCTTAGGAATTAAAGAAGTAGGGGCTAAAATGGCAAAAACTTTAGCGAGAAAATTCCAAACAATTGATAACTTAATGCAAGCAACAGAAGATGATCTTCTTGAAATTAATGATGTTGGTCCTATTGTTTCAAAATCAATTGTTGAATGGTTTGCTGATGAAAGAAATATTGAAACAGTTAACAAGTTAAAAGATCATCATGTTAACTTTACATTCTTAGGACAAAATGTCGCTGCTGCTAATTCATATTTCTCAGGTAAGACAGTTGTATTAACTGGCACTCTATATAAATATGGCCGAAAAGAAGCAACAGAAATTCTTGAAAATTTAGGTGCTAAAGTTACAGGTTCTGTTTCAAAAGCAACTGATGTTGTAGTTGCCGGAGTTGAAGCTGGAAGTAAATTAGATAAGGCCCGTTCTCTTGGTATTACAGTTCTTGATGAAGAAGAATTTTTAGAACTTATTAAATAACCCACAACATATCAAAATAAGTTATATAAAACTTGCGTGAAATATCGCAAGTTTTTTATATTAACTTGTTATTATAAAAATTAATGTTAAAATTCCCTATATGAAAAAAGTGACTAGACTCAATTTAATCGAAGCTGCGGATAGAACAATGCTCAAATTGACTAAAGAAGAAATTGATATTCTTTTACAAGAGTTTGATATATTTTTGACTCAATTAGATATTATGGGAAAAATTGAAGGAATTGACGATGTTGTTCCAATGACTTTTCCTTATGAAATTCCAAGTTTTGAAATTAGAGAAGATGAGCCTACTGAATCATTAAACAAGGAAGAAGCTTTAAAGAACGCTCCTAAAGTATGCAATGATCAAATTGTCATTCCTAAGGTTATATGATGAATTATTTAGATTTGACAATAAAAGAAATTCATGAGGCTTTAATTAACGGATTAGTCACTCCGTTAGAGCTTGCTCAAGAAGCAATCAAAAGAGCAAAAGAGGAGAATTGCAATTCTTTTGAATATATTTCCGAAAAAGAAGCATTAGAAGCAATTGAAAATCTCTCTAATAAAGATAAAAACAATCCTTTCTGGGGTATTCCTTTTGTTACTAAAGACAATTTCTCAACTAAAAATATTCCAACAACTGCATCAAGCAAGATTTTAGAGGGATATGTGCCTGTTTTTGACGCAGAAGTTTATCAAAAGTTATTAAATGCTGGTGCAATCCCAATTGGTAAAACAACTCTTGATGAACTTGCAATGGGTGGTAGTGGTACAACTGGTCATAAAGGAATTACCTATAATCCATGGGATAAAAATCATCAATCACACATTGGTGGTTCTTCTTGTGGATCTGCTGCCGCGTGTGCTTTAGGCATTGTTCCTTTTGCTTTAGGTTCAGACACCGGTGATAGTGCGCGTAAACCAGCATCATATGCAGGTCTTGTTGGCTTCAAACCAACTTGGGGCAGAGTATCTAGATTTGGTTTATTTCCATTTGCCTGTTCTCTTGATTCTGTTGGTTATTTTACAAGGTCTGTTTATGATAGCTCATTAGCATTATCCATTATTGCAGGAAGAGATGAAAAAGATATGACTTCATCAACAATGCCTGTCGATAATTATGCTTCTTATAACGAAGATTTAACCGGAATTAGATTTGCAGTTATTAAAGAAATTCTCGACTCAATTACCGATAAAGAAATGCTTAATATTTTCAATAAAAGCCTCTCTTATTTAAAAGAAAAAGGGGCAGTTATTGATTATGTAAGCATGGATATTCGCTTATGCAAAGCTGTATATCCTACATATATAACAATTTCTTGTGCAGAAGCAACCAGCAATAATGCTAATTTAGATGGCATTAGATTTGGTAAGCGTGAAGAAGGTAAAACGTATCAAGATATTGTCATGAATACAAGAAGTAGAAATTTTTCTGAACCAATTAAAAGAAGATTTATTATTGGTTCATATTCTCTATTAAGAGACAATCAGCAAGACACTTTCACTAGAGCAAGAAAATGTCGAAGATTGATTGCAAACGCTGTTAATAAGATTTTAAAGGATTATGATGCAATTTATCTTCCAGCTGCGCCTAGTATTGCTCCATCATTTTCTACAGTTACAAATAGATTATCTGATGAATATTTATTAGCGGATTCTCATTTAGAAATCGCTAATTTAGCAGGGTTACCAAGTATTGTTCTTCCTATTGGCTTTGAAAACGGTATGCCATTAGGAGTTACATTTATGGGCAGACTTTTTGATGAAAAAAGATTATTTGGTTTTGCTCAAAATGTTGAGAATTTCAGTGGCCTTAAAAATATAAAAGCGGAGAAATAGCATGGATTATTGTGTGATTATTGGTTTAGAAATTCACGTTCAACTTAATACTAAGTCGAAGATCTTTTCTAGTGCTTCTAATTCTTTTAATCATGATATAAACTCCAACATTTCTATTAATGATTTTGGTTTCCCTGGAATATTACCTGTAATTAATAAACAAGTAATAGTTGACGCTATTCAGATTTGTAATGCATTACATATGGATATTGAAAGAGAACTTTGGTTTGAAAGAAAAAATTACTTCTATAGTGATTTATCTAAAGGCTATCAAATCACGCAAGAAAAAAGACCAATTGGCCGTAATGGATATTTAATGATTAATAATAGAAGATACCCAATTCAAAGATTGCATATTGAAGAAGATACTTCAAAACAAACACATGATCACCATTTCACATTCCTTGATATGAATAGAAGTGGAGTGCCACTTGTAGAAATTGTCACAGATCCAATCTTTGATAATGGCTATGATGCAATGATGTTTGTTAAAAAGATACGTTCTATTGTTTCTTCGTTAGGCGTTTCTTCTGGCCGACTAGAAGAAGGCTCAATGAGATGTGATGTTAATGTCTCAGTTCAACCTAAAGACTTAAGATATTTTGGAAACAAAGTCGAAATTAAAAATCTCAATACATTCAACAATATCGAAAAAGCCATTGAATATGAAAAAATAAGACAGCTTGAATTAATTCAAAATAGAAAAGTAATTGAACAAGAGACACGTCGATATGATGAAGAAAAAGAAGTAACTGTTTTAATGAGAAAAAAATCAGATTCAATAGACTACCGTTATTTCACAGATCCAAATATCCCTCCAATTCAATTAAGTGAAGAATTCATTAAAAATGCTATTTCTTTATCAAAAGAATTAGAGGATGACAGGCTAAATAGATTGCTTAGTTTAGAAATAAATGAATCTATTGCAAAACAAATTGCGGAAGATAAAGATTTAACCGATTATTTTGATTTATTAATGAAGGCAAGATGCTCTCCAAAACTAAGTGCAAATTTCTTAATTAACGAAATAAAAAGCTGCTTAAATAAGAAAAATATTAATATTTTGAAATTTAATGTATCACCAAGTGGTCTTTCTGAATTATTATTTTTAATAGAAACAAATAAAGTTTCTAATAAAGAAGCAAGATTAATCCTTGATAACATGATAGATAAAGGAGAATCTTGTAACGAATCTTATGCTTCATTAGGATTAGGACAAAAACTTGATAGCAAGGATATTCAAACCGCTATTAACGATGTAATCAAAGACAATCCTAATTCTGTTAGGGATTATAAGAACGGATTAAATAAAGCTGCTGGTCATATTATTGGACTAGTTATTAAAAAATTAGATGGAAAGTGCAATCCTAAAATTATCAAAGATATGGTAATTGATGAACTTTCTCGGAGGTAAAATTATGGCAATACTTGTTACTGGTGGAACAGGATACATTGGTTCTCACACAGTTATTGATTTATTAAACAGAAATTACGAAGTTGTTATCGTTGATAATTTTGTTAATTCAAAACCTGAAGTCTTAAATAGAATTCGTACTATTGCAGGCAAATCACCAAAATTTTATGAGGCTTCTGTTCAAGATGAAAAAGCAATGAGAAAAATCTTTGAAAATGAAAATATCACTGATGTTATTCATTTTGCTGGATTAAAAAGTGTTGCTGAGTCAGTAGCAAAGCCTCAACTATATATTGATAATAATATCGGTTCCACAAAAGTTTTATTAAAACTCATGGATGAATATCATGTTCATAATATTGTTTTCTCTAGTAGTGCAACAGTATATGGTATCCCTGATCATGTCCCATTAGTTGAAGATGATCCTGTTGGAGGTTGCACAAACCCATATGGACAAACAAAACTTGATATTGAATATATCTTGAAAGATTATGCGAAGGAACACAAAGATGCAAATATCGTTATCTTGAGATATTTCAACCCAATTGGTGCTCATGAAAGTGGCTTAATTGGTGAAGATCCAAATGGTATTCCAAATAACTTAATGCCATATATCACACAAGTTGCAGTTGGAAAAAGAGAAAAACTATTTGTAACAGGTGCTGATTTCGATACACCTGATGGAACTGGTGTTAGAGATTATATTCACGTATGTGACTTAGCATATGGTCATATATGTGCAGTTAAGAAATTAGAAGAAAAACCTGGACTTGTAATCTATAATTTAGGAACTGGTCGTGGTACTTCTGTATTGGAATTAGTACACGCTTTTGAAAAAGCAAATAATTTAACTATCCCATATGTTATTGCGCCTCGTCGTCCTGGTGATGTTGCTACTAACTATGCTGGTGTAGAAAAAGCAAAAAAAGAATTAGGATTCGTTGCTAAATATACTATTCAAGATGCTTGTCGTGATTCTTGGAGATGGCAAAAGAATAATCCTAATGGCTACGATAAATAGGAGGATAGATTATGTCTGAAGCAGTAAGAATTGAACTATCACTAAGAAATGGTGAAAAAATGTACGGCCTTTCTTGGCATGCAGATAATAGCATCGCTAATGTTGTTATTATGGAAGGCATGGAAGAAACTGCCCGTCGTTATGATGATTTTGCCCAATATTTAAATAAAGAAGGATTTAACGTTTATGCTATTGATTATTTTGGTCAAGGTGAAAACGTTAATGAAGATATGTCTAATTTAGGCATTTGGCCTACATCTGGTTTCCGTAAACAAGTTCAAGCAGTCGACGAATTAGTTAATAAATTAAGAATTAGCTGCCGTCCTACATTTATCTTTGCGCACTCAATGGGCTCATTCATGTGCCAAGATTATATCCAAAGATATACAGAACACGTTGCTAAAGTTGTTTTATGTGGTGGAGGATCTAAAAATTTAGCAGTTCCTTTTGGCTATCGCTTAGCAAAAATTGTGACTAACAAAAAGAATAGAGATAGCAAAGCAAAATTATTAAATAATTTGATGTTTGGAAACTTCAACAAAAAGATTTCTAATCTAAGAACTCCTTTTGACTGGTTATCATATAACGAAGCAAATGTTGATAAATATATTGAAGATCCATTATGTGGTTTTGGTCCAACAAACGGTTTCTGTTTAGAATTTTTAAAAGGTATGAATCGTTTATATAAAAAGAGATTCTTACAAAAGATTAGAAAAGATTTAGATATCTTTATTATTTCTGGACAAGATGATCCAGTTACCAATTATGGTAAAGCACCTGAAGCATTAAAGAAAATGTATAATGGTTTAGGAATTAATAATGTCGATACAAAAATTTATCCAAATATGAGACATGAAGTCTTAAACGAAGACAACAAAGAAGAAGTATATCAAGACGTTGTTGCTTTCTTTAAGAAAGATATCGAAAAGATTGCTAAAGTATAATAGCTGGCTTATTAAGTCAGCTTTTTGTCCATGTAGCTCAGTTGGATAGAGCATCCGCCTCCTAAGCGGAAGGTCGTGCGTTCGAATCGCGTCATGGACGCCATTCAAAAGAAACGAAGATGATAGATAATATTTATCATCTTTTTTCATATATTTGGCATTTTCTATTAATTTTAAAAAGTAAAGCTTTTTGCTTGTTTTTGTTATGTACTTTTATAAAAATTTATAAGATAATAGTTTCATGAAAAAAATATTATTAATTACATCTTCCATTTTAACTATTTCTTTTTTAGCAGGTTGTAGTGAATACGGCTACAAAATTACATGGATCAATAATGATGGCATTAAGATTAGTGAAAGTACCGCTCAAATAGGCGAACACCCTATTCATGAAGATCCAACATCTGCAATAACAAATCCAAAAGGATTCCATTATGTATTTACAAACTGGAAAGATCAAAACGGAACAGAATATTCAAATGATTATGTTGTGTCTAATTTTGATATTATTTTCAGCGCTCAATATGAACTCGTTCCATATACATGTAAAGTAACATGGCTAAACGATGACGATTCAATTTTATATGCTGAAAATGTAGGATATTACGCTCATCCAACATATAACCTAGAAGAACCTGTTAGTGCTTTAACTCCTAGCGAAGGTCATTCACTTAATTTTATTGGTTGGACTGATACTAATGGAAATAAATATGACGAAAATTATTTTTTAGAAGAAAGTGATGTAACATTTAAAGCTACATATTCACATTCAGTCAATAGTCACACTGTTAGTTGGTTCAATGATGATAATTCTTTAATAAGCGAATCAACCCATACATTTGGTTCACATCCTACTCATGATGAACCATCATCATCTTTAACTCCAAGAACAGGTTATCATTACGAATTTGATAACTGGGTCAATTCAGATGGCAATAATTATTCTAGTGATTTTACAATGCCAGATCACGATGTCATATTTACCGCTCGTTTTAAAGAAAAAATTAACTCATATAAAATAACTTGGGAAGATGAATACGAAGGTTTTGTTGATAATACCTATGTTGATTATAACTGTTCACCAACGCATGAAAACCTAAGAAAAGATAAAGACTTAGAAAATCAATTAGAATATGTTTTTGAAGGCTGGTATGTAAACGGGAAGAAGGTTAATCTTTCTGAATATAAAGTAACTGGAGATGTTACAATTGTTGGAAAATATAATGTATTTAATTTAGGTGGGTGTAATTATAGTTTAAATGAAGATGGAGAAAGCTATTCTGCTACAGGTATGGCTAAAAATTATCCATCAAATAATTACACTATTTTAGATACATATAGAGGAAAACCAGTTACTGTAATAGGTGAAGATGCTTTCTTTAGAACTGAAAAAACTAATCTATCATTTACTATTGGCAAGAATGTTGAAATTATTAGCGCTTATTCATTCTTCGATAATGATATATCATCCATTATTTTTGTAGAGGGAAGTAAATTAAAATCCATAGGCGAATCCGCTTTTGGACAATGTGTAAATTTAAAAACTTTTAAAGCTCCTAGTACATTGGAATATATTGGTCAATATGCATTTCTTGGATTACATGATTTAGAAGTTTTTGATCTTTCAGAATTAGATCACGTTGTTGAACTTGAGGGAGATCCGTTCCATTTTATTTATCCTAATTTCTGGGTAAAAAATGAACAAATGCTTGATGCATACAAAACTGCATGGCCAAATCACGCAGATAGAATCTCTATTAAAAGCTAATTTTGATGAACTATTCGGAAATTGAATTACCGAGCATCGACTCATATGATTTCCGGCATGTTTAGATCAGGACAATTCCTGACTTTATTCCTACTTCTTGATTAGTAGAATTTGAAATTACAGGAATGCATTTTTCTTAGTGCTTGATAAACGCTTGTAAGTAAGATTTTTCGCCCTGTCCTCCTGATAGTATTTTCTTAGAATTTTAAATATTACAACAAAATATTCTTATTTAATTGTTTATGTATATAGTGATAACAATAATAAAATTTCAAAAAAATTTCAAAGAAATGGCATTCAATTAGAATTACAAAATCAATAGTGATAAAATATCAAACCATAGGACTATACTAGATAACCTATAGATACTGAACATTAATTTCTTAAGTAGGAATCTTCCACCTTCAAAACATCGTTTAAATGAAGTACAGTTCAATTATTAGAATTCGCTTTAAGTTCTTCTTGCAGTATACAAAATGGAGGTCGTTGTATGAATAAAAATAAAATTTTAAAAATAATTTCCGCTGTTAGTGTTTGCGCTGGAATTGGACTTGCAATTTCGACTGTTGCTTTAGCAATTAAAGTGCAACAAGTGCAAACTGAACTCGAAGAGGAAAAGAAGAAGGAGCAATATATCGAAATTTCTTTTGATTCAAATGGTGGACGCGGAGCTATGTCTTCTGTTTTTGTTGAAAAGGGTAGCTATTCATTGCCTGAATGTGGATTTACAGCGCCAACTAATGGCGAATTTAAATGCTGGCTTGTTGGTGGAGAAGAAAAACTACCGGCAGATGTTGTTAATATTGTTCAAAAAACAATAATCAAAGCACTTTGGTCGTCGCCGACTACTTTAACTATTCTTAATGCTCATGAAAATTGGGGAAGCGTGACAGGCGCTGGAGATTATGCGATTGGAGATATTGCAAATGTGGAAGCAAATGCTGCTGAACATTATCTTTTTAAAGGATGGTATCTAGGTGATAATTTAGTAAGTAAGGAACCAGCTTACTCGTTTAAAGTAGAAGGTTTAACTGTTTTGACAGCTAAATTTGATAGTGATCTCATCTATAAAGATGATGGAAAAACTATTACTGGTCCATATGATACAAATATTGAATCGGTTGAAATACCAGATTCGGTTACAAAAATAGATAAAAGTGCATTTTTAGAATGCTTTTCATTAAAGTCGGCTTGTATGCCTGATTCTTTAACAGACATTGGGCATGGTGCCTTTTATGAATGCACTGCTTTAGAAGTTGCAGATATCCCTGCCCATGTAATTAATATTGGTGATAGCGCCTTTAGAAAATGCACAAGTTTGAAAGCTGTTCATATTCCTGCTTCTGTTACTTACATAGGAACTCATGCTTTTAATGGGTGTTCTTCATTAGAAGATATTAAGGTTGATGCGAGCAATACTGTTTACGATAGCAGACTTAATTGTCGCGCTATTGTAGAAACAGCTACAAATACTTTACTTTATGGCGGAAATAACTCGCTTGTTCCTGAATCAATTACTGAGATTGGCCAATTAGCTTTTTCAAATTGTAATGGTATTAAGACTCTAACTCTTCCAACAACTTTGAAGAAGATTGATTATTGGGCTTTCGAAGATTGCCATTCATTGATTGCAATTAATCTACCATACGGACTTGAAACAATTGAATATGGTGCTTTTAGACAATGCACTTCACTTGCTTCTATTGTTTTCCCGTCTACATTGATTTCCATTCCAAACGACTGCTTTGTTCGTTGCTCAAGATTAAAAAATGTTGTACTTCCATCTACATTTACTAGTATTGGTGATGGTGCATTCTCTCAATGTTCTTCTTTAGATAGGCTCGTCATTCCATCTTTAGTTAGTTTTGTCGGTGAAGATGCTCTTTTTGGATGCTCTTCTTGTACAATTTATTGTAAAGCTGATTCTCAACCATCAAGTTGGAGTCAGAATTGGAATTCAAGTAATAGGCCTGTGGTTTGGTCTTATGATGGTGAATAATTATTCGCAATTGGAGGCAATTTATGAAAAAAAATAAAATTCGTTCACTAACCTTTTTGATGTTCTTATCAATTTCTCCCTTGGCTTCTTGCAATGGAGGAGGTTCATCTTCGGGTAAGAATCCTGAAGTTTTGTCATACAAATTTGTAGATAACATAGAAGAATGGGTTCTCGATGTAACAGGTCAAACTCAAGACTTCATTAAACCAACTGGGAAACTAGTTCATTATCATTTTTTTAATGACACGACTATTCCTTATTTGGATATTAAAGATTTTTTTTGATAGTTATGGCAATTTGATTGCAAGCAGTGAAGAAGGAAAGACACTTTATTCAAGATACACAGTTGTGACTTACGATCATAATGTTGTTGTAACCAATTCAAAAAACGACTCAACTTGTTTCTTAAATTTCGATAATCAAACAGCTACTTTCTCTTCATATAGTGGCTTCACTACCAAAAATATTGACTCATCAGGACCTGGTGATTATATTTCTGCATATTATGAGAAATATTATTTCTTAGAGAAAGAATACTCTCAAACTGAAGCAGATGAAGTTGTCGTAGATTTTTCTAAATACCATATTGATGGATTTTTCTATAATGGGAAAGGATATTTACCATTGCACTTTATGAACGTTTTGTTCACTACATTGAATCCTTTAGGAATCAATGGTATCTATTATAACGGGCAACGTTCATTCCTGACTGGTGGATTACATTTATTATTAAATGATTTCGATAAAGTATATACAGATTATTTGTCTATTATTCGTAACAACGACACAACAATGAATAGAAAATATCTTGAATATAACTACAATGTATTAGCATTTGTTTTGGATTTTCATTTTGGTATGAGCAAACGCCATTATAGAACTACTGGCGAGGAACATATTTATAATAAAAATGGCATATATGCCGCTATGGAGCCATATAAAGAAAGATTATTATCTCAAGAATTAGGCGTAGGAGACAAAGCTTTAAACGACCTTCTCGATAACGAGTTTGACGATGGTGGTCATACTGCAATGTGGCCAGTTTCAATATTCCAAAATGCTGAAAATCCAAGAAGAACACGTGGAGTTGAAACACAAAACACTCTTGCTGTTCGTGATGGGTTGAAAGAAAAACGTAAAGAAATGCTTGGGTACGATCTTTCAAAACAAAGAGAATATTCTTACACAGAACAAGATGTGGATGGCCAAAAAGTTGCTTTTCTTACATTTGACTCTTTCGATTTAACAATTGGTGAACCTAATCTTGATGCTCCGTATTATTCAACAGGTTTTCATCTTGCGCGTTATGCAAATCAGCAGATTAGAGATCATAATATCAAAAACCTTGTTATTGATTTATCCGCAAATACAGGTGGAATTGTTATGGCGGAACAAATATTAGAATCTTGGATTACTGGTCAATCGCATAGTGTTGAATACAATACTCTTGATCACTCCATTGCCTATGTAAATAGAAAAGCAGACATTAATTATGATGGCGTTATTGATGAATATGACAGACTTCCAAGTGATGTAAATGTTTATTGCATGGTTTCTGATTCGTCTTTCTCATGTGGCAATTTATTGCCATGCCATCTAAAAGAATATTCAAATACTAAGTTCATTGGTACACGTTCTGGTGGAGGTACTTGCACTGTTGAAAGCAATATTTCTTTGCCTAATGGTGTGTTTATGAACGTTTCATGTTGCTATAATATGGTAACTTCTGCATCCTCCAAAAATAATGTAATTACTATCGATGATGGTGTTGCTGCCGATTTTCTTGTCTTTGATGAAGGTGAACAAGGATATGAACAATTTTATGATCGAGACGCTATCGCCAAAGCAATTCTAGAAGCATAATTTTGAACTATATCTTAAATATATTTTTTAATAAGATACATTTTTTAAAAATGCGAACATTATAATAATCCTTTATTTCTATCGATGTTGAACCACATTCTGAACAATATCCTTTCTCATCAACAAGTTCTAAATAAATCACAGAAGAATTTTCATTTGATTCGCTTGTAAAATGTTTAATTTTCTCACTTGGAATTCCAAGCAATAGTAAAATGTCATTGGCTTCATTCATTTGAATAGCCTCCCTTCTAGTTTTGTTTTGACGAATATATTCTAAAAGGGATTTTTATTTTGATTAAATTTTAAGGTTTAAATTCTATTCATTCTAATGGGGATAAGAAAAATAGGTACCCCCATAGGAATGAAAAGCACCCTTTTTATTTGCGTGTAGAATAATTTTTAATTTTAAATATAATATTGGATATATGGAAAAAAAGAGAAATTTAGACATATACGAACAACTAATTACAAGGTCATATAGAAAAGAGTTATATTCAAAATTCATTGCTGCAATTAATAAATATGAATTAGTTGATAACGGAGATAAAATCTGTGTCTGTATTTCTGGTGGCAAAGACTCTATGATTATGGCTAAATTATTCCAAATTTATCACGCTCACGGAGATAAGAAATTTGATATTGAATATCTTGTCATGAATCCAGGCTATAACGAGAAAAACCTTAACATGATATTAGAAAATGCTGAGAAAATGCAAATCCCAGTTAAGGTTATGAAAACTGATATTTTTGAAGTTGCTTATGCTCAAAATAGAAGCCCTTGTTTCTTGTGTGCAAAGATGAGACGTGGCGCACTTTATAATCTTGCAAAAGGTTTAGGCTGCAATAAAATCGCACTTGGTCATCATTATGATGATGTAATCGAAACTACTTTAATGAATTTATTAAACGCTGGTAGCTTTCAAACAATGCTTCCTAAATTAGTATCTTCTAACTATGGTGGAATGGAACTAATTAGACCGATGTACTTTATTCGTGAGAAAGACATTATTAATTATCGTGAACAAGCTGGTTTAACTTTTATCCAATGCGCTTGTAAATTCACAGACGAATCTTCTAGAAGTGAAGAAACAGGTGTTCTCAGTCAAAGAAAATATACTAAAGAATTGATTTCAGAACTTAAAAAGCACATCCCTCAAGTTGAAAAGAACTTATTCAAAGGAGGAGAAAATGTTAATTTAAATATGATTCTCGGATATAAATCTGATGATGGTGATTATTTCTTTTTGGATGATTACAAAGAAAGAAAAGAGAAGAGCCAAGAAAAATTTAAAAAGTAATATGAATATTATTGATTTAAGTTTTTGAATTGCTATAATCAAAAGGCAGTTAAAAAAACTACTGGGTCTGTAGCTCACCTGGGAGAGCGCTTCCATGGCATGGAAGAGGTAGCGAGTTCGATCCTCGTCAGATCCACCAAATTAAAAATAATAGACCACTTGGTGGTCTTTTTTCTTTGATTTGTGTATTATATATTTGGAGATTAGATTATGAAAATTAAATATCTTGGAACTGCCGCGGCAGAAGGAATACCAGCTTTATTTTGCGAATGCGAAATATGTAAAAGAGCCAAAATTACTAAAGGAAAGAATGTAAGATCAAGGTCACAAATTCTTGTTAATGATGATTTGCTCATTGATTATCCACCTGATTCCTTTTATCACTTTGTGAATAACGATATAGATTTATCTAAAATTAATAATTTAATTATTTCTCACGCTCACGAAGATCATTTTTATCCATTAGATTTTGAATACTTTTTTGAAGGATTCTCGGTTCCTAAAAAATGCTTACCATTTACAGTTTATGGAAGTAGTGATTTAAAATCATATTTAGATTCATATGTGAATAGTCCAAGAAATCAAGGCTTAAAGTATATGCATATTGAGCCATATAAAACATACACTGTTGGCAAATATATGGTTACACCATTAGAAGCTTCACATGGAACTGAACATCCATATGTATATATTGTTTCAGATGGTGAAAAAGAATTCTTCTATTGCCATGATAGTGGACTTCTCAAAGATGAAGTATTTGATTATTTAAATTCTAGCAAACATCATTTTGATTTAGTTTCAATTGACTGTACAGTCGGAGATGCAGAAATGCCATGGAACAATCATATGAATCTTGAGATGAATAAAAAGACAATTGATAGATTAAAGCAAGTTGGAGTTGCTGATGAAAATACAAAAGTTGTCGTCAGCCATTTCTCCCATAATGGTGGTCACGTCTTATATGAAGATATGGTCCAAGTTGCCGCGACATATGGACTTGATGTGTCCTATGATGGCATGGAAATAGAATTCTAAACATTAAGCTAAGAGTTTACTCTTGGCTTTTTATGTTATTTTTTTCTATGAAAATAACACATATTAGATATATTGATTTGTTGTTATTTTATTTAAATATAAAATCATTTATAAATAAAATGTATAATTTTGTAAGAGAAAATAGGTGATTTTATGATTAAAAAGTTTCGATTGAAACTAATAAGTTCTTTATTAGTAGCTGGTTCCGCGATTTTCGGATCTATTTTGCATATTGCTGGTTCAACTAAGAATGCTTTCGCTGCATCTCCTACTGCGATATGTCAAGGCATCGCTAATGATGAAAACAATAATATTGCAGAGACAACCGCTCAGTTAAATCCTGTTCCTATTTATCGTACTTTATTAAAGTATGATGTTAATCTTGGAACTGAACCAAATGAAACAAACGTAGTTCAAAGTACAGGACAAGGAATTAAACTTAATGGTGTTCCTTTAAGTGATATTCCAAATTCCCGTGTTGACTACGCGAATGGTACGAAATATATAAGAATTAAAATCCCACAAAGTTATCAATCCTCTTTAACTGGCACAATTATGCTTGAAGTTGTCGAAGGTACAAGGTTTGAAGATAAAATCCTTGATGGCAGCAAATTCCTTTTAAGCAATGGCAAATGGAATAGAGCTAACGAAACTACATTCGATAGCATTGTTTGGAATGATAAAGGATATGACTTTTATGCAAGCATGAATGGCGTCTTACTAAAGTTCGGTTCCAACTTATCTAAAAATCAATCAGAAATTGATGGAGGCATCCGTTCAACTAACTTCGCTTCTTCTACTGGTAATTATATTTATTTAGATGGTCGAAAACTTTCAACCTTACCAGGTGCATTTGTTAGTTATCATTCACAACAATTATTATTTATTTATGTTGATGATATGCCTTCTTATAGAAGCTTAGAAATTAAATCAGGTGCTCCAATCCTTGATTCTCTTTTACCACAAGTAAATTTGTATTATAGTTCCGCTTCTAAATGGTCAACGGAACCAAAAACTTATGATGAAGTAACATTTACTGGTATTCAATGGAATGATATTGGTTATAACTTCTACAAAGATATGAAGGGCGTTTTACTTGCTTATAATAAGAATTTAAGTAAGCGTCAAAACGAAATTGATGCTGGTATTGAATCAATTAACTATGCATCAAGTGTTGGTGAACATATCTTATTAGGTGGCAAAAAGTTATCAACATTACCAGGTGCATTTGTTAGTTATCATTCACAACACCTTCTCTTTATCTATGCCGATAATATGCCTTCATATAGAACTCTTCAAATTGAAGCAGGAACTAAATTCCTTGATTCTTCTTTACCAGAGTTAACTTTATACTATGGAACAACGACAAAATGGTCGACTACAAAAGAACCAAATGCTCCAGTCACTTTCTCAAATATCCACTGTAACAATTCAGGATATGATGTCTACACAGGAAAGAAAGGATTAATGTTATCTTATTCCGATAATCTTTCTAATGCGATTAATGAGATTAATGGTTCTATCAAATTAGTTAACCATTCTGATACACAAATTGGCGATAAGATTAAGCTTGATGGTATATCTTTTAGAAACATCACTGATTCTGAAATCATGTATTATGGTTCATCTTATTTATGGTTATATGTTCCAAATATGACTTCTTATCATGATTTAACAATTGAATCATGCGACTTCTTAACGGTTAACTTACCAAATACACATTTAATGTTATTTGAAGAAGAATGGGCAGAAGTATTTAAAGTGACTAATATTGTTAACGGCTTAGAAGCAGTGGACTATTGCCGTAAAGATAGAAAGACAACAATTGGCCAAGGATATTACTCATCTCTATTTGCTAATAAAGATTTAGAAGTTAGATTACTCAATTTCACTATTGGTGGAGTAACTTATCAACAAGATGAAACGTTTGAATTAAACGCTGATACAACTATTGCTGCAACAGTTGTTGGCTTTGAAACAACTAAGGGTGCTTCTATTAGAATGTCAGAGCCAAGCGCAATGCGTTTTGAGAATAAAATTGAAAAAGCAAGTTACGACTATCTTGTTGAAACATATAGTGCAGGAAATATTGAAACAGGCACTTATATTTTCAAAAAAGATAATTTAGGTTTAACTTCTTTTGATCAATACATCAATGACTCATCAAAAACTGATGGTGTTGACTATATCAAAGTTGTTAATAATGGATTTATCAATGGGACAAGCGCTTCATTAGAAGCATATTATAAATATTACGCAACCATTGATGAAATCATGATAGAAGATGTTGCAACCGAATATTGTGGCATTGGTTATATGAAGATTACTGATGGCGGTGAAACATATACACTTTATGGAGGAAGTAGAACAGAAATTTGTTCTAGATCTGTTTATGACGTTATTAAACGTGCATATAGTGATTACAAAGTAGATTCTTATGAAAACGCTGCTCTAACTGATTATCTTGATGGTATTCTCTCTATTAATAGTAGCAGCCGTGGAATGATTATTGATGACATGATTGAAGGATATCATTCTCCATATGTATTACGTTATGACTTTGCTAATGACGAATATGTTGTATACGGACATAACAAAATTAAAGTTATCTTAATCAACGGAGAAAGAATGCTTGACGGTAATAATATTGTTGGAATCGATGGAGCACCATATAAAATGGTTGATTGTGATTTGAAAACATCAAACGATTTATCTATCTTTAAATTTAAATTAATACCTATTATAAAAGCATCAACTCTTGTCGATTTTACAGTTCAAATACCTGAAGATAGAGAATTAAGAATTCTTCAATTGACAGATACTCAAATCATTGACTCTTCTCAAATGAGAAACCCAGATAGATTAGGCACTGGTGCTATCTCTTTATATTCGCGTCCAAATATTGATAAGAACTGTTTTAATCACATTGCAGCACTTATTGAAAAGGAATGTCCTGATTTAATCATTATCACTGGCGATATTGTTTATGGTGAATTCGATGATAGTGGTGAGATTTGGACTAAAATCATTGAATTTATGGATTCATTTAATATTCCTTGGGCACCAATCTTTGGTAACCATGATAATGAATCTTATAAAGGCGTTGAATGGCAATGTGCTCAATTAGAAAGTGCTAAGAATTGCTTATTTAAAAAAGGAAATCTAACTGGCAATGGCAATTATTCAATTGGCTTAGTTGATTCAACAGGAAAGATTAAACGTACTATTTATATGTTAGATAGCAATGGCTGTTTAAGAGGTGCAGGAATTGCTACTGACCAAATTAATTGGATGAAGAATGTTTCTTCCTCAATTGATAACGCTTATAACGAAAAGGTTCCAGCATTTGCTTGCTATCACATTCCATCTTTAGATTTCAAAACAGCGTTTGAAAGTGAATATGGATTTGCTGCCGATGAGAAATTTAATTTAGATACAAATGGTCATAGTGGTGACTTCGGCTGCAAAAATGAAAACGTTTCTTTATTTAATGTTTCGTTAGCTCCAGAACTTAAGAGTGTAAATGTTGATGGCGTATTCGCTGGACATGATCACGTTAATAACTATTCAATAGTGCATGACGGAATTCGCTATACATACGGCACTAAAACCGGACTATATGATTATTATAATTCCTCTATTCTTGGAGGCACTCTTATTAGAACTTTAGCTGATGGTAGTTTCGATGTATCTCATACTTATTTAAATGAAAATGATTTAGCTCAAAGAGAATCAATATCTACTAAAGTAACAATTATGTCAGACCTTCATTTTGACACAAGAGATTATGGTGGATTCTATTGCACTAAATCTGAGCAAAAATTTAATAAGATTATGAGCGAAACAAAAGATAGCAAGTTCTATATCAACTTAGGTGATACAGTTAATTCATGCGATGGCACATTAAATAATTACTATCACGCTATCAACACTATGAAGAAAAATAAATTAAATGTTTATAACGCAAATGGAAGCGGTTATGTTGCTGGTAATAGAATGATGTATAACTTATTAGGTAACCACGAAGTTGCTTATGCAGAAAAAAGTGTCTTCCAAGATTATGCTCCATATGTTGAAGGAGTTGGTAGTGCGGCAGTATTCAAATATAAAGATATGATGTTTGTGGCCGTTGATGCCATCTTTGATAGAAATGGGTCAGATAATCCTTCTGATATTATTACTTGTACTGAATTTACAATTCCTGATAGAGAAATCTCATATTTACAAAACGAAATTAATAAAAATATGGATGTCACTACAAAGGGTATTGTTTGGATTAGTCACGTTGCATTACAAGATATCGATAATGCTTCACAAAACAAACTTCTAAATATACTTAAAGGCTATGGATTACCAATGACTGTATTTGAAGGTCATACACATATTGAAGCGTATCGTGAATTAGTTGATAACGAAACTGGTAATGCTTATTGCCAAGTTTATACTTTACCAGCAGTTGTTCTCTATAATAAATATCCTTACTACAATGTAGTATTTAAAGATGGTAAGGTTTGGGGAATCGATAAACATACGAATGGAGAATTGTAATAATGAAGAATAAATATTTATCTATTGGCATATTTACAATATTATCAGCTGGTTTAGCCCTAGTTTCATGTAAGGGCAAATCAAATACTGAAAGCTCTATGAACTCTTCTGAAACAAGCTCAAATATATCTACAAGTGAAACTTCAGAAGAAAAATTCTGCACAGTAACATTTAGACAAGAAAATGTAGAAGACATTGTTAAAAATGTCAAATGTGGAGAAGCTCTTATCGATATCCCAACACCTAATGGCAAAACCGGATATGTTGCTACTTGGGATGTTACTGACTTCAGTAATATTGTTGAGGACATCATTGTTAATGCAATCTTAACTGCTAAAACATATACACTAAATCTTGATCCTAATGGTGGAACTGTTTCAAATAACTCGGTTACTGTGACTTATGATCAACCATATTCTCTTGAAAAAGCAGTCCATGAAGAAAGCTTATTCATTTCTTGGAAATATAATGAACAAGTTATTCCATTAACAGGTGTATGGAACATAGATGTTAATGAATCAATCACTCTTGTCGCCGAATGGGGCGGAAGTGCTTGGACCGATATTCATTAAGAAAAAATAAAAGGGCATTAAAGCCCTTTTTAAATGCGTTAAATAACTAATCTATTAGCGAGTGAAATTTTTCAATGCTCTTATAAAGATAATTGAAAGTAAAAAGCTAATAGCGCTTACCCCTAAAGCGATATATCCTTTTGTATCGAATACTCCATTAAATACTGCTAATCCTGCAACAAATAATGATGAAAATACAGAGGATAAGAAACAAAGGAATGTTAATTTAGCATTGCTAGATTTTGAATGTGATTTTTCTAATGATGTCTTTGCCATAATTCCTTCCTCCTAAAAAGCTAAAATTCCAAACGCAATTAAAGCAATTAATGCTAAAACTGCAAGTTGTAATAATAATGAAACATAAATTGTAAAAGAGAAGTAGCCTTTATTTGTTTTATGGTGTGCTAAGATTCTTCCAAAGAATCCTCCAATAGCTCCTCCGAAGCAAACAAGTCCTAATAATGTTCTTTCTTTAATACGAACTTCGTTTCCGTTGTTAACCGCCATCTTTTTATCCTTAAAATACATTATTAGTGTAATTAAAGACATAATTACTAGATAAGCAACGTAACCAATTAATAAATATTGATGATATGTCATATTATTCTCCTAACTAGATATTATTATATTTTTCAATTCTTTATAAATAAAGAGTGATTTTTTGGAAAATTTTAACTTACATTAAATCGATTTTTGAGACATAATAAATATATGCAAAGCGAATTTCAAATTGGTGAAGCTGTAATTCACCGTAGAGAAGGTCTTTCTTTTATCGACTCTATTGTAACAATTAGTGATAATCAATATTTTCTTGTGCATTCAAAAAGGCAATCAAATGAAACATTTTATGTTCCAATTGAAAGAGCTGAAGGAATCATTAGAAAAGTGATGAGTGAAAAAGATGCCGATCAAGTATTACGTTACATGAAAAGTGTAGATAACGAATACAATTCAGTAACAAAACAAAGAAGAGATGCTTATAAGAAAAGATTATCCTCAGGTGAGACACTTGATTTCGCTTATTTAACCGCCCAGCTTTTCCATCATGATAAACTCCTAGGAACAAAAGATGAAATTCATCTTGGACCAGTTGACTTCGACTTATTAAACAAAGCTAAAGAATTATTGTTTGATGAGCTTTCTATTACATATAAAGTTGAAACGGATAAGATGGATGACTTTATTAAAAATAGAATGAAAAAATTAAAATAAAAATCGAACCATTAAGCTCGATTCTTTATTTCTTTATATACTTCTTCAGCATTATGAACAATAGTGGCCTCTGGGCACTTTTTTATTATCTCTTCATGAGTTCTATAACCATAATCGACTAGTATATAACCCATTCCAGCATTAACTGCAGTTTCTTTATCAATCTCAGTATCACCAATCATGATTGCTTCATTTCCCTTAATGTTTAATTTTGCAAAAACTAGGTTAGAAATATATGCGTCTGGTTTAACTGGTTTACCAATATATGTTCCTTGTATAGCATCGAATAAATCAGGAAATACTTTGTTTATTAATGGCTGAACTTTGTCATCATTCTTATTTGATATAACACCTAATAGATATCCTTCATTTTTAAGTCTTTTTAAAAGATCAATAATTCCGTTATATGGGAGAGTATTGTCCATATAATGGATGTCATAGTGTTCCTTGAATAATTTGTAAGCTTCCTTATGAAGTTCTTCAGTGTAATTATTCTTCAAAGCTCTTTCAGTTAATTTAATTGTTCCATTACCGATGAATCTTCTTGTTTCATCTAGAGTAATTTCTGGTACGTTCACACAAGAAAGACCATAGTTAACTGAATTTTTAAGGTCAACTAATGTGTCTAATAATGTTCCATCTAAGTCGAATACAATTGCTTTTATCATTTAATTTTATTTATAACGTTAATAACATCTTCATTGAATACTAAATCACACATATTATCGTATGATGTTGGCTCTTTATTAATAACGACTATATAATCACCTTTGAAATATCTAATAAATCCTGCTGCAGGATAAACTGTTAATGAAGTTCCGACGACAATCATTACATCACTAGTCATAATTGCACTTATACTTCTATTTATAATATCTTCATTTAATGCTTCTTCATATAAAACTACATCTGGTTTAACATCTGAACCGCATTTATCACATTTAGGGGCGCCTTTGTAGTTTAAAACATAGTTCAATCCAAAACTTCTGCCACATTTTTCACAATAGTTTCTATGTACATTGCCGTGTAGTTCATATACGATTGAAGAACCAGCCTTTTGATGAAGACCATCAATATTTTGTGTGATGACTATGACATTTTTGCCTTGTTTTTCTAATCTAGCAAAATACTTATGCGCATCATTTGGCTCTGCGCTTGGATAGCACATTTTGTCTTTATAAAATTCAAAGAATTCTTCAGGATGTTCTTTATAAAAAGAATGAGAAATAATGTCTTCCGGAGAAGCTTTTAAATTAGTTTTTTGATTGTATATTCCATCAGCGCTTCGAAAATCAGGAATTCCAGAGGGAACGGATATGCCAGCTCCTGTAAAAACAACGATTTGTCTAGCGTGATTAATAATGTCTTTTAATGCGTCATATTTGCTCATAGCTAATATTATAATGAAGCGTCCTATTTTTATCAATCTATGCAAGAAAATTGTTTCTTCACTTTTAAAGTAGAAGAAAGCATATTAGACTTTTTAGCTAATTGTATATATAATACAAACATATTATGGGCAAATTTCGTTATCCACTTGTAAATCTAGTATTCTGGTTAGCAATTATTTTCTCTTGTTATTTAGTAGAAAATGTTGGTCTTTTAACAGAACAAATATTTAGAGGATTTGATCCTGTAACTTTTGTTGTTCTTTTTGTAGGAGCGATTGCCTTATACTTTGTTTATTTCTTTCTGGAACACAAGAAAAACAAAATGAAATTTGACTTTGTTTTGTTGTCTTTGATAACGGTTTTATTTCTTGTAATGGCATGGAATATATGGAGACAACCACGTGTTACAACTATCACCAATATTTCTACGGGATATAAAGCCATTGTCTCTTTTTCTAATTTTGAGCGAATTGAATATACATTGGAATTATTAATAAGCCTTGTTGGAACATATGCTGTTTTATTCTGCTATCAAAGGACAAAATTTAGGTCTAGAAAATTAGTATGGCTCCCAATATTTATAATCGGTTATTCAGCTATATGTTGTATTGGTTCTATTTTTACTGATTTCAATTCTTACAAGGAACTATTCAGTGGTACAAGTTTTGAAAATGGCGCTAGATTCTTTTACTACAGTGAAAACTTATTTGGTTATGCATTGTTATTAGGCCTACTAAGCTGCTTTATTGTCAATTATCACAAGAAGAGATGGTGGACATATGTATGCATTGTTTGGTTTATTGTTCAAATAGCTTTAACTACAAGTATTACATCTTTAATTGCCGCCGTTGCATCAGCGGGAATTTATTTCTTTGTTGAGATATTCTGTGGCTTTAAAAAACATCCAATTAGATCTGGTGTCTTTTTAATTGTTTATGTTTCAGGAATATTAACGGCAATTGCTTTATACTTTGTTTTTAAAAACAATGGGGTTGGTTTTGTCACTAAGATTGATGCATTACTTAAAAATTTCTTGTTAACAAAAGATTTTTCTACTTTAACTGATAGAACGATTGTCTGGCATGACGCCTTAGATTTAATAAGCGGAAACAATATTGATTTATGGTTTGGTAGAGGCTTTAGAACTTCAACCGAATTGTTTAGAGGATATACAGCTGCGATGAATAATGGTGATTATGTCTCCAGTGCTCATTCAGCAATATTCGAAATTCTATTAAGAAACGGCATTTCTGGTTTGATTCTCTATACTGCTGGAATAATTTATTATTTCTACTGTGCAATTCGTTTACTTTTTAAACGCAAAGCAAGATTTGTTTTAATTCAAACCCTTTGTGTTGTAACTCTTTTGTTCCAAGGCATTGCAGAAGTTGACACATTCTTTACCTTAAATGTTACAGGAACTGTTGAAACTTTAATGTTTTTAATGCCTGTAATTACTGCATATAAAGTTACAAAGTATCCAGAATTAGTTGAAGAAG
The DNA here is from genome assembly GCA_045600585.1 of Bacilli bacterium. Taxonomy (GTDB): domain Bacteria; phylum Bacillota_I; class Bacilli_A; order RFN20; family CAG-826; genus JAZRYE01. The sequence goes on along the minus strand of JAZRYE010000003.1, from coordinate 81,871 downwards.
CAAAAGTTATTGAACTAGATGAAACTAAAATGGATGTCCATCATCTTTCACATGTAATTTCCTCAGTGATTATGGCCATTATCGTTGGAGTCATCTCTACATTACTTATTAGTAAAACTTATGAAAATAAAACAGTTCTAATGCTTATCTTATTTGCATTATTGCTATTAGTTATTTGCTTATTATTTATGCCATATCTTGTTTCTTTATTTTATAAGCAAGCAAGCAAAAAGCGTTTTGTTATTAGATGTGTTATTTATGGAGTTATAATTTTTGTTCCATCAATGCTTATCTTCTTCGTCACTTTATTTAATAAAACCGATTTGAAATTACCATTAATCATTATTCCTGTTGTAATTACAATAACATTCGTATTTATCATGTCTTTATTTATGATTACAAAAGGCGGAAATATTAAGGAGTGGGCTAAAGATACTTTCTATGGTGTCTTTGTTCTTCCTAACTATGGACTATTAGCTTCAGCAACCATTGGATTTGTTACAATTATTATCCTTAACTCAATATTCCCATTAAATTATCATTCAATGATATGTCTTTCTACATTAAATATGCTACTATATCTAGCATGTTTCTTATTTATTCCAAAAAGAGAAACTAAAGAAATTATAAATTACTTTAACAATGATGGTTTAGTCACCTTGAAAAGACTTGCAATAAAAGATGAACTATAGGATTTAAAAATGAAAAAAGAAAAAGATGAAAATTCAAAATTAATAGCAACAAATAAGAAAGCACATTATAACTACTTTCTAAGTGATTTCACGGAATGTGGAATTGTTTTGCTTGGAACAGAAATTAAATCCTTGAGAAATCATTCTTGTACAATTGGGGATTCTTATATTGTTATTAGAGATGGTGAGATGGAAATTATTAATATGCACATTACTCCATATGAGCAAGGCAATATTTTTAACCATGATCCATTAAGAACAAGAAAATTATTACTACATAAAAATGAAATCAGATGGTTTGCTGACAAAGCTAAACGTGGTGGATTCACAATCATTCCTACTAGAGTTTATCTCAAGAAAGGTAGATGCAAAGTTGAAATTGCATTAGCAAAAGGCAAACATTCATACGATAAACGTGAATCAATAAAGCAAAGAGATATCGAAAGAGATTTAGCTAAAGGTGGAAGAGGTGATTATTAATGGATATTAAAGAATATTTTTCAAATAAAAATAGAAACGATTATCAAAGAGACTACTTTGATTCTTTTCTGAAGAAAACCTCTTTTAAATATAATGTTCCTAGCATTCACATTGCTGGTACGAATGGTAAAGGAAGTACAGCAACATACATTGCCTCTAGCTATATCGCTAATGGCTATAAAGTTGGATTATTTGTATCTCCTTATTTTGTTGAACCAAATGAACAAATTTCCATTAATGGTAAACAAATTAGTGATGATGAGATGTTCGCTATTATAAAAGAATACGAAAAGTTAATTGATAAATTTGATTTGTCTGCTTTTGAAATTCAAACATTCATTGCTTTTAAATATTTCCAAGATAATAAATGTGATATTGCAGTAATTGAATGTGGCATGGGTGGAGAAACAGATGCGACAAATATCTTTGATTCAGTTTTATCAATTGTTACTTCAGTAAGCCTTGAACATACTTCATTCTTAGGCAAATCAATTTCTGAAATTGCCGCAAATAAACTTGGCATTATGAGAAGCGAAGTACCTTTATTACTTGGTAGCAAAGATGAAGATGTTGTTTCTGTTGCAAGCGAATATGCTCGTGATTTGGATGCTAAAATTGTTTCACCTGTTGAACCAAGCAATGTCACTTATAGTGAACAAGGTCATTTATTCACATATTCCTCTTTTAAAGATGTAAAGATTAAGTCCTTAGCTAGATATAGTGTTAAAGATGCCTGTTTGGCATTAGAAGCCTTATTAATACTTAAAGATCAATTCCCATTTGATGAACAAAAAGTCAAAGAAGGAATGGCTAATGTTGTTATGCCTGGAAGAATGAGTGTGGAATCTTCAAATCCTTTGATTATTGTTGATGGAGGACATAATCCAGAAGCAATCCAATCATTAGTAGCATCATTAGCTAATCCGGTTGGCAATAGGGCTATTCACATCGTGTTTGCTGCATTTAGAGATAAGAATATTGAAAGAATGCTTGCTGAATTAGGAACAATTAGTAGTGATATCGTTTTAACTACTTTTGATCATCCACGAGCAAGAAGCGAAGAAGAATATTTCTTATTTTTAGGCGACTATAGATTTGAAGAAAACGCAGTTGAAGCTATTAAAAAGTTAAAAGAAGAATATCCTAATGACGCTATCATCATTACAGGATCATTAGCATTTGCTGGTTATATCCATAATTTATTTATAAAGGGAGAGATTTAATATGAAGAAATTTTTCTTTAAATCAAATTTATCTCTCATTCAAAAGATTTGCCTTTCTGGCTTATTCATTGCCCTTACTACAATTTGTCAAAAAGTAGTGGCAATCAACTATATTCCTGTTGTTCCTTTTGTAAGAGTATCACTTTGTGGACCAGCACTTATTATATTTAGTTCCATATTAATGGGTCCTTGGTTTGGCTTATTAGTCGGAACGGCTAGTGATGTGTTGGGTTATTTCATTTTTGATGCATCTGGATTCCCTTTATACCCTCAAATAACAGCGATTTATTCTTTATTAGGATTTGCATCATATTTTATATTTTGCCTTGTTAGATTTATTAAAAACGATAAATTGATTTTAGGTATCGAATTCGGGGTTTTTGCTGCGCTTCTTGCTTTTATCATTACTTATGTATTTACCCATAATTCAATTAAACTTTATTCATCAACTTATACAATTGATATGGCATTTAGAATCGGTGTTACTATTGCTCTTATTGCTCTTACCGCAGTGTTAGTTGTATCAATTTTATTGATAAATAGATTCTTTAAAAAGAAAGATTCTATATTCTCACCAATATCAATTTCATTTGCATGTTTCATTTCTGAAATATTAGTTATGGTATTATTTGGCTGTTTAATGAAAGGATTGTCATTTGGATTTGGAACATATCCGGCTATACTTGCATCGCAAGTTATTGTTATGTTTTTCAATGTCCCTTTAAACACAATTACTATTTCTTTATTATCTAGATTTGTAAAAAGATATTACGAGGCTTAAGTATGGTAGAAGAAGAAAAAGAAGTTAAAGAACAAGCATCAATTAATATTGTTGAAGCTAAAGAGGGCGAATCCAATGAAGGTTATCATTTTCCTTGGGGCTTTATGATTATTGCTGGTGTCCTTATTCTTGCTATTGCAGCCTGTATTATCGTTATATTAGCTACTGGAGGGCCGATTTAAAATGAAATTAGTCTTTCTTCCTTTAGCATTAGTTGGTTTTACTTATTTATCGGCGAATACTCCAAGCGAAGCTGAAATAAAAATTATTCGTGATAATAGTGTTTTTATGTTGAACGAATATGAAACCAACAGATATGAAATAACAGGTGTTAAAGAAGAATTTGCTAGTTACTATGAACTTCGTGTTTATTCTAAAGAATTAAGTGATATTTGCGTGGATAAAATTGCCGAAAATGCTTTTGCTAGTTGTGATCATTTATCATCATTAATGATTACCTCTGATATCACTAATATTGATCCAAATGCTTTTAATAATTTGCCTCATCTTGAATATATCAATTTCACTGGAAGTGAAGCTCAATATAAAACATTAAATATTAATCCATCACTTAATTATGTCACATACGCTAACGATGAAGGATTTCTCAATTATTGGAATGAATTTGTTCGAATGGAAGACACAACTAATTTGTGCGATATTGGTAAAGATATCTATTTGAACATGAAGGATAAATATAATTTATTATCTCAACAAGAAAAAGATTACGTAAATGTAGCAAAAGATAGAGCGGGAATTCAGATTAAATCATCTATAGATTATTTAGAAGAATTTTTTAAAGAAACTCCATCTAATCCATCTCAAAAAAGAGAGATGAATAAATCTACCGCAATTGCTTTAATTGTCACCGCTTCAATTATTGGCATGACATCAATCTCTTTATTCTTCTTTTTAAAAACAAAAAATATTATTGATTAAGATTTTTCAACAAATTTAAATATTTGTTTTACTTTACACTTTACTAGTGATAAATTAATGTTACGAACTTAAGATAGGGGTTAGGGAAAATGAGAGAAAAAGTTCTTTTAATTTGCGAAGAATGCTTGTCAAGAAATTACTCGACAACTATCAAAAAAGAAGGTGGCAAAAACCTTCAATTAAAGAAGTTCTGTAAAAACTGTGGAAAGCAAACAGTCCACAAGATTAGTAAATAGGAGGTTCTGATATGGGACTCAGAAAATTTACAGGAGAAGTCGTTAAGGAAGGTAAACGTGTTCGTTGGCCTAAGCCAGATGTACTTGTCTCCTCAGTAGTAGTTGTTATCGTTATTGCTTTAGTTACTGGATTATTATTATTCGGTGAAGATGCTGCTGGTAAACAATTAATTGATATTTTGAAAAACGCATTCAACAGTGGAGCTAGCTCTGCTGCTTAGTATAGGGGGATTTTATTATGGCAGATGAAATGAGATTTACAGATTCCACAACTGATGGTGGAACTGGTGAAGGCGCTATCGGCGAAAAAGGTTGGTACGTCGTTAACTGTTATTCAACACACGAAAAGAAAGTTGCAGACAACTTATTAAAACGTGCAGAAACAATGGGCTTACAAAACTTAATCTTCCGTGTATTAGTTCCAGAAGAAGAAGTTACTGTTATGAAAGACGGTATGCCTACAGACAAAAAGAGAATGAAAGTTATCTTCTCTGGTTATGTCTTCGTTGAAGTTATCATGACTGACTTCGTTTGGTATGTTATTCGTAACACACAAGGTGTTACTGGTTTCGTTGGATCTTCTGGTAAAGGTACAAAACCATTCCCAATTCCACGTGAACAAATTGAACCAGTCCTTAAGAGAATGGGCATGGTTGATGATGCTATGTATGATAGATATGCACTTGGTGACTATGTCAAAGTTATCCATGGCCCACTTGAAACAACAGAAGGTAAGATTGTATCTATCAATCGTGAAACTGGCGTTGTCGAACTCGAAACAGTCTTCTTCGGTCGTGTTACTAAAGCTGAAGTTGATTTCTCAGAAATCGAAAAGATCTAATTCATTTCAATTAACAAGAAAGCCATCTCGTTTTGAGATGGTTTTTCTTTGTATAAAAAAGCAGTCACAATCGATGTAACTGCTTTACGAATTATTTGATTTATTTCTTTTTTCTACCGTTAATTAATTCACGGAATGTTCTAATGTCTTTAGTAGATCCAACAATGAATAATGTATCTTTTGGAAGCACGCTATCATTACCACCAGGAACGAAGCTCTTTTCATTTCTTAAAATTAAGACAACGTTAACGCCACAAGTATTCTTAGGATTGAGGTCTTTTAGCGTTTGTGGGATGAATCCTTCATTAACTTCGAGTGAAACTACGGAATAGACATCATCGAGCTTGTAGAAGTCTTTATAATCGCTATTACCTAATCTATTTGCTAATGCAACACCAGCTGCTTTTTGAGGAGTGATTACTTCTGTAGCACCAAGCTTCTTCATAATTGGTAAATAGTAGTCATCATCAACACGTACAATAATTTGTTGTACGCCCAATTCTCTTAAAATAACAGTAGTGAGGACACTTGCTTCTTTGTTACCACCGAATGCAACAATTGCAGCATCAACATCTTGTACGCCTAATTCTTTTAAAGCTTTTTCATCAGTTGAATCAGCTTCGAATACTGTTGAGACAACTGAACTTGCTTCTTGAACTGTTTCTTTGTTGCTATCAATTGCAATAACGTCTGCACCGATATCAACTAATTCACGAAGAATAGATGAACCGAATTGGCCTAAGCCAATGACTGCGAATGATTTCTTTGCCATAAATAAATCTCCTTTATTAACCGATTAAGAAGTCTTCTTCTATATAATCGAAGTGTCTTGTAGATTGACCACCAAGATTTGATTGGAAGAGTTGGAAGAATGTGAATGGTCCAAGACGTCCAATAAACATGATGACTATTAATGTAAATTTACTTCCTGTATGAAGTGTTGGCGTAAGGTTACAAGATAAACCTGTAGTACCAAAAGATGAGAACAATTCAAATATCATATTATCTGATGTAGCTTGAACGTTATCTTTTTCAAATAATGATAATAATATATAACCGACAACAACTGCGAGAATGCCTAAGAATAATAATGACATTGCTTTGACAATCATTGTTGGAGAATATTTTCTTTTAAATGCAACGACTTCAGTTTTACCTGTTAAGTATGATCCAATTGCTAATACAATCATAAAGATTGTTGTCGTTTTAATACCACCAGCAGTAGATAATGGTGAACCACCAATAAACATAAGAACGCAGCTTACAACTTTACCAGCCATGGATAAGTTGTCTTGGTTGTAGGTTGCAAAGCCAGCAGTTCTACATGTAACGCTTTGGAAAATAGCTTGAAGTGGTGTCATCGCATTTGTGGATTTAAAGCATTCTGTTGAAACAAATACAATCGAACCAACTAAAAGTAAGATTGAAGTTGTTAATAAAACGATCTTTGTAAATACTTTCCATTGTCCTGGTTTTCTTTTGAATGAGAATACATCAAGGATTACTAGGAATGAAATACCACCAAGAATAATTAAGAACATCAAATAAACATTTAAGTAAATATACATGCCGTCACTTAAGTTGTTCAATAAAATTGAACTATCAGCTGCATCTCTAATTAAAGAAGTAGAACCTAATGTATCAAAACCAGCGTTATTAAATGCAGATGCTGCTGTAAAGAAACTAGTCCATAAAGCTTTAAAAATATCATCTGGATATAACTGTAAGAAAACTGGAATACCAAATCCAAATCCAATAAATACTGATATAGCGCATATGACAATTAATCTTCTAACAAACTTAACAACATCAGCTATGTTTGTGGAGTTAACCATTTGAGCAATAGTGTATCTAGATTTAAATTGTAGTTTGTTTTTAAATAATGTGACGAAGAAGGTTAATAAAGTAATGAAGCCTAATCCACCAACAATAATTAATGCTAATACGACAGCTTGACCACCAATATTCAAAACGTTTCCAATGCCGTCTGCATAAGTACAAAGACCAGTAACGCAAGTGGCAGAAGTAGCAACGAATAAAGCGTCAACGAAAGATCCCCAGTCACCTGAGGTTCTTGCCCAAGGCATATTGATTAGAGCTGCTCCAACCAAAATAACCATGACGAATGATAATAAAACCGTCAAATATGGGTTTATTGATTTACTTTTTCGATGTAATTTAGTTTCGCTAGTCATATTTGCTGCCGTTATTATAACTGAATAAAAAAGAATTGTCTATATAAAACAAATTGATTAATCAATTTGGTATACGTTCAAAATAAATAATTTCACAATATATTAATTTTTTTTAATTTTCTTATTGATTATTTTCGCATACGTATGATACACTACTCGTTGCATATCGGCGTCGCGAACGAGAGAGCGTATCCGTATATGTGTAAAAGTTTAGTTTTGTGGAAGAGTGGCGATCACTCACACCACAACACGGACAACAAACTACTTAAAAGGAGGAAAGTCACGTGAAAAAAATCGCAAAAGTCGTGAAGATGGAACTCCCTGGTGGTGAAGCAAAACCAGGTCCAAAGCTCGCATCTGCATCTGTCAACATGGGCAAATTCTGTACAGATTTCAATGCTAAAACTGCTGATAGAAAAGGTGAAGTCGTTCCAGTCATCATCACAGCTTACGAAGACAAATCTTATGATTTCGTCATCAAGACCTCTCCAGTAGCAGGTCTCTTAATTAAGGCTGCTGGTGTATCTAAAGGTGCTGCTAACTCAAAACAAAAAGTTGGTAAGATCACTAAAGAACAACTCCGCAAAATTGCTGAGTATAAACTCCCAGACCTCAACTGCAATGACGTTGAAGCAGCTATGAAGGTCGTTGAAGGCAGTGCTCGTAATATGGGTATTGATATTGTTGACTAAGGAGAGAACTTATGAAGAAATACAGTAAAAAGTACAACGAAGTTCTTAAATTAATCGATGCTAATAAGGTTTATTCAATCGAAGAAGCAGCTGAATTAGTTAAACAAACTTCAACAGTCAAATTTGATGCAACTATTGATGCATCATTCAAACTCAACGTCGATCCAAAACAAGCTGATCAGCAAGTTAGAGGAACTCTCGTCCTTCCTAATGGCAACGGCAAGACTAAAGTCGTATTAGCTATTACAAACAAAACTGAAGAAGCTAAAGCTGCTGGCGCAGACTTCGTCGGTGGTAAAGAAATGATCCAAAAGATCCAATCAGAACAATGGTTTGGCTATGATGTTATCGTCGCTACACCAGATATGATGGGTGAAATTGGTAAAATCGCTCGTATCTTAGGTCCTAAAGGCTTAATGCCAAACCCTAAGACAGGCACAGTCTCTCCTGACATCACAAAAGCTGTCAAGGAAATCAAAGCTGGTAAAGTTGAATACCGTGTTGATAAAGAAGCAAATATGCATGTCTCTATCGCAAGAGTTTCGTTCGAAGCTGGCAAAATTGCAGAAAACTTAAAGGCTTTAACAGACGCTATCGTTAAAGCAAGACCTGCTGCAGTTAAAGGTGACTTCATTAAGACCGCAGTTATTCACACAACTATGGGTCCTTCAATCAAGTTCACATTCGAAGGTCGTTAATTTAGAAAAGATTTCAATATACCAAAGACAGTAACGGACCGGTGGTGGTCTTAATAATGTTACCTAGGCGTAATTACCCGTATATTGGAGCCTCAAAACAAAAATCAAATTGAAAAGGAGGTCAAGAACATGAATCAACAAGTATTAGAAGCAAAACAAAGTGTTGTCTCTGAAATCGTTGAAAAGGCTAAAGCAAGTTCTACAATCATCGTTTGCGAATACCGTGGATTAACAGTTGAAAAACTTCAAGAAATCCGTCGTGCATTACGTAAAGAAGAATCTGAATTATGTGTTTACAAAAACTCATTAGTTGAACGTGCTACTAAGGAACTCGGTTGTTCTGATTTAGATCAAGTATTAACTGGTCCTAACGCAGTCATCTTCTCAAAAGAAGTTTCTAACGGTGCTAAAGTCATCGCTAAATATGCAAAAAAATACAAAGATGTCCTCGTCATTAAAGGCGGCTTAGTCGAAGGCAAATTCGTCGATGCAGCTGGAATCACTGAAGTTTCAAAACTTCCAGGAAGAGAAGGACTCATCTCTATGTTCTTATCGTGCTTACAAGCACCTGTCCGTCAATTTGCTTGCGCTGTTCAAGCTATTGCGGATGCAAAGTAATGCCAATTTAGGAGGAATCAAATCATGGCAAAATTAACAAATGAAGAAATCATCTCAGCATTAAAAGAGATGACAGTCGTAGAATTAAACGAATTAGTCAAAGCTGTCGAAGCAGAATTCGGCGTTACAGCTGCTGCTCCAGTTGCAGCTGCTGCTGCTGCACCAGCTGAAGAAGAAGCTGCTGCAGGCCCAACAGAAGTATCATTATGGTTAAAATCTGCTGGTGCTTCTAAAGTCCAAGTTATCAAAGCTGTCCAAGCTATCACAGGCTTAGGCTTAATGGATGCTAAGAAACTCGTTGATGCTGCTCCATGTGCTATTAAAGAACACATGTCTCCAGCTGAAGCAGACACACACAAACAAACACTTGCTGCTGCTGGTGCTGAAGTCGAAGTTAAATAGTTTATTCTATTAATTTCTAACCATTACAGGAGAAAGAATGTCTCACTATTTTATAGATGATCCTAAAGTTGCTTCAAAAAAGAGGACCATTTCATATGATATTGACGGACGTCACTTTGAATTGACTTCTGATAATGGTGTGTTTTCCAAGAATCAGATAGATGAGGGGACTTATGCCTTTTTAAAGGTGTTAGTCCCTCTTAGACTATCTGGGAGAATACTAGATTTAGGATGTGGTATCGGCCCTATAGGCTTAACAATTGCTGCTACTAGTCCTACGGTGAGGGTTGACCTCGCCGATGTCAATTCGCGCGCTTTGTCCCTATGCGAACAAAATGCGAAATCACTCGGGTTAAGCCAACGTGTTGCTTGCCTTCATAGCAACATTTACGAAAATATTGAAGGACCATATGATTCAATCGTTGTGAACCCCCCGATTCGAGCTGGTAAGAAAGTTACCTGGTCGATGTACGAAGGGGCTAAACAATATTTAATTGATGGCGGCTCACTCTTTGTCGTAATTCGTAAAGACCAAGGTGGTCCAAGTGCTTCTAAACATATTGAAGAAGTATTTGGAAACGTAACTCTTCTAAAAAGGGATAAAGGTTATTACATTTACCAAGCAAAGAAATAGTCCGATATTAAAAGAATTAAGGAGCCATTTAATTCATGAGAAACATTTCCGATTTAAAGAAATTAAACAATGATCGTTATGATTACTCCAAGGTTTCTGGAGACTTACCACTTCCTAACCTTGTTGAAATCCAAACCAAATCATACGAAGAATTCAAAGCAAAAGGATTAGATGAAGTTTTTAGAGAATCTTTCCCTATTAAAAACTATACAGGTACTTTATCTATTGAATATGTATCCTGCCGCTTTGGAGAACCAAAACACTCATTACTTGATTGCAAAGCACAAGACTTAACATATTGCGTCCCAATCTATGCAACATTACGTCTCGTCAGAAGTGATACTGGTGAAATCAGCGACTCAGAAGTCTTCATGGGTGACTTCCCATTAATGACTAGCGGTGGCACATTCGTTGTCAACGGTGCAGAAAGAGCTATCGTTTCACAATTAGTTCGTTCCCCAGGCGCGTATTTATCTATAACAAAGGACGCGAAGAGCGGCAAGCTCACATACGAAGGTGACCTTATCCCAGGTCGTGGTACATGGTTACAATTCGAGAGCAGTGCTAAAGATATTTTAAGTGTACGTATTGACCGTCAAAGAAAGCTCAACGCTACAACATTACTCAGAGCATTAGGCTTAGAGAATAGCGATGATATTGAAAGCTTATTTGGCACTAGTGATGCTTTGAAATTAACACTTCAAAAAGATGAAGATGCTGGCATTAAGACTGAAAGAGCAGCTTTAGTGGATATCTTCAAGAAGATGAAACCAGGTGAACCTATTACCGATGATGGTGTAGCTTTATTCCTCGTTCAAAAATTCTTCGATCCACGCCGCTATGACCTCGGTCGTGCTGGACGTTATAAATTCATTAAGAAGTTAGGTATTTATAACAGATTACCTAACCGTATCCTCGCAGAAAACTTAGTCGACGCAGACGGTGAAATCCGTTTCAAGAAAGGCTATTCATTAACAGTTGAAGATGTTGAAGCCTTAAGAGGCGAAGAATTCTTCGAAAAAGGTGCACACACCTCAAAAATCCGTGTTAACGAAAAACTCGATAATCACGGTATCGTAAACGTTGTTAAAGTATTTAACAATGATAAAAAGGAAAAAGTCTGTAAGATTGTTGGTACCGATCTTAACGGAACTGCAACCTATGTCACAATCAGTGATATCTTTGCTGTCTTCTCTTACTTTATGAATGTCATGGATGGATTCGGTGATACCGATGATATCGACCACTTAGGTAACAGAAGAATTAGATGTGTTGGTGAACTCATTCAAAACCAATTCCGTGTTGGTTTAGCAAAAATGAGCAAAACAGTTACACAAAAGATGTCTATTTCTGATTTGGGCAACGTCAAACCAAAGGCATTAGTAAACCCACGTCCATTAGTTGCTTCTATTCGTGAATTCTTCTCAAGTTCACAATTATCACAATTCATGGATCAAACAAACCCATTAGCAGAATTAACAAATAAACGTAGATTATCTGCTTTAGGTCCTGGTGGTATTCAGAGAGACCGTGCTTCTACTGAAGTTCGTGACGTTCACGTCTCTCACTATGGTAGAATCTGTCCAATTGAAACTCCTGAAGGTCAAAACATTGGTTTGATTAACAACCTTGCATCATATGCAAAAGTTAATAAATACGGCTTTATTGAAACTCCATATAGAAAAGTAGATAAAGCAACTCACAGAGTCTTAAATGATGTTAAAGATTCCATCTACTTATCAGCTGATGAAGAATGGGATTATGTCATTGCTGAAGCAAACATTAATTTAGGACCTGATGGTGAAATCTTAGACGAACAAGTAGTTGCCCGTTTTAAAGGCGAAAACGTTATGGCTCCAAGAGAAGAAGTTGACTATGTCGACGTTTCTCCAAAACAAATCGTTTCCATTGCTGCTGGATGTATTCCATTCCTTGAAAACGACGATACAATGCGTGCTTTAATGGGTTCTAACATGCAACGTCAAGCTCTCCCATTATTAAGACCACATGCTCCATTTGTTGGAACAGGTCTTGAACACCAAATCGCACGTGACTCAGGCTTAGCTTGTGTCGCTGTCGAAGATGGTACAGTTACATATAGTGACTCTAGAACTGTTGAAGTCTTAGAAAAAGGCCAAACAGAACCAAGAGTTTATCACTTAGAAAAATTCCAACGTTCAAACAATGGTACATGTATCAACCAAGTTTCTATTGTTAAAGTTGGTCAAAAGATCAAGAAGGGTGACATTATCGCTGATGGTCCAGCTATGGAAAAAGGCGACCTCGCTCTTGGTCAAAACGTTACAATCGCATTCATGACATGGAATGGTTACAACTATGAAGATGCTGTCATCATGTCTGAAAGATTAGTAAAAGATGATGTTTATACAACAATCCATATTGAAAAATATGAACTTGAATGTAGAAGCATTGCAAAATTAGGTGACGAAGAAATTACAGCTGATATTCCTAACGTCTCTCCTGAAGCTAAAGCACACCTCGACGAAAGAGGTATCGTTGTTCCAGGTACAGAAGTTAAGGAAGGTGATATCCTTGTTGGTAAAGTAACTCCTAAGGGTGCTACAGAACCATCACCTGAAGAAAAATTATTAATGGCTATCTTCGGCGAAAAGACTAACGAAGGTAAAGATGCTTCATTACGTGTTCCACACGGTGGTGCTGGTATCGTTCTTGATGTTAAAGTCTTCAAACGTGAAGGTAAGTCAAAAGATGTTGAACTCCCTCCAGGAGTCAACGAAGTTGTCCACGTTTATATCGTCCAAAAGAGAAAGATTTCTGAAGGTGATAAGATGTCTGGTCGTCACGGTAACAAGGGTGTTATTTCCCGTATCTTACCTGAATGCGATATGCCATTCTTACCAGATGGAACTCCAGTTGACATTATGTTAAACCCATTAGGCGTTCCTTCTCGTATGAACATCGGACAAATTCTTGAAGTTCACTTAGGTTATGCCTTAAAGAAACTCGGATATAAGATTGCAACACCTGTCTTCGATGGTATTACAAACGAAGAAATCTTAGACACAATGAAGAGAGCTAAGATGGATCCAGATGGTAAGACAGTCTTATACGATGGCACAACTGGTGATAGATTCGATGAAAGAATTACAGTTGGCTGTATGTACATGATTAAACTTGTCCACATGGTCGACGACAAATTACACGCTCGTGCTACAGGTCCATACTCACTCGTTACACAACAACCTCTTGGTGGTAAAGCACAAAACGGTGGTCAACGTTTCGGTGAAATGGAAGTTTGGGCTCTTGAAGCTTATGGTGCAGCACACGTATTACAAGAAATTATTACAGTTAAGTCTGATGATAGAGTCGGTAGAAGAAAAACTTACGAAGCTATCATTAAAGGCCAAGAATTACCAAAGCCTGGTATTCCAGAAGCCTTCAAAGTTCTTGTTAAAGAATTACAAGCTCTCTCAATGGATGTTAGCTTATTAGACCAAGATGGCAATGTTATCGATATGGATCTCTTAGCTAAAGAAGCTGAAAAAGAAGAGAGAAAGATTAACGCCAACATTCGTAACCTTATCGGCGATGGATCTTCTACAAGTGACTCAGTAGTAGATCAAGAAGCAGTCGGTATGTCTCAACACAATGTTGACGATGAAGATTAATTAGGAGGAAAAGAACAATGTTTGATGTAAAGAAATTAACTGCCATTAAAGTTGGCTTAGCCTCTCCTGAAACAATTCGTCAATGGTCTCATGGTGAAGTCACTAAACCTGAAACCATTAACTATCGTAGCCAAAAACCTGAAATGCAAGGTTTGTACTGCGAAAAGATCTTTGGACCTAGTAAAGACTATGAATGTCACTGCGGCAAATATAAGAAGATTAGATTTGCTGGTGTCGTTTGCGAAAAGTGTGGTGTCGAAGTTACTTCTAAAGAAGTACGCCGTGAAAGAATGGGTCATATTGAACTCGCTTCTCCATGTACACACATTTGGTATTTAAAAGGCATTCCTAGCCGTATCCACTTAGTACTCGATATTGCTCCTAAATCATTAGAAGAAGTCGTATACTATGCAGCTCACATCTGCTTAAATCCAGGTCAATCAACTGCATTATCTTATCGTGAATTCATTAATGAAAGAAACGGACGTGATGTCTTTATTCCTGCATTAAATGAAATCCACGATAATCCAGATGCATTCGGCTTAGTCGAAGGTTCTGATGACTGGAATAGATGTGAAGAATTAATTAGAAGACTCGAAAATAGAGCTGAAGTCTTTGACTTCGAATCAACAGCTAACTTCCTCCATAAGTACGCAGGTGCTGAATTTGGAGAAGGTGCTGCTGCTATTAAGAGATTATTACAAGAAGTTGACCTCGATAAAGAAGCAGCTGAAATCAATAAGAAGATGAAGGAAACTTCTGCTGTCAATAGAGCTAAACTCACTAAGAGATTAGAAGTTATTGAAGCATTCAGAAGTTCAACAAATAAGCCAGAATGGATGGTCTTAGATGTTGTCCCTGTCATCCCACCAGATTTACGTCCTATGCTTCAACTCGATGGTGGACGTTTCGCAACTTCTGACTTAAACGATTTATATAGAAGAGTTATCTCTCGTAATAACCGTTTAAAGAAGATGATTGATATCAACTCTCCTGCAGCTATCTTAATGAACGAAAAACGTATGCTTCAAGAAGCTGTTGATGCATTAATTGATAATGGCAGAAGAAATAAACCAGTACAAGGCCCTGGCGGTCGTGCACTCAAATCCTTAAGTTCTAGCTTAAAAGGTAAACAAGGTAGATTTAGACAAAACCTTCTTGGTAAGCGTGTCGACTATTCTGGTCGTTCCGTTATTGCTGTTGGTCCGTATTTAAAGATGTATCAATGTGGTTTACCAAGAGAAATGGCTGTCCAATTACTTCGTCCATTCATTGCTTGTGAATTATTAAAACGTGGCGCTGCAAGTGCTCACAAACAAGCAGATAAGATTATCGATCGTTATGAAAGTGTTGTTCTCGACATCGTCGAAGAAATCATTTCTAAACACCCTGTCTTATTAAACCGTGCTCCTACACTTCATAGACTTGGTATTCAAGCATTCCAACCAATCTTAGTTGATGGTCGTGCAATCCGTTTACACCCATTAGTTTGTACCGGATTCAACGCTGACTTCGATGGTGACCAAATGGCTGTCCACGTCCCATTAAGCAAAGCAGCACAAGAAGAAGCTTTACACTTAATGCTAGCTTCAAATAACATTCTTGGTCCTAAAGATGGTAAGCCAATCGTTACTCCATCTCAAGACATGGTTATTGGTAACTACTACTTAACTCTTGAAGATACTAAAGAAGACTTCTTAGCTAAAGCTAAAAAACTCGCTGATAGAGGCGATAATGAAGAAGCTGAAATCTATGAATTATTCGCAGCATCTGAAGGTAAAGTATTTAAGTCTGTCGATGACATCTTAAGAGCTTACCAAACAAGACAAATTCATTTACATAACCGTATTGCCGTTCTCGGTAGTGCATTAATGAAGAAAGACTTCACAGAAGAACAAAATAAGTCATACTTAATTACTTCTGTTGGTAAAGTTATCTTCAACTTAATCTTCCCATCTGATTTCCCATTCTTAAACGAAGTTAGTGCTGGCGCTTTAGCAGGTGATCCTGAAGTTATCGGTAAAGATTTTGCTCCTCGTGGAACAAACATTAAAGAATTTATCGAAGCTCGCCCAGCTAAGTCTCCATTCATTAAGAAAGACTTAGGTAAGATTATTGATGCTATTTTCCAACGTTATGATAGAAACGGCATCCAAAAAACATCTTCCGTCCTTGATAAGATTAAGGACCAAGGCTTCAAATATTCTACAGTTGCCGGTCTTACAGTTTCCCTTGCTGATATCCAAGAAATTCAAGTTTCTGGTGATAAAGAGCACATCTTAAAAGCAGGTGATGAAAAAGTCGCTAAGATTCAACACATGTATGAAAGAGGCTTATTAACTGAAGAGGAAAGACATAAGCACGTTGTTAATGTTTGGGCAACAGTTACTCAAGATGTTCAAAAACAACTTGAAAAGAAATTCAAAACAAAAACTCGTAACCCAATCTACATGATGTCTAACTCAGGCGCTCGTGGTAACATGAGTAACATTCTTCAATTAGCAGGTATGAGAGGCTTGATGGGTTCTACATCAGGTGAAACTGTTGAATTACCTGTTAAATCTTGTTTCTGTGAAGGTATGGCAGTTAGTGAATTCTTTATTGCTACTCACGGTGCCCGTAAGGGTGGTGCTGATACAGCTTTAAAGACAGCTGACTCAGGTTACTTAACAAGAAGACTTGTCGACGTATCTCAAGACGTTATTGTTAGAGAAGAAGACTGCGGAACTGATCATGGTTTCGAAGTGTTCGAATTACGTGATAAGGCAAGAAACGCTATCATCGTTAAACTCGAAGATAGATTAGTTGGTCGTTACGCATTAAATGATGTTGTTAACCCAACAACTGGTGAAGTTATTGTCAAAGGCAATACTTTAATCAGTGAAGCTCAAGCTAAAGCAATCGTTGCTGCTGGTATTACATCAGTTACAATCAGATCCTTATTCGGATGTGAAACTAAAGATGGTGTCTGCGTACACTGCTATGGTCGTAACTTAGCTACTGGTAGAAACGTTAAAGTTGGTGAAGCTGTTGGTATTATGGCTGCTCAATCCATTGGTGAACCTGGTACTCAATTAACAATGAGAACTTTCCACACTGGTGGTGTTGCTGGTAGCGATATTACTCAAGGTTTACCTCGTGTTCAAGAATTGTTCGAAGCTCGTAACCCTAAGGGTGAAGCTCTCATCTCTGAAATCTCTGGTAAAGTTACTAAGGTTGAAGAAAAAGGTGACTACTTCGTTGTTACAGTTACTAACGATCTTGAAGAAAAGGTCTATCAAACAAATTATGGTGCTCACTTAAGAGTCCATGAAGGTGATGAAGTCAAGAATGGTGGTAAGATCACTGAAGGTGCAATTTCTCCTAAGAAATTACTCGAATATGCTGATGTAACTGCTGTTGAAAACTACATCTTAAAAGAAGTTCAAAAAGTTTATTCTGCTCAATCTATTGGTATTTCCGATAAACACATTGAAGTTATCGTTAGACAAATGCTCAGAAAAGTATTCGTCATCGATGGCGGTTCTACAGATATGCTCTCTGGTACACGTGTATCCGTCAATAACTTCACAGCTAAGAACGTTGAAGCATTAACTACAGGTGGACACCCAGCTGTTGCTCAACCTCTTATCTTAGGAATTACTAAGGCTGCTCTTGAAACTGATTCATTCTTATCAGCAGCATCCTTCCAAGAAACAACTAGAGTCTTAACAGACGCTGCTATCAAAGGCAAAGTTGACTACTTACACGGCTTAAAAGAAAACGTCATTACTGGTCACTTAATCCCAGCTGGACGTGGTCTTGCAAGCGAAGAAGAAGAGGAAGCTGCAGTTAAGGACTTCACTGTTGAAGGAACAATGAAAGAAGTTAGCGATAATTATGTTGAAGAACATGATCGTGCTGTAAGTAAATTACATGACAGAATCGCTGAACTTGATTCAGAAAAGAAATAGTTCTTCTTAGATTATTAACCCTCGGAGAAATCTGAGGGTTTTTAATTTTTCTATCACTTTTTATAAAAAGTTGTTATAATGCATGCACAATTAAATATTTACCTATGACTATTCATTTCGAAAGCACATAGGAGAAGGAGGCAGTTATGAAAATTAAAAGGTTATTAACTACTACAATCCTTGCAGGTTTAATCGCTTGTACAGCTGGTTGTGGTAAAGGCGATGTTGATAAGAATTCACTTAAATACAATGGATTTGATTACACATCCAATTATCGCGATTTAAGAATTCTTGGTTATGGCATGAGAACCGAACCTTTTTGCAAACAAATTAGAAAAATTGATGAAGGAACTCCACTTGAAACTCAACAAACAAAATATGTTGTTTCTGATGTTGGTGCATTCGTAGTTCCAGTTGAATTCAATGATTTCCCTTCTTCCTCTCTTCCTAAAGGATCTGAAGGATCAAGAAAAGACATTGAAGATGCGATCTTTGGTGACGGAAAAGAAACTGGCTGGGAATCATTAAAGAGTTTCTATAACAAATCAAGTTTTGGACAATGCAACATTACTGGCGTTGTTACACCTTGGTTTAAAGTCAATGCAAACTCAACAGAATTTGCTAAGACATATTCAACAGATGGCGCTGATGAAGTTGGTCGTCAAATCTATGAATATTACACAGAAGGTGCTGGTAAAGGCACTTATAACATGAAAGATTTCGATAAAAATGGTGATGGTACTATCGATTCTCTCATTATGATTTACACACCAAACATTACAACTACCGGTGAATTGTGGTGGGCTTTCTGTTCTAGCTTCAATAGTGGTGCTACTGATGTCAATAAGCCATCATTCTATCGTTTCTTCTGGGCATCTTATAAATTCTTCTTTGAAGGTGCTAAAGATTCAGATATTAAGAGTGGTGCAGTAAAACCTGACCCACATACACTCTGCCACGAATTCGGCCACGTATTATCTCTTCCAGACTATTACGTTACAGACTATGCTTCTGGCGACTATTCTGGTTTAGGTGGTTTAGACTTTATGGATATGAATATTGGTGACCACAATATTTTCTCTAAAACATTATATGGATGGTCTGAACCATATGTTATTCCAGAAAAGAAGACAAAGATTACAATTAATTCAACAACTGATACTGGCGAATACTTTGTTATTCCAGTCAAAGGTAAGAAATATACCACAGCATTAGACCAATATATGATGGTTGAATTCTTAACTCCAACCGGTGTTGCTGAAAAAGATGGTAAAGAAAGATTAGCTAGTGGTTCTCCACTTTACTATGGCATTGCTGGTGTTCGTATCACTCTTGTTGATGCTAGATTAGGCATTTGGAGATACATTAGCAATAAGGGTTGGGAATTCTCTAACTTCACAATTCATATTGGTTCAGGTTCTCAAATGTATGTTGGATTCGCTTGCGATAACACAGCTTCTAGATCCTGTTATAAGAATTTCAAACTTCTTGAAGTAATTCCTGCAACTGGTAAGGCTATTAGCACTGCTGGTGGCAAACCACAAAATAAAGCAGATAATACATACTTATGGCAACAAGGCCAAGTCTTCAATTCTGCTAGTGGCGTTTATAGCGATTTCCAAGTTCACGGTAACGCTGGTAAATGGGATGTTCCATTTGGCTATTCTATTTCCATTGACCAAATTAATGGCAATGAAAGTGCTACATTCACAATCACTCCATTAAATTAATTAATCTTAAATTCTACTAAGGACGAGCAATCGTCCTTTTTAGTTTGTTTACAAAATGTGTTTTTTCACTTATATTTGTCTTATGAAAAAAAGATATTTATCTTTGTTATTTATTCCTTTATTAGCTATTTCCTGCACAAAAGAGGTTGAGATAGTATTTTATCCATACATTAACGAAATGTCCCCTCAAAATGTCAAAAATGATATAGAAACTGATAATTACTATAAGTTTAGCAATTACAAAACTATGTCCTATGTTGATATGGAAGGAGAAACAAAAGAAATTTCTTCTTATAGAGATTTATATTCTAGCGATAATTTGCATAATAAATTCTTAAATGAAGCATCCTTAGGAAAACAAAAGCTTTTAGTTATACCAGTGTATTTCAAAGGTGAAAATAGTGAACGTGATATAGCTTCTAGAAAAGAAAAAACAATCATGATTCAAAATGCTTTTTTTGGTGATCCAGATAAAACAGGTTTTGAATCGGTATCTTCTTTCTATAACAAATCTAGCTATGGACAATTATCTTTAACTGGCGAAGTTACCGACTGGTATGAAATGGAATATTCTCGTTATGATGATTTAACTGGATATGGCCAAATAACTAAAACAGTTGCTTCGAATGCTTTAGATTGGCTTAGAAGCGAAGAATATAAAGGAAAAGCCATTAGCCTAGAAGAATATGATAATGATAATGATGACTATATCGATGGCATTTATTTAATTTATGATGCTCCATATGATAAAAGACATAGTGATTCTATTTACTGGGCTTTTACAAGTCACACAAAACAAGGTGAGTATGGAATAAATAACACCGCTCCATATGCGTGTACATATTCATGGAGCAGCGTTGACTTCGCTTATGAAAAAGAAAATGTTGCCTATCGAAATACTTATATTCATGAAGTAGGCCATATATTTGGTTTATCCGATTATTACAGTTCTTATATGTTTCAACCAACTGGTTCATTTGACACAATGGATTCAAATTTAGGCGATCATTGTGGCTTTTCTAAAATGATTTTAAACTGGGTAACTCCTTATGTTATTAAGAATAGTTGTTCAATAACATTAAAATCATTCACAAAAAGTGGTGACCTTGTTCTTATCCCGTTAGGTAACTATAACGGCACACCTTATGATGAATTTTTATTATTAGAATACTTCACTCCAGTTGGATTAAACGAAGTTGAAAATGCCTCATACGAATATTCAAAAACTGATGGAACGAAAGGCGTATTTACATATCCTAGTTATCATGGATTAAGAGTCTATCATATCGACGCTCGCGCTGCATATCTCACAAAAAAGATTGTTAATGGTGGAGTGAATAACGTCATTGCTTATATCGAAGATCCAAAAGCACAAGAAAAACTTGAAGGTATAACTTCTTATTGTGTTGGATTAGCCCATGGCAATGAAAATGCAAAAAATGCATCAAGTGAAGTACTTGTTCATTTATTAGAAAAAGATGGCAATAATTCATTTGCAAGTGGAAACGCTGCATCTAATAAAACATTATTTAGATTAAATGATTCGTTTGGATTAGATACATTCAATACTTTTACTTCTAATAAAACTGATGAAAATGGAAATCATTATTCTTTAGGCTTTACTTTTAAAATTACTTCCCTTCATTCAGACAAAATAGAAATTAGCTTTAGCAAAGTTGCTTAGTATTTTGATTACTCCTTGTTACAAGTGTAACGATAGTTTTTATATAAATAGACTTATAAAAGAAATCTAGTTATTATAATAAAGACCAATCGAAAGGAAATTTTCATATGGCAGATAATAAAATCGGAATTGTCATTGATACATTAGGCAGTGACAAAGGAGCAGAAACAGTAATTTTAGGTGCCTCTATGGCATTAAATACATATCCAAATATTAAAGTTGCTCTTGTTGGTGATGAAAATTTAATTAAATCTAAAATGACTGAGTTAAATATGGATGAAAATCGTGTTGAAATTGTCGATGCGAAAGAAACAATTACAAATTACGATAATCCTACAACTGGTATTTTTGCTAAACCAAACGCTTCAATTATTAAAGCAATGAAATTTACCAAAGAACATGATGGTTATATTGGTATGATTACCGCTGGAGCATCTGGAGCTTTATTGATGTGCTCATTTAGATTCTTAAGCGATGACAAAAAGACAAGACCTTGTTTATCGGCAATCTTACCACATGCACAAGGTGGTTATGTTGGCATTGTTGATACAGGTGCAACTATTGACTGCACTCCATCACAATTACATGAATTTGCCCGTTTAGGCGTGGATTTAATGAGAAGATTATATAAAATTGAAAATCCTCGTGTTGGATTATTATCTAATGGGGCAGAAAAGACTAAAGGTAATCATTTAGTTAAAGAAACATATCCTATCTTAGAAAATGATGAAACTATTAACTTTGTTGGAAATATCGAAGGAAATAAAACTCTTTCAGGCGAATGTGATGTCTTAGTTTGCGATGGCTTTGCCGGTAACCAAGTTTTAAAGAACTCTGAAGGCATGGCTAAGATGCTTATCAAAGATCTTGTTGTATATTCTAAAAAAGCAGGCAAACCAGAAGTAATGGAAGCTGTCGGCTATTTAATGCGTAAATATGATTTCACTTCCCTAGGTGGAGCGATTGTTTTGGGAACTAAAAAGCCTATTATCAAATGCCATGGCAACTGTGATGAAAATTCAATTGTTTCAACATGTGGCATTTTAACTAAGTATGTAAGTGGAGATTCTATTTTCGATTTAGAATAAACAAGAGAAAAAATAAAATGGTTCAAATAATAGAAGTTAAAACAAGAAAAGAACAAAAACTATTTGTCAACTTCCCGTTAAAACTTTATAAAAATAATCCTTATTATGTTCCATGTTTATATGGGGATGAATTGAAACTTTTCACTTCTAAAAATCCATATGTGGAAGTAAGTAAATCTATTTTCTTTATTGCAAAAAAAGATGGAAAAGTTGTCGGAAGAATTCAAGGCATTATTCAACTTCAATATAATGAAATTCATAACGAGAAGAGAATGAGATTTACAAGATTCGATTCTATTGATGATCAAGAAGTTGCAAATGCTTTATTTGAAGCTGCATCAAGTTGGGGCAAATCACAAGGAATGGATATAATATGTGGTCCATTAGGCTATAGCGATTTGGAAAGAGAAGGCTTGTTGATTCAAGGATTTGATCAAACCCAAACTTTTGAAGAACAATACAACTATGAATATTATCCAAAGCTAATTGAGGGATATGGATTTGAAAAAGAAGTTGATTGGCTTGAATTCCGTCTACGTAGGCCAAAAGAAGATAAAGTTGTCATTCGAAAAATAGAAGAAAGAGCAATGAAAGAATTGAATCTTCATTACGTTTCGAAAAAAGGCACTAAAAGACAATATATCAACCGAATCAAACAAGGATTCTTCGATGTATTAGATGAAACCTATAAACATCTATATGGTGTTGTCCCTTCTAATGAAAAAGTAAAAAGAGATTTATTAAATCAATTTATGCCTGTTCTTAACAAAGATTTCATTACATGCGTTGCAGATAAAAATGAAAGAATTGTTGCTTTTGGTTTATGCTTCCCTGCAATTGGTCCTTCTATTCAAAAGAGTGGTGGACATCTATATCCAGTAGCACTTTGTAAATTGCTTCACACAGTAAAACACCCTAAAGTTATGGACTTAGGTTTAGTAGGTCTATTACCTGAGTATCAAAACAGTGGTGTTTCAGCAATGATTTACACTTATATTATGTCTTTATTTGACAAAGGCATCGAATACTGCGAAACTAATCTTAATCTAGAATACAACGAAAAAATTATGGCTAACTGGAAATACTTTGATTCTGTTAATCATAAAAGAAGACGTTCGTACCTTAAGAAAATATAATTTCAAGGAGAATTATTATGTTAGAAAAATTAAAAGAAATGATGGCAAATGTCGTCCCAGATGTTGACATGAGTTCTGTCACATTAGAAACTCGTTTAGTAGAAGACTTACACTTTGATTCACTTGCTACAATGATGTTAGCAATGGCTATCGAAGATGAATATAATATGCAATTTGATGAACCAATGAACTTCGGTACAGTTGGTGATGTTATCAAATTCTTAGAAACTTTAAAGAAATAAGCTTAAAACTATGAAATTCACTGTCAAATACGGCAGTGATTTTTCTTATTTTAATCTTTTTTGAATAAAATAATATTTTTTACTTGCGTCACAATTTTTAACACTATATTATATATAAGCGTGTGTAACTAGTAGACACGTCTGCCGTTTGTGGCGCATTTTTTAAGGAAATGTATGACACACCCGGTACTGTGGATACTAATACATGTATCTAAAAAAGGAAATTGAAAGGAGCAATTATATGCCAACAATTAACCAATTAGTTCGTGAAGGTCGCCAAAACAAAGCATGGAAATCTAAATCTCCAGCTTTAGGATCAAGATGGAACTCATTGAAGAAAAAACAAGCAAGCCAACCAGCTTCACAAAAGCGTGGTGTTTGCACCCGTGTTGGAACCATGACCCCAAAGAAGCCTAACTCAGCTTTAAGAAAGTACGCCCGTGTTAGATTATCAAACGGATACGAAGTTACAGCTTATATCGGTGGTGAAGGCCACAACTTACAAGAACACTCAACCGTCATGATTAGAGGCGGCCGTGTTAAGGACTTACCTGGTGTTCGTTATCACATTATCCGTGGTACACTCGACTGTGCAGGTATTGAAAAAAGAAGACAAGGCAGAAGCTTATACGGTACTAAGAGACCAAAATCTGCAGATTAATTTGAAAGGAGATAAACATTATGCGTAAAGGTAATGCAACAAAACGTGACGTTTTACCAGATCCAATTTATAACAGTAAATTAGTTACACGTTTAATTAACAAGATTATGCTTGATGGTAAAAAGGGAACAGCTCAAAACATTCTCTACTCTGCCTTCAATAAAATCGAAGCAAAAACCAGCAAACCAGCAATGGATGTATTCGCTACAGCATTAAACAACATTATGCCTGAAGTTGAATTAAGAATGCGCCGTGTTGGTGGTGCTAACTACCAAGTTCCAACTGAAGTTTCACCAGAAAGAAAAGTTACTTTAGGTTTACGTTGGTTAGTTAACTATTCTCGTTTAAGAAACGAAAAGACAATGGAAGATAGATTAGCAAACGAAATCATCGATGCTGCTAATGGAACAGGCGCTTCCGTTAAGAAAAGAGAAGATACACACAAAATGGCAGAAGCAAACAAAGCTTATGCACATTATCGTTGGTAATCTTATCAGTAGGGAGAATAATATATGGCTCGTGAATATGATTTAGCACATACACGTAACATCGGTATCATGGCTCACATTGATGCTGGTAAAACAACTACTACTGAAAGAATCCTCTACTTTACAGGTAAGATCCATAAAATTGGTGAAGTTCACGAAGGTGCTGCAACAATGGACTGGATGGCACAAGAACAAGAAAGAGGTATTACAATTACTTCCGCTGCTACAACAGCATTCTGGAAGGGCAATCGTATCAACATCATCGACACTCCTGGCCACGTTGACTTCACAGTTGAAGTTGAACGTTCATTACGTGTTCTTGATGGTGCTGTCACAGTTCTTGATGGTAAGAACGGTGTTGAACCACAAACTGAAACAGTTTGGAGACAAGGTTCTAAATATGGCGTTCCTAGAATTGTTTTCGTTAACAAATTAGACGCTATTGGTGCTGACTTCGACATGTGTGTCAGATCTTTACATGAACGTTTAGGTGCTAATGCAGCTGCAGTTCAATACCCAATAGGTATCGAATCATCATTAAATGGTTGTATCGATATTATCGAACAAAAAGCATGGGTATATGCTAAAGATGAAAAAGAACCACATGAAGAACCAATCCCAGAAGAATACAAAGCAAAAGTTGCTGAATGTAGAGAAAAATTATTCGAAGCATTAAGTAACTTCAATGAAGACATCTTAATGATGGTTCTCGAAGGTATGGAACCAGACGTTGAAACAACAAAGAAAGTTATTCGTCAAGCTGTTTTAACAGGTGAATTCCACCCAGTATTCTGCGGTTCTGCTTATAAGAATAAGAACATTCAAAAATTATTAGATGGTGTTGTTGATTACTTACCATCTCCATTAGACATCCCACCTGCAAAAGGCGAAGATGAATTCGGTAAAGAAAAAATCTGCGAACCAAGCGATGATGCTCCTCTCGCTGCTCTCGCATTCAAGATTGCAACAGACCCATTCATTGGTAGACTTGCATATGTCCGTGTTTATAGCGGTACATTAAAATCAGGTTCTTATGTCCTTAACTCAACAAAAGGTACAAAAGAAAGAATTGCTCGTGTTGTCTTAATGCACTCTAACCACAGAGAAGAAGTCGATGAACTCCACGCCGGTGACATCGGTGCTGTTGTTGGTTTAAAGAACACAACAACTGGTGATACACTCTGTGATGAAAAGACTGAAGTCATTCTTGAAAGAATGGAATTCCCAGATCCAGTTATTGAAGAAGCTGTTGAACCAAAAACAAAAGCTGACCAAGAAAAGATGGCTCTTGCTTTACAAAAATTAGCTGAAGAAGACCCAACATTCCGTGTCAGAACAAATGCTGAAACAGGCCAAACAATTATTGCTGGTGTCGGTGAATTACACTTAGACATTATTGTCGACCGTATGAAGAGAGAATTCGGCGTTCAAGTTAACGTTGGTGCTCCTCAGGTTGAATACAAAGAAACAATTAGATCTGCTGCTGATTGCGAAGGTAAATACATTAAGCAATCTGGTGGTCGTGGTCAATATGGTCACGTTTGGATCAAATTTGAACCAAACCCAGGCAAAGGCTATGAATTCGTCGATGCTATCGTTGGTGGTACAGTTCCTAGAGAATACATCAAACCAACAGATGATGGCTTAAGAGATTCATTAAAGAGAGGTATGCTCGCTGGCTTCGAAGTCATGGACATCAAAGCTACATTATTCGATGGTTCTTACCACGATGTCGACTCCTCTGAAGCTGCTTATAAGATCGCTGCATCTATGGCTTTAAAAGAAGCTGCTAAGAAATGTCAACCAGTCATTCTTGAACCAATCATGAAGATTGAAGTTACAGTTCCTGAACAATATTATGGTGATGTCATTGGTGATATCTCTAGAAGAAGAGGTTCAGTTACAGGCGAATCTCAAAGAGCTAACGCTAAGATCATTGAAGCAGAAGTACCATTATCCGAAATGTTCGGTTATGTTACAGACCTTCGTTCTATGACTCAAGGACGTGGTAACTACGTAATGCAATTTGATCATTATGGTGAATGCCCACGTTACGTCCAAGACGAAATCGTTAAAAACAGCGGTGTTAGCAACCGCTAAATCGTAATTTAATACCATTGGTATTGATTATAAATATTAATTGCTATATTATTTAATCGTTCAAAATCGATTGAAACACAAAAATGAAAGGAATTTAAAAATTTATGGCAAAAGAAAAATTTGACAGATCCAAAGAACACGTTAACATTGGTACTATCGGCCACGTCGACCATGGTAAAACAACATTAACAGCTGCAATTACATCTGTCTTAGCAAAACAAGGCGGTGCTGTCGCAACAGCTTATGATCAAATCGACTCTGCACCAGAAGAAAAAGCTCGTGGTATTACAATTAACACAGCACACATCGAATATCAAACAGCAACAAGACACTATGCTCACGTTGACTGCCCAGGCCACGCTGACTATGTTAAAAACATGATCACAGGTGCTGCTCAAATGGATGGTGGTATCTTAGTCGTTGCAGGTACTGATGGTGTTATGCCACAAACTCGTGAACACATCTTATTAGCAAGACAAGTTGGTGTTCCATATATCGTTGTCTTCATCAACAAAACAGACTTAGTCGATGATCCAGAATTATTAGACTTAGTTGAAATGGATGTTCGTGAATTACTCAATTCTTACGGATTCCCTGGTGATGAAACTCCAGTCATCCGTGGTTCTGCTAGAAAAGCATTAGACGGTGATCCAGAAGCACAAAAAGCAATCTTAGAATTAATGGATGCTGTTGATAAATACATCCCAGCTCCAGCTAGAGAAATGGATAAGCCATTCTTATTAGCTATCGAAGACGTTATGACAATTTCTGGCCGTGGTACAGTCGTTACAGGCCGTGTCGAACGTGGTTCAGCAAAATTAGGCGATACAGTTGAAATCGTCGGTATTAAAGATACACAAACATCTGTTATTACAGGTCTTGAATCTTTCCGTAAAACATGTGACTATGTCCAATCAGGTGACAACGTCGGTGTCTTATTAAGAGGTATCAACCGTGATCAAGTACAACGTGGTCAAGTCTTAGCAAAACCAGGTTCAGTTACTCCTCACAAATTATTCAAAGGTTCTGTTTACGTCTTAACTAAAGAAGAAGGTGGCCGTCATACAGCTTTCTTAAGCAACTACAGACCACAATTCTACTTCCGTACAACAGACGTCACAGGTGTCATCACACTCCCTGCTGGTGTAGATATGGTTATGCCTGGTGATAACGTTGAATTAACAGTCGAACTCATTCACCCAATCGCTATGGAAAAAGGTACAAAATTCTCCATCCGTGAAGGTGGTCGTACAGTTGGTGCTGGTACAGTCAACGAAATCATTAAATAATTATCTAGCTAATTCATTTAATAAAGATAACCCGCTTCATTCGGCGGGTTTTTCTTTGCACATTGGCTTATTGTGTATACATATTGTTTATTGAAAATAAGGATATTTATTGTAAAATAAAAACATAGAGGTAAATATAATGAAGAAA
The DNA here is from genome assembly GCA_045600585.1 of Bacilli bacterium. Lineage (GTDB taxonomy): Bacteria > Bacillota_I > Bacilli_A > RFN20 > CAG-826 > JAZRYE01. The sequence continues at coordinate 53,271 of JAZRYE010000003.1, read as the reverse complement.
TCGTTTTTTAATAAGATAAATATTTGTTCTTTAGTTGCTATTTGTCTTGGCGTTTTATCTGTCTTACTTTTTATTTTATTACCTGCTGTAAGAATTGATTTAACACCTGACGCTAAATCAGCAATGGCTAATCCATCCTATACTATTCCTGAAGCAATGGCTTCATATAAACAAATTATTGGTGGATCAAACTTACTATTCGGAGTTGGTTCATATAGTGTCTGGATTGCTAGTGGAACAACTGCTTCTGAACAAGTTGAAAAGTTAGCTTTTAATATTCCATTATTAATCGGTGTAATCTTCATGATTGCTTCTTCTGTTGGAATGGCTATTTTGCTCATTTTAGACGTAAATAACGTATTTAATAAGATAATCCTTGCCGGTTTTATTTTAGGCGCCTTAATTATTCTATTTGCACCTATTTGGTTCTATATGGTAAATCCTATTGTTGCCTCTACTAGATTTGACACTGCTCATAGCATTTATCCTTATGGATATATTAATGGTCATAGTGCATTTGGTTCTATCCTAGCTGGCTTACTTGGCGTTGGCGCTGCTACAGCAAGTGCTTTAACTATTATTAAAACTCCAGAAACACGTTAATTTTTTGATAACTATAATCCGTTTGTATTAACGGATTTTTATATTATGAATACTAGAAACGAAACAAAAAAATATAACCCTAATTTAATTAGTCCTTTTCGTAGATTAGGAGCTTTTCTTGCTGATGCAATAATCTTTTTAGTTACATCGATAATGCTATTTTCTTTGGCGGTTGTACCTATTATTTCTTCTCTTCCATCGTATAAGAGCAATAGTGTTACTCAAGACGAGAATTACAATATTGTTTTAAAACTTACAGAAGATGCGCGTTTAGTAAAAACTGATGGTGAAGGTAATGAAACTGATTATCAAACCTATGCAAACGATATATTGAAACATTTTATTGCTGATTCACTTCTTGATGATGAAAATAAGTTTAATGATATTTTCTATCATTTCTATTTAGAAACTATTCCAACATTACATTTTAAAGAAGCGATTTCATATTCCATATCTTGGGTTAATGAAAATGTTTATCGTTCTGAAAGCGAGGATAATATTCTCTTTGATAAAAAAGATAACGATATAAATAAGCCGTTGATATTAAAAGAAGATGCTAAAAACTATTTAACTCAATACTTTGATGAAGATATAAATTCTAAAAGTGAAGAATATTATAACTATGCAATGAAATTATTCTCTGAAGAAAGAAATAAAGCATCCGAAGTTCTTTTAACTTCTAATGAATATAACGAAGCATCTCATTTATTTATTAATTCTGCAAATAAACTATATAATCTCGTTGCTGTTAGCTCTTTAATAACATATACGATATTATTCTTCCTTTATTATTTTATTGTCCCATTATGTCTAAAAAAGGGACAAACATTTGCAAAGAAGATGCTTCATATTGGTGTTTTCTTTAAAGATAATAAAATGGTTACTCCAGGAAGATTATTTGCAAGGTGGCTACTCCAATATATTTTCTATTTATTCTTTGCTTTATTGATCCCGCTTTTCCAAATCGGTCCAGGTATTATTAGAATGCCTTTATTCTTTATTGGTGATAAACCATTCTATTTCATTCCAGTAGCCTTAGTATCATTTATACTTTGTATTATATCTTATATATATCTATCTATTTCTTCAGAAAAAACTGCATTACATGATAAATTATCCCGCTTATTGGTTCTTAAAGAAGATCCAGTATATTTTGATCCTGAAGAACAGAACATTGTAAATAAAGGAGATGAACAATAGTGGAAGTTACTTATTCAAAGGCTAAGTATTCTACTCGCTTGTTTGCATTTGCATTAGATTTTCTTTTAATGCTTATTACAACTCTTTTATTGATGCTTGGAAGTAGACAAATTGTGTCTAATTCTTCTTTTTATAAAGAAGCTAACCAAAACATTAATAACATTCAGCTAGCTTCTCATTTGTATGTCGAAAACGATAAAGGTATAGCGACAATAATGTCTGATTTTTATATTGCAAATAATGAAGAAGAAATGAAAGAACTCAATACTAAGTTTGATAACGCATTAACTCTTTTCTATTCTGACCCTGCTTTCTTTGATCAAACTGATCCAAAGGATGGATTATATTTATATAACATTCAAAAAATACCTAATGGTTCTTCTAGTGATTTATTTATCTATGAAGACAGCTCTCATACAACGATTGTTGCAAAAAGCACTGCGACAACAAAAGAGCTCTATGATTTTTATTGCAATGCAATGAATGGCAAAGCACTTCAACATTTAAATAATTCAAATGATTATATTTCTAATAGTAAAATAATTTCTTTATCATTCATTTTCCTTATCTTATTAGTTCCTGTAGTCGTTTCAATTATTGTCTATGAATTAATAATTCCTACTTGCTTATTTAGAGGAAAAAAGACTCTAGGTAAATTGGCGTTTAAATTAGCTGTTATTGATGTCCACGCTCTTTCTCCTAGATATCCACGCTTTTTGGCTAGATTTGGACTCGTTCTTCTTGAACTTCTATTATCTGTTGTTACATTCATGATTCCTGTTATTATTAGCTTCTCTATGTTTGTGTTCTCTAAACGTGGACAGTCATTCCATGATTATGTGACAAATACTTATGTTGTTGAAGCTCCATGGAAATCTATTTGCATAACAAAAGAAGAAATGATTAATAAACAAACTAAAGATTCTAAGTTTGTATTAAATAAAGAGGATGTCCATTATGAATAAGAAATGGCCTCTTTTCTTTTTGGTTTTTAGTTTACTTTCATGCTCAAATGGAGAATCTAAAATTGATGTTTTTCAAGAAGGCAAGGAAACTGATTCAGAATTAATTTTCTCGGAAATACAAATTGGTAGTTCTTTGCAAAATCGGGCTCTTGAAATTTTTAACAAATCCGAATCCGATATATCTCTTAATAACTATTCAATAGAAATATATGAAAAGTCTAATGTTACTCCATATAAGATTATTAATTTATCTGGAACTTTGTCATCCAATTCAACTTATGTAATAGTTTTTAGCGAATCTAATGACGAACTTAAAAATAAAGCTAATCTAATTTCAAATGACTTAATTATTGACGGTACTTGGCCTATTAGTCTAAAAAGAGGTAATGTTGTTTGTGATGTACTTGGAAGAATCGGTTATCAAAATAATTATGGACGTCAGCTTGATCTAGCTAGAAAAAGAGAATTCTTGATTGGAAGAACAGTATTTTATTCATACGATTGGATAAGATATTCGAAAGACGATTATTCTCATCTTGGAACTATAGAAACCACTTTAAGTGAAAAAGAACTTTTGGAAGGTCCGAAATTGACAAGCGAAGACTTTAATAAGCCATTAGTCAATTCAGATGGTAGCTGTGGTGGAGGTGCAGTTCCTGTCACTTTGAAATATAAAGGAGACGGAGATACTACTCAATTCTATTTCTCAAATGTTACATCTCCCTATATTCAGTCATATGAAAGAGTTAGATATTTAGGCATTAATACGCCTGAAACTCAACATACAAATATTCAAGCTCAACCATGGGGTTATGCTGCTCAAGACTATAACAATAAAATTATTAATAACGCGAAAGCATTTGCTATTCAAACATCAACATCTTCACAATTGAGAGAGGCATATGGACGTATGCTTGCATACGTCTGGTATTCAAATGTTGAAAATCCAAAACCATCAGATTATACAATGCTAAACTTTGAAATGGTTCGTGAGGGTTATGCTTGGCTATATTTTGCGAACGATAGTTTAATTAGCGATACAATGTATTACAAGAAATTAACTTATACAAATTTCATGAGAAATGCTGAAATTCGCGCTGAAAACTTGGGCATTAAAATTCATGGTGAGAAGGATCCAAACTTCAACTATTAATTATTTTTAATAGTTATGTTATAATGCATATAAATAAAGAGGACGATAAAATGAACAAGAAATTAGGTATCATCTTATTATTCGTTGGAGCATATGTAGTTTTATTAGGCGGTTTGTTTTGGAACATGTCTGCGCCAGAAGGTAATTTTAAAGATTACGATTGGGTGTGGGGTGTTCTAGGCGGAATTATTATTGCCTCTGGAGCTGCTCTTTCTATAAAAAAGAATTTACTCGCATATTTAGGCTTTGGCTTAGATATTGGTGGTGTTGTTTTTTCTATCTTAATCGTTTTCTTAAAAGGTGTTGCTGTTGAAAAGTATTTCTCACCTTGGATGTTTATTGGTTCTATCGTCGCTGCTTTAGGAACAATAGTTGCTATTATCTTCCATATTTCTGATGCTGAACGCGTTAAGAAATACGGACCAACATTAATGTAATTGGAGGTTAACTTGACATGTATTGCATTCGCTGTGGTAAAGAATCCAAGAATTTAGTCGGTCGCTGTGAATATTGTGGACATAGATTAGTTGATCATGAATTAGATAAAGAAGAAACTAGAACTTTAAATAAAGCCCTTCATACACGTGAAAATAATTCTAGAGAAAAAGTTGATAATGCAATGACATTTATTGTCTTAGGATCAACTCTTTTAATCATTGGAATTTTATTCTTTGCATTGGCTTTTAAATATCCAACTGCTTCGTCACCAACAAAGCAATTATCATTTACCTGTTTTGAATTCTATGTTTCTTTAGCTGGGCTTATTGGTGGCGCAACATTATTAGTTATTGGTGTTGTTAGATTAATCATTGAAAAATTAATTATTCAAAAAGAAATTAGAAGAGCTTTATCCGCGGTTCAAACTGGTAAATATGTTCATTTATCTGCTCATTCTTTAGACCAAGGAAGAAGATAAAAATAGGTTAAACATTTCAAATCGAATTAAGGCACTGCTGAAATAGCGGTGCTTTTATTTTTTCCTTTGTTTTGAACAAGTACAAAACAATATTAAATAGTTGCATTATTTGGGAAATGTATTTAATCATAGATTATTGGTTATTGAAACTATAAAACTATGTGATTTATAATAAGTGCAGAATTAAGGAGAATAGTCATGGAAATTAGATTAAAAAATCTAACCAAGATTTTCCCAGGAAATGAAAAGAAAAATATTCCTGATACATATGCAGTAAATAATTTAGATATCACTATTCCTGATGGAAAGCTTATCGGTCTTTTGGGACCTTCTGGATGTGGTAAATCCACAACCCTTTACATGATTGCGGGCCTTCTTGAACCTACCAGCGGAGAAATCTGGTTTGGTGATGAAGAAGTCACTCGTCTTTCACCGGATAAACGTGGCATTGGATTAGTTTTCCAAAACTACGCTTTATATCCACATATGACCATTTACAAAAACGTTGCCTTTCCTCTTACAAATTTAAGAGTTGAAGAAGACAAAGTTTACAAAAAAGACACAGTTGATAAAAACGGTGTTGCTCATCACGCTGGTGAAGTGGTGGTTGATGAATTTGGTAATCCAGTTAAAGTGAAACGTAAATTAACAGTTGAAGAAATTGATTCGATTGTTCGTAAGACGGCTGAACTTGTTCAAATCGATCAATTCTTAGAAAGAAAACCTAGCCAATTATCTGGCGGTCAACAACAACGTGTTGCTATCGCACGTGCATTAGCAAAATCACCTAGAGTTTTACTCTTAGATGAACCTTTATCAAACTTAGATGCTCGTTTACGTTTAGCAACTCGTGAAGAAATTAGACGTTTACAATTACGTACTGGAATTACAACTATTTTCGTTACTCATGACCAAGAAGAAGCTATGTCTATTTCAGATGAAATTGTTGTTATGAAACTCGGTGTTGAACAACAAAGAGCTCATCCTCAAGAAGTTTACAATAATCCATGCAACAAATTCGTTGCTAACTTCTTAGGTACTCCTCCAATCAACTTCTTTGCTGGTAAGGTCGTAAATAATCAACTTTATATTGGCGAAGAAAAGATTTTAGATGTTGAAAACATTGCAGATCAAGAAGTTACAGTAGGCATTCGTCCTGAAGGATTTGAAGTCAGCAAAAATGGCGCACTTCATTTAGAATGCAAATACATTGAAACATTAGGTAGAGATATCACGGTATGTGCTGCTCATCCTTTAAGCGAACGCCCAATTGTTAAAGTCATTGTTGATGCTGATAACAAAATTGAGCCTGGCGTTGTCGCTTTAAATGTCAAATCTCACAAATGTTTCATTTTCAATAAGGAAACAGAAGAAAGGATTTGGTAATTATGATTAAGAAAAATGATTGGCGCGCTTGGTTATATCTTGCACCAGTAATTATTCTTCTAGCGGTTTTTACCTTCTATCCTTTAATTAATACCTTTGGTATTGCTTTCTTAAAAGATTACAAATATTTAACTGGAACAAATAAGGGATTTACTTTAGATAACTTCGGTTATGTTTTAGGTCTCATCGGTAAAAAATCCGGTGATAAAACTTATTACTTTACTGACGTTATCAAGTATGCAATTCCAAATACGATGATTGTTGTTTTCGTAACAGTTCCTGCTTCTATCGTTATTTCATTATTGATTGCAGTCGGTTTGAATTCCATTCCTTGGATGAAGAAATTGTTTCAAACAATCTTCTTTATGCCATATGTTACTAATGCTATCGCAGTTGGCATGGTCTTCTCTGTTATCTTTGATGGATTCGGTATTTGGAACCATTTATTTAATTTAGCAATCCCAACTTATTGGTTGGACGTTGGTGCTCCTCAATCAAAAGCAATGCTCGCATTATGCATCTATATTGTTTGGCATGCTTTACCATATAAGATTTTAATTCTCTTATCTGGCTTACAAAATATTGATAAACAATATTATCAAGCTGCACAAATTGACGCCGCTGGAAAATTTAAAACATTTATGAACGTTACAGTTCCATTATTATCACCACAAATTTTGTACATCATGATTACATCATTTATTGGTGCGTTCAAAGAGTATTCCTCAGTTGTTGGCTTACTCGGTAAGAGTGGTACTGTTAATGGATTGAACAACATGTACACAATTGTTTATTACATTTATGACATGATTGGTAAAGACTCAGTTCAATTAGGTGCTGCAGCTGCAGTTATGCTATTTGCAGTCATCATGATCTTTACTGCTATTCAATTCAAAGTCTCTAAGACTAGAGTTCACTATTAGGAGGTATTTATATGAGAAAAAATGAATTCAAATATTCCTCATACAAAGATGTTCCAACAGAAGATCTAGTTTTAGTGATTAAAGAAGGTTCTCATTCTGTCGAGAAGCTTGAAAAAATTCAAAAGGTAATGAAAGTTATTTCTCTCGTTATCATGTATGCTTTCTTAGTTGTTATGGCATTAGTAGTGCTCCTCCCATTCTATTGGATGGTTATCACTTCTTTAAAAACAACTTCTGAAATTCGTGCAACTAACCAAACTTTCTTCCCTGCCACAGTTATGTGGTCCAACTATGTTGAAGTCTTTAGACAATTCGACTTCGTGACTTACTTAATTAATACCTTAATCGTTGGCATTATTTCTACTTTAGGAACTCTTGTTACAACAATCTTTGCTGCATTTGCTTTTGCAAGATTACAGTTCAAAGGCAAAAACATCATGTTTATGATTCTTCTTGCAACAATGATGATTCCTGGTGAAATGATGGTTATTACAAACTATATCACTGTTGCTAACTTCGGTTGGCTTAACGACACAAGAATTGGTGCATACACTGCTATGATTGTTCCATTCTGGGTATCTGTCTTCTACATTTATTTATTAAGACAAAACTTTATGCAAATCCCTAATGAACTTTATCTTGCAGCAAAAGTTGATGGTAAGAGTGACTGGACATACTTATGGAAAGTCATGGTGCCACTCAGTGCTCCAACATTGATTTCTATTTTCATTTTAAAACTTATGGGTTCATGGAACTCATATGTTTGGCCTAACCTAGTTGCAAACAAGCAACAATTCCGTTTGATTACAAATGGTTTACGTTCTTCATTTACAACTACTGCTGGCGAACCACAATATGGTTTACAAATGGCTGCTACTGTTTTAGTAACAGTACCTTTATTATTGCTATTTATCTTCTTTAGAAAGTACATCATGAAAGGTGTAGGTAGAGCAGGTATTAAAGGCTAAACATTATTATTATAATTGCGCGTGAGCGTTATATATCGCGTATGACCGCGTAAATGTCATGAAAGGAAAAAATATGAAATCCAAAAAAAGAATTTTAATTTCATTGGCTGTCTTAGCTATGGCAGCTGGTGTTACAGGATGTGGTGTAAACAATAATCGTGGTGAATATGTTCCATTTTCTGGTGATCCAAAAGATTTGACAACAACCGTTACATTCTGGCACACAATGGGTCAAGCAAACCAAGATACTTTAAATCGTATGATTGAAGCGTTTAATGCTATTTACCCAAATATTAAAATCGAACATGCTGCTCAAGGTGGATACGATGACATTAAGGATAAAATTTCTGCTGCTATTCCAGCAGGTACAACTCCAACAATGGCTTACTGTTATCCAGACCACGTTGCTGAATATATGTCAGCAGGTGCTGTTGAAAATCTAGATGGTTATATTAATGATAGTGTTATCGGCTTAGGCAAAGAGGCTCACGATTCACAAGGTGTTAACGACTTCGTTGATTCTTTCTGGGAAGAAGGAAAATCATATGGTGATGAATTTGGTGATGCTGGTTCTGTTTATTCTGTTCCATTTTCTAAATCAACAGAAGTTATGTTCTATAACAAGAACTTCTTCACTGAAAACCATTTAGAAGTCCCAACAACTTGGACTGAAATGGCTACATTAATGCCAAAAATTAAAGAATTAGGCTATACAGCTTTAGGCTATGATAGTGATGCTAATTTATTGATCACTAGAATGGAACAAGAAGGCATTCCTTATACTTCTGCTGATGCTGATAATCATTTCTTGTTTGAAAACGATAGAGCTAAAGCTTTAGTTGCAGAAATGAAAGAATGGTATGACAAGGGATACCTTATCACATCTGGTTCTTCCGCAAATAATAGTTATACTTCTAATATGTTTGTTGGTGAAGCAGAACCAAAAACAGTTATGACAATTGGTTCTACTGGTGGTACATCATATAACTATACTGATAACTTTGAAACTGGTGTTGCTCCTATTCCAGGTGGAACATTAAATGATCACGTTATTTCTCAAGGACCATCAATTTGTTTCTTTGCTAGGGCAACTCAAGCTGAAAAATACGCTGCTTGGTTATTCTATAAGTTCATTTCCAATACAAATAACTCAGCTACATATTCTGTTTTAACTGGCTATGCTCCTGTTAGAAAATCATCATTCACTTGTGATATTTTTAAGAATTACACAAGCGCTAAAGATAAAACTGGTAAAGAAGCTTTGATTCAAAAAACATTAGCATTTAACCAATCTTTAACTTCTAAATTCTTCGTTTCTCCTGCTTTTAAAGGCAGCTCTACTGCTCGTAAAGAGATGGATGGTATTTTAGCTAACGTATTCTTAGGTACTAAAACAATTGATCAAGCTTTCTCTGATGCGATGACAAACTGCTTATTCGCAGGATAATTTTGGAGGCTATCTAAATGAATAAAAAATTACTTTTAACTTTATCAGCTGGTTTATTAGCTATGGGTGGCTTGGCTGCTTGTGGCAAAACAGGTGATGGTAAAGTCCATGTTAAATTCTGGCACACAATGGGCCAAGCAAACCAAGCTATGCTTGATAGAATGATTGCTGAATTTGAAGAAGCAAATCCAGATGTCAAAATTGAAGCATATTCGCAAGGTGGTTATAGCGATATTGCTGGCAAGATTGGCGATGCAATCCCTGCAGGTACTACTCCTACAATGTCATTCTGCTATCCTGATAACGTTGCTAACTATATGACAGCTGGTGCGATTGAAGATTTAACACCATATGTTGATAATGAAGAATATGGTTTATCAGCTGAAGATAAAGCTGATTTTGTTAAATCTTATTGGGATGAGGGAACAAATTATGCACAAAGTGGTGTTTATTCTGTTCCATATGCAAAATCTACTGAAGCTATTTTCTATAACAAAACTGTCTTTGCTGAAAATGGTTGGACTATTCCTACAACTTGGGAACAAATGTGGACATTGTGTAGCGAGATTGTTGCTAAATATCCTCAAATTATCCCATTAGGATACGATTCAGATTCAAACCTCTTCATTACTTGGTGCGAACAAAACGGATATAACTACACCTCGCAAACTGGTGAACATTTTGCGTTCAATAATGCTGAAACTAAGGCAATGGTCAAGATGTTCAAGGAACATTATGATGCTAAACATTTCTTCACAAAAGGCACTCAACCAAATGCAACATATACATCTACTAAGTTCACTAACCAAGAATTATTGATGTCTATAGGTTCTACTGGTGGTACAACATATAACAAATCTCTTAACTTTGAAGTTGGCGTTGCTCCAATTCCTTCAGGAACTTTAAATGGACATGTTGTTTCTCAAGGCCCATCAATTTGCTTGTTCAAGAGAGCAACATCTCAAGAAAAAATTGCAGCTTGGAAATTCTATAAGCATATTACTTCAACTGATAACTCTGCTGCATTTGCAATCGCTACAGGCTATGAACCAGTCAGAACTTCTTCTTATAACTGTCCTCAATACACAGCTCATTTAGCAACCGCATATGAACAAGACGGAACAACTAGAAATTTATTAGCTGCTGCTGCAATGTGCACAAAGGAAAACTATGCAAATAGATATTTCTATTCTCCTGTTTTTGATGGTTCAGCAATTGCTCGTGATGAAGTTGGTGGTATCGTTTCTCAAGTATTATTATTAAAGAATTTAAGTGGTAAGGCATTAGATGACAAGATTGATGAAATCTTTGATCAAGCCATCGCAAAATGCATTATGTAGGAGCTAAATATATGAAATTTCGTAGATTATTAGCTTCTATAGTTGCCGCTTTAGCTATTTCAACAGTTTCTGCCTGCAATCAAAAGAATGGTGGAGAAAAATTCGTTGATTACGCAAGCCAAGCTAAACTTACATCATATTTCTCTTCTTATGAGAATAAAAATTTCTTAGATGGTGGTATTGGTGCTGTTACTTTATATAACCCAGTTGATGGTGATACTGCTCACTTTTATCAAGTAGAAAATAACGCTAGATTAGTTAAAGTTCGTTTCTACGGCATCGATACTCCTGAATCAACAGGTCAAATCGAACCTTGGGGTAAGAAAGCATCTAAATTTACTACTGATGCATTAAAAAATGCAGGTTCTATTCTTCTAACTAATGGCGATTTAACTGAGACTGCTGCTACTTATGATAGTACTGGCACTCGTTTTAAAGCATTAGTCTGGATTGCTGATGAACAAAACGCTCCTCTTGATGCATTTAAATGTTTAAACCTTATGATTGTTCAAGAAGGATATTCAAACGGTAAGGGTGTTGCTGATTGCCCTCTTGCTTCTTATTTCAATTCTGCTGACCTTCAAGCTCAAGATCTTAAAAAAGGCCAATGGTCTGGTGAAGATCCTGACTTCTATAAAGGTGACGCTCTTAATACATCAATCAAAGAATTGGTAGATGAATTCGTTGAAAATAAAGGCTCTTGTCCAAAATTTGAAGGCAAGAAAGTAAAAATTACAGGCATTGTTGCTAAAGTAGTTGATGATGATGCATACGTAGTTCAAGATTTTGAAAACGAAGAAACTGGCGAACTCGAAAGATATGGTATTTTTATCTTTGCTGGTTATAAATTCTATGAATGCTTACATGGTGTTGGTAATGACTTAACAATCGTTGGCACTTTTACAGTTAGATATGGCAATCCACAAATTACATCCGTTTCTTATAATCCATATTTACCATCTAAAGATGACATGGTAATTAATAGAAAAGGCGTTGAAGTTCCATATCCTGAAATGACATTCAACCAAGTAGATGGTAAACGTGAATATATTAACTTAGTTGGTCAATTTAAACATTTACATGCTACTGGTAAAGGCTATGATGCAATTGATAAAACTACTCAAGTTAAGAGTGGCGCTATGAATATTGAATTAGAAGATGATCATGGCAATAAGATGACATTACGTGTTCCTAAGAATGTTTTCTTAATGAAAAAAGGCGGAACATCTTTAGACCGTGTCACAACATATACTTATTTATCAGAAAAAGATGAAGCAGGTAATTATAAATACTATATCGACCTTACTGCCGCTATTGCTATCTATGATCCAGCTGCTGGCTCTGATGAAGAAGGTGGCTCTTCTACAAAAGCTTATTATCAATTAACTCTCTGTAACAAAAACGATGTTGTTTATTATTAATAAAAGGAGATTGAAAATGAAAAAAAGATTATTAACTTCTGGACTTCTTTCCGCTTTAGCAATTGCTGCTCTTGCTGGCTGTGGCAATAAAAACACAGTTAATTATGACGAAGTCTTAAACAAACAAGCTAAGTTAGCGTTCTCTCAAGTTGCTGTTTCGTATAGATCATTTGCAACAACTGATGGTTTGTCGATGTGTGGTGAAAAACTTAGTAGAGAAGCTATTACAGTTGATGGATTCAAGTTTTCCTATACATATTCAGTTACTGCTCAAAAAGAATATGATACTGAATATGTCAAAATTAATGAAACTGGCTATTATTTAGATGTTATTATTCCTGAAATTTGGGAACTACCTGACGGCTATAAAGAATATGCAGCATATACATTAACTGGTAACGCTACATTCCAAGGCTATGTTGGTGATAAAAAAGATGATTATTCTAAATATGTTGGCCAATCTTTTGGCTCTCAAAATTGGAATATGAGAGTTAACGCAATGGAAACTAGACCAGTTGTCTTAAAAATTGCCGATGCTAAAAAGAAAAATGAAGGTGATTTAATTATCACTAGAGGATATGTTTGCGGTTGGTTAGAAAAATCTACAGCTAACTTCTATACAGGTGTTTATATTGCTGATGGCACTGATGGAATGATGCTCTATGCCGGTTCTTTAAGTAACTATGTTAATGATTTAGAAATCGGTTCTTTAGTCCAGGTTTCTGCAACATTATCACCATACAATGGATTGATTGAAGCAAAGCCAGTTAACAACGGCATCGCTGTTGATATTATTGATAATACAATCAGTCAGCCTGAACTTAATGTTTATACTGAAGCAGATATTAAAAATGCAAAAGTATTTAATACAGGTAATATGGTAAAGGTTGAAAATATGACTCTTGCAAGTGACCAAGCGACAATCGAAGGACTAAAAGTAGGTGAACACTGGACCTTCGATGCTAAAGTTGGATCAACAACAGTTCAAATGAGTGTTAACTACCATATTGGTAAAGATTCTCAACAGGCTCTTAAAGATAAATTATTAGCAAATTTAAATAAAAAATTCACATTTATTGGCAACTTATCTTGGTATAACAAGGTACAACTTGCTCCATGCGTAACTTGGGAAACTGCTACTGCAGCAGATTGTTTCCAATTCGCAGCTTAATTACAATGCCTTCCTTTAGTAAACATTGGGAGGCTTTGTTATTCTTAAATCGGTCTTTTCATTGAAAAATGATTAGAATATAATGAAAGTGTATTAATAATACAAGGAGAAAAACAATGAACAAAAAATCTTTAGTTTTAATTCCAGCAGTTTTACTTTTACTTTCTGCGTGTGGCAATGGCGGTAAAACTAGCGGAACAACTTCAGAAACACATGATACTACAACTAGTGAAGTTGAAACTGTCGCTGTTACTGGTATCACATTAAACAAAACAGAAGCAACATTAGAAATTGGTGAAAACGTTACATTAACTGCTAGTGTTACTCCTACAAACGCAACCAACAAATCAGTTACATGGTCTGTTGATCATCCAGAAGTTGCTACTGTTGAAAAAGGCAGAGTTACAGCAATTGCTGCTGGTACTGCAACAGTTACAGCTACATCAGTTGATGGTGGATTTACAGCTTTATGTACAATAACAGTCAATGGCGCTAAAAATTATGGTTCCGAAGAAACACCATTAACAGCAGACGAGGCATATGCATTATGTCAAACAGTTGATGCTGGTGGTTATACAGAAGAAGTTGTCTGGGCTGAAGGCATTATCTATACATCATCATGGTATGCTTCTGGAAAAACAGTAAATGGTTATTTCCAAACTACAAATAAAGACTATGGTGTACAATTATATGGTGTCACTGTTTCTGATGAAGTTAAAGGTTCTTTAGATTTGACTAAAGAAGATGTACTTGTTGGTTATAAAGCTGTTATTTGTGGCTATATGCAAAACTACAATAACACTAATTTCGAATTCACAAAAAGAACTGTTGGTGAAGACACAATCGTTCCAGAAATTAAATTATTAACAGCTCCAACAGAAGCTGCAACTGGCGTTAAAATTATTTCAAACGCTCCAACCATTGATGAAGGTTCTAGCGTTACATTAAAAGCTAGATTAACTCCATTACATTCTGTCGGAACAATTACTTGGGAAGTTGCAAATACAGCTGTAGCAACAATTGATGCAAACGGCAAATTAACAGGCGTTGCTCAAGGTTCAACTACTGTTGTTGCTAAAGTTGGTGAAATTGTTTCAGAAGCATTAGATGTAACTGTTAATCCAGCTCCATATGTTATGAAATGTAACTTTGCAAATAAAGAAGCTTCAAATACAAGTTATTCTGGTACATGGGATTATAATGACAAATGGTCAGTCACTGGCGGCGCTAATAACGGCGCTGGATGGGCATTCGTTAAGTTAGGTAAGAAGAGTGTTACAGATCTAGATTCATCAATTCAAACTAAAGTCGCAGCAACAGAAGCAGTCGCTAGCGTTACAATTAAACTTGTTTCTGGTTCTTTATCAAAAGATGATATGAAATTAAATTCTTATGGTGTTAGAGCTTACTCTGATGCTACTTTAGAAACAAAAATTGGTGAAGTTATTGGTACAGAAGAAATCACAAATTCAGCTGGTGAATTTACATTAACTCCAACAACTGCCTTCCCAGCTAATACTTATTACCAAGTATTCTTCAACATTACAAATGGTGCAACAGCAAACGGCGTTATTTGTGTTGAATCAGTTACTTTAAACCGCTAATAATTTGTTAATTATTGAATATTACCCTAGAGAGAAATCTTTAGGGTTTTATTTTTATATATACATTTAAGAGCTTTTTATTTAATATAAAAAAGAGGTAAACAATATGAAAAAACAATTACTTATAACCCCATTATTACTTTTGAGTCTTGTTGCGTGTGGCAATAAAGGAAATGGTAATAATAATACTAGTGCTGATTCTAAAGAAGATACTCAAACTACTGAATCAAACAGCAATTCTGAAAGCGAACATACATCAACTGGTCATAGTGGATTAACTGCTTCTGATGCATTTACAGTAGAAGAATTAATTTCATTTATGTCTAATTATTCTGCTAATCAAATTAGCGATAAAGAATATTATGTGACTGGTGTATTAGGCGATTCTTCTTATAATTCCCAATACAAACAATATACTGCTTATTTCCAAAACCACATGAAAGCTGATAGCCAACCAGTCCAACTATACTCGGCTGTATTAGATGCTTCTATTACAGGCGACTACACAGCTGCTAACGTGATGGCAGGTGCTACAGTTGTTGCTAAAGGTTATTTAGAACTCTATGTAAATCAAGACGGTAAAAAGATTTATGAACTTCCATATTTAAAAGCTGATTTGTCTCCTAATGGTAAAAAATACAATCCAACAATTATAAGTATCACTGGAGGAAACCAAGGAGGAGGTTCTTCAACTGGAGGAGATACTGGTGGTGATACAGGCGATTCTTCAAGTGGTATTGCAGGCAAAAATGCTAGTACAACTGGTACCATTCCAGCAAATGCTCAAACTTTATCTTTTGATTTCACAGGTGGAACAATAGCTGGTATTACTGCAACATCATCATCAAAACCTCAAGCGTCAGGTGTAGCTACTGTAAACAATTACGAATTCAATTTCAAAAATGCTATTGCTCATGTGGCTTCCAATTACGTTGAAACAGGATACTTAGGATTATGTGCTAAAGGTGCTTCCTCTGTTGCTTCGTTTGCTAATAAGACAGCAATTCCTGGAAAGATTGTTAAAATTGAAGTTAAAATGCCTAAAGAAAAAACTTCTGGTTCTGTTTCTGCTTTGGCACCAATCATCGTTGATTTTGGAACCTCTGCTTTAAGTTCAACCTCTTTGACTGGTGGCGCTACTGGTGGATCTGAAGCTACATTATCTGCTTATGTAGCAGGAATTAATGCGACATACTTTGCTGTTTCTTGTGTTCAAGGTGTTAGCAGTAAAGGTGAAGCAACTTGGTATAATGCATCTATTGCTAGTATCACAGTTACATATGTCGCTTAATATTAATTAATATAATTAAAAGAGGCCATGATTTTGTGGCCTCTTTTCTTATATTTTCCTCTTGATACGAATAATAGTTTGATATACAATAAACGAGCATAAATATCCCCTTAGCTCAGTTGGTAGAGCAACTGACTCTTAATCAGTGGGTCTAGGGTTCGAGTCCCTAAGGGGGTACCATTAATGTGAAATAGGGATAATACGTGGTATTGTCCCTTTTTTCGTGCTTTTAAGGACTATTTTTGCATATTTAAGGGTTCGAACCGATGAATTTGAACTTGGATAGAACTCTCTAGTCGGTTTAGAGCATAAAAAAACATAGTTCGAATATCAGTTAAGGGTTAATACGACACGAACTATGTAATTTTATTTATTTCGCTATGATCAATCCGAATTCCAAATAGTTAGTAGTGGCTCTTATTTTGTATTCAACTCTTCCATTGAATGAGGTTTTAGAGTTAAGCCTAATCCCTGAAACATCCTCGTTACCAATAACAAATATAAGTGTTTTCTTGTCTTTTACAATGCATCTTGAGAACACGGACCTGAAATCGATGTCCTGCAAGTCGTCAATGACTGCAGGCATTTTTTTGATGGCCTTGATTATGTCGTTGGCCCTGAAGGACGCCTCTTCTGAGGATAAGAGAGCGGTTTGCTTTCTTATTTTATCCTTGGTTAGTGCATGGATTTCGTTTTTTATGTGCGTTTTCAATGCAATTGAGAACTCGTCATACTTTTGCCTGATGGAGTCGTATTTGCCTCTCAGCTTATCGATTTTGGAGTCAAGGACGACAATCTCATCATTGATTTCGTGGACGTTGATTTCGGACAAACCATCCGTGATGAATTCTTTCAAAGGCGATAGGTTATTCTTAAGAATATCCAGCTGCGCCTTTATTGCCTCCGTTACGGTTTCCAGGAATATGGATGTGCTTTCCGTGCATTGCTTCTTCCTTACGTTGGAGCCGCAGACTATGAATTTCCTCTCGTGATTGTGGGCGGTGCTGTATTCGCTGTGCTTGTTCGTCTTGATCTGGTAGTTGTGGCCGCAGTAAGGGCAGTAAAAGAACTTGGTGAAAGGCGTGGTAGGGGCGTTTGGCTGAACCCCGTCGTACATCGTCCTGCTGCAGTACCTCGCACGGTTCTGCCTCATCCTTTCCTGGACCATTCTCCATTTGTCCCTGGAGACTATTGCCGGGTGGCCGTCCTGGACGTAGATCATGTTCCTTTCGCCGTAGTTCCTGACCCTTTTGTGGGTCTTGAAGTCCTCCACGTATTCCTTCTGCATGATGCAGTCTCCGCAGTACTTCTCATTCTTTAGAATGCATCTGATCGAGACGGGGACCCATGGGCCGCCTGTGACCGTGCTTATCCCGCTTTCGTTCATCATCTTGCACATGTCCGGGAAGGAGACGCCTTCTAGGTACATGTCGTAGAGCTTGTTGATGTATACGGCCTCTTTCTCGTTGACTATCACATCGCCGCTCTCGTCGAAGTCGAAGCCGACCATCTGCTTTGCGGGGAGGTAGTATCTTCCGACCATTCTGTTCTTGTCGTTCCTCCAGCTCACGTTCTGGCTGACGCTCCTCGCCTCTTGAATATGTCCCTTATCGTTTTGGCCTCGTCATCTTTGATGATGATGTTCCCATTTTCGTCCTCTGTGTAGCCGATAAGCGTCTTCGTGGACATTTTCCTTTGGCCCTTGAGCATCCTCTTCCTGACGCCCCATTTGACGTTCTCGCTTATGGATTTGGATTCCTCTTGGGCGAACGAGGCGAAGAAGGTGAGGATGATGTCTACCTTCGTGTCGTTGGTCGATAGGTTCTCCTTGTCGAAGAAGACCTCGACGTTGCAGCTCCTTAGCGTCCTGATTGTCTTCAGGCAGTCCACGGTGTTCCTCGCGAATCTGCTTATCGACTTGACCAGGATGAGGTCTATCTTGCCGGCGACCGCGTCGTCTATCATGTTCTTGAATCCAATTCTTTTCTTGAGGAGACATAACCATGAAGATAACAAGAAAAGAACTGCTGGAAGACGCTCTTCCGCACGACGAGCTCATCGAGAAGTACATCATGTGCTTGTCCGGCAGCGAGCACAAGAAGAAGACATATAGCGAGATTCTTAGAAGATACGGGAAGTACCTCAAGGACAGAAACATTGAAAAACCATTAGAAGAAAACGTCATCGCTTTCATCGAATTCATCAAGTGCATCAAGCCGGGAGAAACGCACCTCACGATGGCGCAGAAGTGCAAGGTCATAGTCAGGGGCCTATACAAATGGGCGTACGAACTCGACTATTACCCGAACATCGCTAGCACGCTCAGAAGCGAGCACATCGACAACCTTTTCAAGAGGGTCCCTTTGGAAGCGCCCGACGCAAGAAGGCTTCTAGCATATGCGAGGGGGAGAGCCGAAAAAGGCGGACTCATCGAGAAGAGGGACTACGCGATGCTCGTCACCGCTGTCACTATGGGCCTTAGGACCATTGAGATAGCGAACATGGAAGTCCAGGATTTCCTAAGCCTAAGCGGGAAGACCTACGTCTACATCAGAGGCAAGAAAGAGGATGACGGCGTTCATCAAGGAGGGGAAGATAGTTCCCGTGAACCTTCACCCAGCCAAGGGCACCACATACAGATTCAAGCAATCCGAAGTGGACGCGTTCATCAGGAAAGACCTCTTAAAAAACAAGAGCAAATAATGTCAGTTACTTAAGTCCAAGGGGATGGAGACAATGTCTAATACATAGTATTTAGGTTTCCATCCCTCTTACAAGAAAGGAGGAAAGGCCATGCCCAGAAGATTGAAGGAAGGGCTCGATTATTTTCCGGTGGACGTGAAGGTGTTCAGCGACCCCAAGATAGTGAGGCTCATGTACGACCATGGCCCTGACGCGGTGATGGTTTATTTCATGCTGCTCGCGAAGGTCTATGACAGCGGGTATTTTTTGGAGTGCGATTTGGAGAGGATGGCGTATCTCATCTCATACGACATCAGGTTCAAGGAAGCGAACAAGGACCTGGATTACGTCTATAGGATTCTGAGGGATTTCGTGAAGCTCGACATCATAGATTCATTGTCGCTGGATAAGGGGATAATCACCTCAAAGGGAATCCAGAAGCAGTTCCTGGCCAGCACCCAAAGGAGGAAGCAGAGGGAGCGCCCGCACTGGATATTGACCCCGGAAGACGAGGAATCGGTATACAAAACATACGGTTCGGGCGAAAAAACATCGAAGGGGATAAATGTCGACGATAATCCCGCTCAGGGGGAGTTAATGCCGACAGAAATACCGCTCAGCGGAATAAATGCAGACAATAATCCTGCTCAAGGTGCATTTATGTCAGCAGAGGTACACAAAGTAAAAGTAAAAGTAAAAGGTAAAGTAAAAGCTGATAAAGAAGATAAATACGATAAAGGGGGACTCCCATTCGAGGCGCATTATTATCTAGCTTGCCTTCTCCATGACCGTGTCCTGGATATCTATGAGCCTAGGATCGATGAGCTCAACGAGCTTTTTATGGAAGTGGACAGATGCTATGAGAGAGAACTATCGATGAGGGTCTTCAAGTACGTGAGGGCCAGGGTGGTGGAAAACAAGAAGACGATAGCGTCGGTCCCCGAGTATTTCATGGCGGCCTATAGGGACAACCTGAAGCAGATGGAGGGGTACGATGAGAGAATGGAAAGACTATTCGATTCCTGGGGCCTGTAGCCTTGAGGAATTCGCCCGTTTCGTGAGATTCAACAAGGTAAGGCTCAGAAGGTTGGAAGAGGACCTATCCGAAGTCAGAAGATTGATGATCGCAATCCCAGGGCCTGTATACGGCGGCATCCCCGGACGCCATGAGTGGCACGACAAGATGCCTGGCCTCATGGATAGGGAGATGAAAATCCAGAATAAGATAAAGGCGGTGGAGGAATCAGAAAAAGTCCTAGTCGCATTCAAGGATTCCCTTACGGATAGGGAGTCCTCTGTTTTCGTTATGTACTATTTCAGGGACAAGACCCAGGATGACATAGCGTTTGAGTCAGGAGTCAGCCAGCAATACATAAGTCAGATTATTAATAGAATTAATAAGAAGTGGGAAGACAGGACATAATTCGTCCGCTTCCCTTTAATTTTTCTATTTACATAGTAAATTGTGTAAGAAAGTGTTATAATTGTGTAGATATATCCAAGGTGAGACATATGAATTATCCAGAGATGATTAAGAAATATCGTGAAATCGTTCTTTGTACCCAAGAGGAATTGGCAAAAAAACTCGGCGTTTCTTTTGCAAGCGTCAACCGCTGGGAACAAGGGTTATTTGAACCAACGATGAAATCAAAAAGAAAATTAAGAGAACTTTTTAAAGAAGCGGGATTAGAGGAGGTAACAAAAAATGGCTGAAAGAAAAGAATTTTTAACTGACCAAATAATTACCTATCTAGGAAACAAAAGATCTTTATTGGACTTTATAGATAATGCCGTATCTTTAGTGAAAGAAGAATTGGGCGTCGAACGTCTTACTTCTTTTGATGTTTTTGCTGGCTCTGGAGTTGTTTCTCGTTATTTAAAACAGCACTCTTCAGTATTGTACACAAACGATCTAGAAGATTATTGTTGCGTAATCAATAAATGTTATTTGACAAATGAAAACGAAATCAATCAACAAGAGTTGGAGTATTGGTTCAATTATCTAAAGAACAGATTGGATAATGAACCCCTTTATGAGAATGGATTTATTTACAGACTCTATGCTCCTCAAGATGATGAAAACATCCAGGCTGGAGAAAGGGTTTTCTATACAAGCAGAAACGCAAAATATTTAGATACTGCAAGACAATATTTAGATGAAGTTCCTGAACCATATAAGACACTTTTGTTGGCACCTCTTTTATATGAAGCTTCTACAAAAAATAACACATCTGGTGTTTTCAAAGGCTTTTATAAAAACTCACAAACTAAAATAGGGCAGTTTGGCGGTGACGGCCGTAATGCGCTCAAAAGAATCCTTGCTGATATTGAGGTAAAGAAACCGATTTTGAGTATGAATAGTAGCGAAGTTCACGTTTTACAGGGTGACTCAAATCAAGTTTGCAGACAGATTCCTCACGTGGATCTTGCTTATATGGACCCTCCATATAACCAGCATCCTTATAGTTCCAATTATTTTATGCTAAATCTTCTCACCAATTATGAAGAACCAGCTGAGATATCTAATGTTTCCGGTATTCCTGTTGGGTGGAATAAATCTTCATATAACAAAAAGACAGAAGCCTTAAATGCATTAGCTGATGTTTGCAGAAATGTTAATGCCACATATGTTTTGATTTCTTACAATTCTGAAGGATTTATAACCTTTGACGAAATGGTTAATATGCTGGATGAGCTTGGATATGTCCGCGTGTTCGACCAGAATTATAATGTTTTCAGGGGTTGCCGAAACTTAAGAGATAGAGATATTCATGTAACAGAATACTTATTTTTACTTAGAAAGGATGGATAGTAGTTATGTTTGGAGACGTTTTAAGAAAAAATATAGGGAGATTGTCAAACGCATCGGAGAAGAAAAGTGATGTTGATACTTTTTGGATAATTTTGCGTGACATCGCCGTTGAAGACATCAAGAGTGTTTATCCATCAAGAGTCGATAGCGACACAGCTATAGGCGTTTATTATGAAATTCTCAATGAGAATGAAGACAAATTACCCCCTTATTATGTTCAAAAGCTACCGAGCAATAAGCAGGAGCGATACAGGGTACTCAATAGAAATATGTGGTCAAGCAATGCTTTTCATCCAGATGGCTTGGCAAATCAAAAAGGAATAGATGCATATTCTGAAATTAATGAATCTAAAAAAGGCGAAAGAATCGTATATTCGGGAAGGAAATAATTATGATAATTGAAAAAAGCAGTGTTGGATTTAGCTATGTAAATATCTATTCGCTCACAACACACAAAATCGGCATTCCAATTTTCCAACGTTTTTATGATTGGAAGCCAACACAAACAACTCAGATGTTATTGGACATCATTGATGTTGTTAACGACAAGACTAAGGAGTTATATTTACTCGACTTTATTTATTATGAAGATGGCGTTAAATACATGTTCGCTGACGGCCAACAAAGAATCGTCACTTTAAATAATTTGTTTAAAGCAATCAATGATTACATAGACGAAAAATCTCTTCCCTTAGCTAAACTAGACCTCTTTGATATTGAATATGATATCGCTGACAACAATGCAAAGTATCAATGCAATTTTACAAATTATGTTTGTGCTCCATTTAAGACCATCTATTTGCACTTCAAAGAATGGATTGACACTAATTCTGGGATATTGAGTGATATCATTGATGTTCTCAAAAATAATCTCTTTGTTTATTTAAAAAAATGTCAGAATGCTGACGACGCTTTCGTTATTTTCCAACAAATAAATACTGGTGGAAAACCATTAACAAAAGATGAAATCATTCAAACTGCAATTAAACAATATTCTAAGATTTACAACATACCTATCTCTGCCAAAGTAAAAGATATAAAAATGGCAGTAGTTAGTTACTACAAGTATATAACTGGTGATGCTTCAAAGAATTTTGATAACATTGGCATTATCACTTTCTTGAGAGATCACATTACTAAATCGAGTGTTGAGTTTAGCAAATTCGTTACAACGCTCAACACTTTGTCGCTACTCGAAAAGAATCCTATCACATCCGTGTTCTGCTATATAAATAGAACTTCGCTTTATGATGTTCTTAATGTTTTAGCAATGAAAGGAATTGATACTACAACAAACAGGGAATATTTAGAAAAGGTTGTACTCCCATTGTGCATGTTAAGTGTAGTATTAAGTCTTACCGGTGGATTACCAAGTTTATTAAAGTATCTCATGAACGACGTGATTAATTTAATTAATCAAGGAAAAAGTGCTGATGATATTTCGTTAGCGATTGCAACATATATCAACAATAATGCTAGCTCATGCAAAATGGCATATTCTGACTTTGTTAACAGCATTGGTGGAACCGGAAATGCAACTCCAGGAATTAGAAAAGCTTTACTTGTTATGGATGCTATTATTTGCAACACTTCTGGAACGATCAATATTTCAAAGGTTAATCTCGAACATGTTTATCCACAAACACCTAAACCGGTTTGGGCTACAAACGGATGGCCAACAAATACCGCCGACCAAAAAGAAATTATTAATAATATCGGTAATCAATTCTTACTTTGTGAATCAGTTAACAAATCCATTTCAAACAACTATCTCACGGTCAAACTTCCTAAGTACACAACAATTATTGCAAAGGACGCTCTTTTAAGAACAACCATGAACACTGTTGATTTCGCAAAATTTGAAACCGATAGAAAGGCATATGTCGAAACTAGACAAAAACAAATTGCTAACATTATTCGTACAACATTCCCATTTGGCAGTGTTGTTCTTATCTAATAAATGAGGAATATTTATGGCTCACGGAAAAACTATAGAGTTGTTTCTCGAAGACGGTGAAGCTGACGGAATCCTCACGTTAGATCTTTCAAACTGGGATACTAAAACGATACGCATCCCTCGTATTAAAATAAAAGATTCGGATATTCCCGAAATATCTTGGTGCGGAGTGTATTTTTTGCTTTGCGAAGATGGTGGCGTTTATGTCGGAGAATCTAAAAACATTAAAGACAGATTGCTCGTTCATATAAGCGACTATAACTCAAAAAAGAGAAAAGAAGATTTTTACTGGGCTACGGCTATCTGTTTTGGTAACTCAAAATTTAATGAAACATACGCAAAATACATCGAAAGTTATTCGTATAACGTAATGAAGAAAAATGGAGACATTGTTCTTCACACAAAATCAGTCGATAAGAACTTCTCCTTAAAGAAATCTGAATTAGCAATGCTCGATGTATTCATTGAAAACATGAAGTTGATTCTAAAGGCATTGGGATACACTTTTCTTGAAGAAAAAACTAATAGCGTTGATGAGTCAAAACTTCTTTTTTGCAAAGGACGTAAGGCTAATGCATCTGGTTACCCATCAGATAACGGATTCACGGTCACAAAGGGATCAATTACATCTGAAGACACGACGCCTTCTTTTGAAACCAACGTCCCAGGTTGGCCTGTTCTTCGCAAGTTGCTGGAAAGCGATGGAACAATTGTCGATCACAAGTTTACTAAAAACTACGAGTTCAAATCCCCGTCAGCAGCAGCTTCGATTGTTTTAGGAACACCTTCAAGCGGAAATGATAAGTGGGAAAATAAAGATGGAATCAAACTAAAGGATATTGATTCTACAAACGACAAATAAACCTGAAATAATAGTAGTTATTTAAGTTCAAGAGATAATTAATACTATGTATTAAAGACCAGAAGACAAAATCTGGTCTTTTATTTTGGAAGGCAAAGGCTCCGGATAAGTTTTAAAAAAACGCTTGTACTCCGAAAACGCAAAAATCCTATAATAGACATATGGATAAGATTCTATTCAAGGACTGGTGCATAGAGAGCCACAACGAAAGGCTTCTCGACGAATTTGATCGCGCATTAAATAAGGATATCGACTTGGATACTCTGACTTTGGGCAGCTCCAGATACGTGTGGTGGAGATGCAAGAACGGGCATACCTGGAGGGTCCAGGTCTGCAACAGGGTCAAGAACGGACATGTCAGCGAATGCCCGTATTGCCTCAACAAGAAGGTGTGGCCTGGCTACAACGACATAAAGACCGTTTCGCCTGAGATGGCGGAGATGTTCGACGAGGAGAAGAACGGGATCGACGCGTCCCATGTCCTCGCAAATTCGACGCAGAGGTTCTATTTCAGGTGCAAGCACGGCCATGAGCTCAGGGAGATGCCGAAGGAGTTCGTCACGCATCTAACATGCTGGAAATGCAAGATGGAGGCCCAGAAGGCGGAGACCGCGAAAAGGCGCGCAGCCAAAGGGCAGAGGGCTATTCAAGTGAAAAAGCCGCCTAGGCCAATATTCACGCTGGCCGACGTAAATAAGAAGCTGGCCAGGGAATTCGATGCGGTCAAAAACGGAATGAAGGCATCCGAGGTCCCTTACAACAAGGACGTCCATATCCCAAGGTGGTGGACATGCAGGAAAGGCCATAGCTTCCTGTGCACGATGTCAAAGAGGAAGAAAGGCGTAAATTGCCCATATTGCTCGAAGAAGAACACCAAGACACTCACCGGCATGAACGATTTCAGGACCGAGCATCCGGAGCTGATGGGGGAGTGGGACTTCGAGAAGAACGCCGCCATCGGCTTATATCCTGAAAAGCTAAGATCAGGAAGCATGAAGATCGCTTTCTGGAAATGCCCAACGTGCGGTGCGGAATGGTCATGCGAGATAAGGACGAGATCGAGGGGCATGATGAAATGCCCTGTCTGCTTCAAGAGGCCTAAGTACGGTCGCAGACGTGTTACAGAAACAAAAAAATGAAAACGATCTAGATGGGACACAAAACATCAAAAAAGCGTGGCCCACTCTAGATTTTTTTGATGTCTCAATTGTCAAAAAATGCGGATTCTATCGAAACAAATTATAAAAAATGTTTTGTGCAGCAACGAAAATGCGCGTATATTGTGGTTGTACAGGCGTATATCCATCAGTAACAGAGGTTGATGAGTCTCTACGCGGCGCCCAGAAGTCCGCACTATGCTAGTCGATTAACAAAGCGACAATAGATTACTGCCTGTTTTTATCGAAAGGGGTAATTTATGAAGAAAAAATTATTACTTGTGACTGCTGCAGCGTTCATGGCTTTCGGTGCCATAGGATACACTGGCAGTCGTTTTTTTGAGCTTAAAAATCCTCAAATTGTTAAAGCTGAGGGCGCTGATTATCAGGAATGTGATTTTGGTGTTGGCAAATTGCTTATTACAACAACTTACAAGAACAAAACCTATTATTTAGGAACCGAAGCTTCGACAAGTGCATGTCCTGTTGCTCACGAATTCACAGATGTTTCAAGCATTGATGCGTCTAATTTGTGGACGGTGACTCAAAGCGGCTCTTCTTATTATATTCAAAATGATAATGGCGATTATTTGAATGGCACAACAGCTAATAACGGAACTAGGGTTAGTTCAACAAAGCAAACTTGGACTTATACGGAAAATAATTCATTAAAGAATGCTAACAATAGATATCTTGGTGTCTATAATGCTGCTGATTGGAGAAATTACAATTCCGATACCGCTACAAACTATGACGGAAGTGCTAGAAATTTGGTTTTCTACACCGTGGCAACAGATGACAATGATCTTGAAATTTCGGTAGACACCAATGTTGTTATGCTTGGTGAAACTGTCAATTTGACGGCATCAGGATCAATTGATGGTTTGTCCTGGTATGTTACAGATGGGTTTGGTTCAGTTGTTGATAACAAGTTTACCGCAACAAAATATGGTGCAGTCACAATAGCAGCTACAAATTCAGCGGGTGAGACATCTAACGAAATCACAATCAAAGTTTATCCAAGTAATATTGACCCTGTTTCAGCTGCTGTTGCTTTGGACGTTTGTGAATTAACTGGGACTAGCAATTCTCCATATAGATATAAGGTTATCGGTGAAGTTGGTGAAGTGACAACCCCATATTCTGAACAATACGGAAATTTTTCATTCGATTTAATTGATGATGAAGCTGATATTATCAGCTGTTACAGGGCTGCTGCAACACATGAAATTGCTGAAGGCGCTAAAATCCAAATCGATGGTTATCTCGTTAACTATAAAGGCGACACTCCTCAATTCGCTTCTGGCGCTGTTTGCAAGGAATTTTATACCGTTATGTACGAGAATGATGGTTCTCAATACGGAGACGATGTTGAGGTTCTTGAAGGAAGTTATCTTGCCGAGCCTTCTGAACCAACAAAAACAGGATATTCCTTTGTTGGATGGGAAACAGAAAATGGAACTTTGTGGGATTTTGGTGCAGATCAAGTTTCCGAAAGCATGATTCTCACAGCCGTTTGGAATAGCGAGGCTGATGTTTCTTTACAAAACGATCTAGACCTCATTAATTCCTGGATGTCCCTTTCTTATAGATACACAGATACTAGAGAGAACCATGAAACGGAAGTGTCGATGGGTGAAATTACAGATGAAAACTACTCTGTGGCAAACAACACCGCGAAGAGCTTGAATGATGCGTTTGCTAATGATTCCGGTATCGATTTTTCCTGGAATAGTGGAACAAGCACAGCCTGGTGGCTAAAGCAAGATGACTTCAGATTGTATAAAGGTGCATCTTTAACAATTTCCTCTGGAGCTGGTACATCGGTATTCTCAGTAACAGCATATAAAGATTCTGGCGAGGAAATAAATGGAATCAGCGTAGAATTGAAAGATGGCTCTGCAATTTTAACATCATCCACAACAATTAAATATATCGCTTCATTTGTTATCGAATATGGTGCTGGCGGTATTGAGGATGTTGACTTCAGATTAAGAATGGCTACGGACAACATGGATGAGTTTGCCTCCGCTTATTCGCCAACATCTTACGGCATTGAAGTGGCAACTGGTTCCAGAACAAAGGCATACCAATACAACGCTAATACATATGTTGACGAGAGCACCAACAAACAATATATCGTTATCGGATTGGGCGATGTATTCGCAAATCCTGCAAGATTGACTGAAACATTCACAATTAGAGCTTATGCTGTTTCCGGTGGAAAGACGTTCTATTCAACTAAGACAAAAGAATCAAGTGTTGTAGATTTGGTTAAAACCTATCACGAGATGGATGGAATATCCGAACTCGTCGAGCCGTTATACGACTACTTAACAACCTTAGGATACATTGATTAATCGGAGGAACGACCATGGAAGAAAAGAAACAATTCAAATTGCCTTCAATTGAGATCATCGCCGTCGAAAGTCATGACGTAATCGCCACTAGCGGAACCCAAGAATTCGATATGGACGGAATCTGGGACAAAGATTACGACAACTGGTACAACAATTAATTGAGGTTTATAGAAGCGATAATTCCAATAAAGGGTTATCGCTTTTTGCTATTCATGGACATGAAAAATAGATATTCAAAGATATTCATTTGCTTATTGACGGTGGTGTTGACATCGTGCGGATACGGTTGCAAGCAAGGCGATACCGCGATTAAGAATTCGGATTTTGATACATCAGATAGCATGGATTCTGAGGAACGCGAGTCGTCATTTGAGGAAAGCGGCATCGGGCAGGAATCCAATGATTCATCCGAAGATTCGGAATCGACATCGTCGAGCTACACCGATTTGCCTTGGATTTAGAATGCCCTGTATTAACCTGAAATAATCCCTGTTATTTGATTTCTTAATAGGGTTAATACATAGTATTAAAGGAAAATCGCATCTCTTAAATGAAAAGAGGTGCTTTTCTTTTGCCTAAGAATTGTCATGCTTTTTCTCAAATGATTATCCATTTAACAAATCGATTATTGAGAAAGACTATAAGCGCATAGGAGGATAATTGGAATGAGCTATTACTGGGATCTTTTGGAACAAATTAAGAACTGCGATGATGTTAGAGAATTAAACAGCATTGGGTTCGGTATTGATTCATCGAGACTCATTGGTTCTGAATATAGCCGCATAATTGATGCACTCAATAATCGAAAAAGAGAAATTACCGGTTCTATTTTAGGCGATCCAAATGAAATGAGTGATGAAGAATTGGCTGCATATTGCAGAGGCGAATACTAATCACATCAATATTCGTAGCGGTCATTCTGGCCGCTTTTTTGTTTGGAAAAAGATGTCGTATTGTACCGCCGGATACTGCGTCTCAGACACAATCTCAAAAATTTATAGTAAAAGTAATTATCAAAGATAATTAAAAAGTTTATAGAAAAATTCTTTGGTAAAAAATCGGAAAATGGCACTACGGAGATACATAGTATCTCCTTATATATAGTAGGAGGACCTTTTATGAAAACGACAGAAATAAAGGCACACAGGGTAGGGTCCAAAGCCTACCAGAAAGAGCTCTTCAGGCTGATGGAGGAGTTCGACGGATTGGCTAAGAAAGTCATGTCTGGGAAAGGAACATCAGATGAATTTGGCAGGATGCTTCAGATAGCAAGATCCATCTACACGGCTCCGCTTTACGAGATAATCATCGGGGAATGCTACCTAAACGGCATCTGCACCAAGCCGAACAGGATGATCGCGGAGGAGTGGTTCCAGAAGGCAAAGAAGCACGGCAACCACATCGCTTGCCTGCGGCTTTCTTACATCTATGCCTCATTGGAGGACGAGGAGGAATCCATCTCTTGTTTAAGAAGAGCGAAATGGCATGGGAGCAAGCTCGCCGCAAGGATGCTCAAGGAGATGGAAGAGCACCCATTCGTAAGGGAATATCCGCAGGCTTAGCACATGCATCTGGACTTTCCTTTCCTTTAGAGCGTGTATATACACGAAAGGAGGAACCGACTATGGACGAGAAAGCAACGATGCCATTCCACCTAAGCGAAGAAGACATGAGGAAGCTGAAGCTCACCCACGAGTTCTACGACCTCATACTGTCCCTTTACGAAGGGAAGGGCGGAAAGGGAACCCTCAATAGACTAGAGGAGATCGCAGGCGATGAGCTCGCGACGCCGATAATGGCCTTCGACCTGGGAGTCATCTATTTCCACGGAGCGGTGGTGAAGAGGAACCCCAAGAAGGGCCACGAATGGTTCGAGAGGGCAAAGGAGAACGCCAACATGCTCACCCTCTACCATCTGATGGAGGAATACGCCAGGATGTGCGACGACGCGAACCTCGAGTGGTGCAGGGAGAGGATCAATGCCCATTACGATGGAAAACAGACGCATATAGACGCCTGACGGCATTGGGCGTGATTTCGTCCGCCGGGCATCGGGAAGGCTTCTGAGACGGCTTATCCCGGATTCCTTTCTGGTGCCTGGCGAAACGCGCCTAATATGAAGAAGAAATAATTCAAGTTACTTAATTCCAAGAATAGATAATACTTAGTATTAGGGGAAAGAGACGTCGTATGGCCTTTCGACCTAGCCATGGGAGGAATGAGGATGGTCGGAAGATACGTCAGAATCATATCCATGGAAGGGGAGCCTCAGTACGAAGGCAAGATCGGCAAGGTCATCTTCGTCGACGACATCGGCCAGATGCACGGGACCTGGGGAGGATGCGCAATCATCCCCGAAACAGATAAATATGAGCTGTTGCCCGAGGAAAGAAACAAGGTGTTCGAGCTTTCTGAAAAGACCCAAACGAGCATAGAGGGCATAAACATGCTCATCGAATACTACAAGAAGTCGCTCGGTTGGAGCGAGAAGGAGTCATGCGAATACGCTAAGACCCTATTCGAGAACGGGACGATCGACGAGATAACTCTCAAACCACGAACAACGTGACCATCAACACGAACGGCGATGTCGACATTGATTCGATTAACGCCGCATTAGGAGGTGCCTATTAATGATTCGCAAATTCTATTTAGTGAACGAAAACGAGAACACCTTCATGCTGACGGGCTACGGGAGGAACAAGACAGACATAGAGTCACTCGATAACCTTGGGTTCGAATTCGACATCGAATACCATGAGTTCGACGCGAGGTTCGTCGAAATAAAAAGGACGATACCGCAGAAGACCATATCGATGGCTCTTGTGTTTTACGAAGGCTATGACGGGTTCACTAAGTGGAGGGAATTCGTGACCAAGAGCAAATCGCTCAGACTATTTTATAGTCTAAAGGACACGAAGTACTGCTACGTGAACGTCAAGTCCAGCTCCAAGACGCAGCTCGAGGCAGGCATACTGCGAAGCAACGTAGAGCTCGAATGCCTATCGCTTTGGCTGGTCAACAAAAGCGCGGTCATCAACGTGACGAGGACCGACGATGGGAAGATATACCCATACACTTACCCTTACACGTACGCCATCTCGTTCAACGGGACGGTGGAGGTGGAGAACCTATCCTCCAGGTCGGTCCCTATAAAGCTGACGATCGAAGGCAACGTCTACAATCCAAACGAGAAGAACGACAGAAGGAGCGAAGGGAAGAACGAAGGGGTTCTCCTATCCGACATCGGATACATCAAATCCAGCATCGACAGGATCGAGAAATCCCTAGACAAGCTAGAGCAGAACTACGCATTGCTATCCGAAAGGGTAGTGAAGGTGGAGACCGAACTAGACGCCCACATCAAGAACAAAGCGATCCATAAAGTACAAGGAGCAAGCAAATGAACGATATCCTCTTAAACGTAATCAGCGCGTTATGCACGTGCGTCATCATCCCTCTCATCACCTGGGGAGGGACCGAATTGATAAAACTGATCAAGGCCAAGACCAAAAACGAGAAGGCCGCCGAGTACCTAACCCTCGCGACCGGCATCGTGACTAACGCCGTCAGGGTCGTGTTCCAAACCTACGTCGACGCCTTGAAGAAGGCTGGCAAGTTCGACAAGGAAGCCCAGGCGGTGGCATTCGCGCAGGCGAAGGGAATAGTCCTATCCCAGATCGGCGATGATCTTAGGTCATACATAGCCACAACCTATGGCGACTTCAACGGCTGGGTCGACGTCCAAATCGAGTCCACGATAGACGAATTGAAGAATTAAGAAAACCCTCGGTTCAATGAACCGGGGGTCTTTTTGTTTGGCTTATTTGATTGTGGTTACCACCCTGGCGTGCATTCTATTCAATGCCTCCGGGTCTAAGCCCGATTCCCTGAGCGCGTCAAGGTCATCGGTGTATTTGACTTCCAGGTCTATCATCCTCTCGACCGGGATTCTGAACGCCTCGGCTAACAGCTTCAGCTTCTTTGCGGTCATCAAATTACCGCGTTTGCCGCATTCTATCTGGCAGTAGACGAACGTTTCCATGCCCGCGAGGCTTGCGACCTGTTTTTGGGACATGTCCCTTTCGCACCTGAGGTTCGATAGGTACAGCCTTCTCATTATGATTCTTGCCTTAGGCCTTCTCCCTGCGCTCATCTTGCTTCTTTCTGATGGAAGCGAGGTAGTTGCACTCGGCCCTGACGACGTCCTCTATCGGGATATCCAGAACCGTGGATAGGTCTTTGAGTTGCAATGCGGACAGGTTCCTTCCGGCCTTTCCGTTTTCCAATTGGTAGTACCAGTTTGGCCTCATACCTAGCTTCTCAGCTGCATCATGCGGCGTCAACCCCTTGGCCGTTCTTGACTCGATGAGCCACGCCCTTGGGATCGGTTCGATTTTTGGTTTCTTCTTTCCGCCTGGTTTCAGCATATTCATCCCTCCTTTCCCTAGTATCTATCACTCTGAAAGGACGGAAAGTGTAGTTAATTCTGAATAAATGTGTCTTTCCTCTTTCCTTTAATATATAATAAGGGCAAGCGATTCTAGAGCGCTTCCCAGATGACACTAAGTTATGGTGATGTCCGGCATTCAAGTACCTATGGGCCGTAATAGATAGCCGTACGCTTATTCGGAGGCTACCGAATAGGTCACGGTCTCTGTCCTTTAAAAGAGACCTCAAAACCTTGTTGAATTTGCCATATAAGCAGAATCGAACTACCGAAAATCACTGATTTTATGTATTGGTTCCATTCACTTTTTGCAAAAAGTATGTATTATTTGTATTCAACAAAGACATTGAATGTAAAACACGATGAAAGTCGTGTTTTTTTCTTTTAAATATTTAATGTTGTTAAATGATCTCTATATATTAAAATATAAATAAGGAAGTACTACTTATGAAGCAACCAAGTGTCACAACAATTAAGAAATATTTAACCGCTATTTCTAAAATTAAAGCTAAATATATCACTCCAGAAAAATTGTCGAAATTTGTTGGAATTTATCCTGATATCATCCAAGAAACTTTAAGCTATTTTGATCCGCTTCTTAATATGGACCCTGAATATAACCTATTAGAACTTGTTCAACCAATGAAAAAATATATTGTTGATCAAGAAGAAAATAAAATTAAACCTGTTCATAAACCATCCGTTACAAAGAAGACATTAGATGAATATGATTCGGTTGCTGATTTCATTTATAAAAAACTAACTATTGCTGGCGGTATTGTTAACAAGAATGCTGAACTTAGTGATACGGACTTACGAATCTTAAAAAGATTGGTAAACGAAGAACAAGCAAAAAGAAAGAAAAAATAGGATTCGCTCCTATTTTTTTATTCAAGCAAGTTATCAATAATTTGATTTAATGTTTCTTCACTTATTCCCTCTTCATTTTTTAAAAGATTGTATGCTTTTTCTTGTAGACTATCGCCTTCATAATCTTTGATGAATTTAAAATGTAATTTATTTATCGCGTCTTTTGAGAATATATAGCCCTTTTGAGAAGAGAATTGCGAGAAGAAGTAGTCTTTATAGATATCTTCTTCTTTTACTCCTAATAACGCCTCTAATGCAAATGCAATCGCTCCTGTTCTATCTCTTCCCCATGTACAATGGAAATTGATTGGATAGTTATTTGAATCCGCAAACATTTCAAATAGAGCTTTAACATTCTCTTTATTATTCAATAAGACATCTTTTCCTTCATAAATCATTGGTAATTGAACATAATTTATTTCATCACTAATGACTGATTTATTCGTTAAACCACCGATTTCATTATTTTCAACTTTTCTTAAATCGATTTCGGTTTTGATTTTTAATTGTTCAATAACAGTTCCTTTTCCTGTTTCAGTAATATAAGAAACTGGAGTGGTTAGTGCAGTAGTGGAATCATTAAATGCTGCACTTCTATAAATTAGTCCTTGTTTAACTATTTTTCCTGAAGAAGTTACAAATCCTCCGATATCTCGAACATTTGTAACGCCATCAATATAAATGTTTCTAATGATGCTGTTTTCAGTAGTAAATTCACCGATTTCTGATTCCTGTTCTATAGTTCCATTAGAAGCAATAACTTGCCAATTATATGTTGTATTTATTTTACAATTGTATAAGTCAAAAGAAGTCTTATTTGTTGTAAAACTCCATACATTTTCCGCTTCTTCTTTTTCCCATACTTTTATCTTATATTGTATGGTCTTTTGATTACTTTTAGTTTTATAAACTAACTTAATAGGATTTGGTCTAGATGATTCATCTACTCCATTCGCGTATTTTATGAAACTGTCATAGGCATCGTTTATATATTGATTTTGCTTTTCAGTATGAATAGAAATATTACTACCTAATTTATTTAAATTAACTTTAATGTATGGCTCTCCACATGCACTTATTTGGGCAGTTATTAAACCCAAAGATAAAATTCGTAGTACCTTGATTTTGTTCATATAATGGTCTCCTGCTTCCTAAATATAACATAAATTTATATATAATTACTTGATAATCTTTATAAGTATCTATATACTTAATACGGACTTTTTAGGAGGAAAAAATATGTCTGATGTAAAGAAAACGATGCTATCAGTCGACGGTAATACCGCTGCTGCATTAGGATCTTATAACTTTATTGAAGTTGCTGGTATCTATCCAATTACTCCATCTTCCCCAATGGCGGAAAATGTTGATGTATATGCCAGCCAAAACAAAAAGAACTTTTTTGGTTCTGTCGTAAAGGTCAGTGAAATGCAATCTGAAGCTGGTGCTTCTGGTACAGTCCACGGTGCTTTACAAGGCGGCGCTTTAGCTGCTACTTATACCGCTAGCCAAGGTTTATTATTAATGATCCCAAATATTTATAAGTGGGTCGGTGAACTTTTACCAGCAGTCTTACATGTCTCTGCTAGAAGCTTAGCAACAAGAAGCTTATCAATCTTCGGTGATCAACAAGATATCTATGCTATTCGTCAAACAGGTATTGCAATGGTTTGTGCACATAGTGTTCAAGAAGTTGCTGACTTAGCTCCAATGGCTCACTTATTAGCTATTGATGCTCAATATCCTGTATGTCACTTCTTCGATGGTTTCAGAACATCACATGAAGTTCAAAATGTCGAATTCGTTGATGAAAACGAATGGAAGAAATTATTACCAATGGATAAGGTTGAACTCTTCAGAGCTCGTGCCTTAAACCCACACACTCACGCTGTCACAAGAGGTGGTGCTGAAAACGACGACATCTACTTCCAAGCACGTGAAGCACAAAACTTAAAAGTTGATGAAGTATTAGAAACAGCTGTTAAATACTTCAAAGAAACATCTAGATTAACAGGCCGTGAATACGCTCCATTCACATATTATGGTGCACCAGATGCTGAAAGAGTCATTGTTGCAATGGGTTCTGTTACAGAAACAATCAAAGAAGTTATCGATGAACTTAAAGATCAAAAGATTGGCTTAATCAAAGTTCATTTATATCGTCCGTTCTCTGCAAAGCACTTATTAGAAGTATTACCTAAGTCAGTTAAGAGAATTGCTGTCTTAGATAGAACTAAAGAAGCTGGTGCAGCTGGCGAACCATTGTATCAAGATGTTATTACAGTTTTATCACAAGCTGGCTTAAGCAATATCGAAGTTATTGGTGGACGTTATGGTTTATCTTCAAAAGATACACAACCAAAAGATATGAAGGCTGTCTTCGATTTCTTAGCAACTGAAAAACCATGGAACGGTTTCACAGTTTCTATCAACGATGATGTCACTCATTTATCTATCCCAGTTGACGAAAACTTCCACGTCAAAGCAGACTATACATCTTGCTTATTCTATGGTTTAGGTTCAGATGGTACAGTTTCTGCTAACAAATCTTCTGTTAAGATTATCGGTGATGCAACTCACCAATACGCTCAAGCATATTTCGCATATGACTCACGTAAAGCTGGTGGTGTTACACGTTCTCACTTAAGATTTGGTAAAAAACCAATTAGAAGTACATATTATGTACAAAACGCAGACTTCGTTTCTTGCTCACTCGATTCATACTTATACAAGTTTGATATGATCAAGAACTTAAAAGTCGGTGGTACATTCTTATTAAATACTGACTTAACTGATGAAGAATTAGTCAGAACAATGCCAAACCGTGTCAAATATCAATTAGCAACAAAGAATGCAAAATTCTATGTTATCGATGCTAACAAGATTGCTGGCGAAATCGGTATGGGCAGACACACAAATACTATTCTCCAAGCTTCATTCTTCTATCTCAACCAAGGCATTATGCCATACGAAGAAGCAAATCACTGGATGAAGAAATTTGCTGAAAAGAGCTATGCTAAAAAAGGTCAAGACGTCGTTGAACTCAACTGGAAAGCAATCGATGCTGGTACAGAAGGCTTAAGAGAAGTCAAAGTTGATCCTGAATGGGCAAAACTCTCTCCAAAAGTTGAAAACAAATTAACAGGTGATGATTATTTCGATTCCTATGTTGCTATTATGGGTAACTTAGGTGGTGATGATCTCCCAGTTTCTAAATTCATGGAATATGAATTATTAGATGGCACAATGCAAAACGATATCACATTCCGTGAAAAACGTTCTATTGCTGACAAGGTTCCATTATGGCATGCAGATGGCTGTATCCAATGTAACCAATGTGCATTCGTATGTCCTCACGCAACATTAAGACCAATCTTAATGGATGAAAAAGAATATGCAGAAGCACCTGAAAATGCAAAAGAAGCACTCAATGCTATGGGTCCTGGCTTACAAGGATTAAAATTCCGTATCCAAGTTTCTCCACGTAACTGTGTTGGTTGTGGCTTATGCGTTTCTGAATGTTTAGCAAATAAACAAGGCAAGAAAGTCCTTGAAATGGTTGAAGCTAAGTCTCAATTCTCACAAGAAGAAGCAGCTGACTACTTATACAAACACGTTTCATACAAAGCTGATAGATTACCTGCAGCAATGCAAGCAACTGTCAAAGGTGTTGGCTTCATGATGCCATATATGGAAGTATCTGGCGCATGTGCTGGTTGTGGTGAAACTCCTTACTATCGTTTAGTTTCTCAATTATTTGGTAAAGATATGTTAGTAGCAAACGCTACTGGATGTTCCTCCATCTATTCCGGTTCAACTCCATTAACTCCATTCTGTACAGATAAAGAAGGCCAAGGTGTTGCTTGGGCTAACTCATTATTCGAAGATAATGCAGAATATGGTTATGGTATGAGAATTGCAACTGACACAAAACTCAAAGCAATCGTTGAAATCTTATCTGCTGCTAAAGAAAGAGATACAGTTGAAGAAGAACTCAAAGCTTGCATTGATGAATACTTCGAAAACATCAAGAATAGACAAGCAATGAGAACAATTGCTCCTAAACTCGCTGGCTTAGTCAAGGCATCTAAAGATGAACAAGTCAAAGCAGTCTTAGCATATGAAAGAGATTTACAAGATAAATCAGTATGGATCGTCGGTGGTGACGGTTGGGGCTACGACATTGGTTACGGCGGCTTAGATCACGTCTTAGCTAATGACGAAGACGTTAACGTCTTATTACTTGATACAGAAGTTTACTCAAATACTGGTGGTCAATCTTCTAAATCGTCACAAACAGGTTCTATTGCTAAATTCACAGCTTCAGGTAAAACATCTGCAAAGAAGAACTTAGCATTAATCGCAATGAGCTATGGTACAGTCTATGTTGCTCAAATCTCATTAGGCGCTAACCCTGTTGCAGCAATTAAGGCTTTAAAAGAAGCTGAAAGCTATGATGGACCATCATTAATTATCTGCTATGCACCTTGTGCTAACCATGGTATTAAAGGCGGTCTTGCTAACTCAATGAGACAAGAAAGATTAGCTGTTGAATGTGGTTATTTCCCAATCTTCAGATATGATCCAAGAAATGTTGCAGCTGGTAAACCAGGATTAACTATTGATGCTTATAAAGCAGCTGATGGTTACCAACCAGACTTCAGCAAGTTCAGAGAATTCATCATGACAGAAACAAGATACTCACAATTACCAAGAGTTAATCCTGCTCATGCTGAAGAATTACTAGCAAAATCTGAAAAGTGTGCTCAAGATCGTTGGGAAAGAATTAAGAAATTTGGTCTTTAATTCTTAACTAAAATAAAATACAGGTAGTGGTTAATCCATTACCTGTTTTTTTAATCATTTTATATAATAAAGTAGTTGCATTATTTGCTTGTTTTCTATAATATGTTGGTAGGTTAAGGAGATTGAGTTATGAATAAAGAATTAAGACAAGTTGAAGCATTAGCTGATTTATTAGATGAATTTGCACAAATTTCTAAAAATATTGAGGCGTTACCAGTCGGATATATTTCAGTTAAACAAATCTCTGGACATACTTATTATTATCGTCAGTGGAGAGAAGGAAACAAAATTATTTCCGATTATGTTCCTGAAGCAAAGCTTCCTGGTATTAGAAGAAAAATTGCTGTTAGAAAAGAAAACGAAGCTCATTTAAAAGAAGTTAAAAAAGATTTAGCTAAATTAACAAGACAATTAGCTAAAGCTGAAGTATTAAATGAACAAGATGTTGAAGAACTTAAACAAGCAGCATTAAATGGCGAAGATGTCTACGAATTAGCACAAGCTAAAGTCGGAGCATAATAATTTTATGGGAAAAAACGTTAAAATAAAATTGACTACTATTGCATTGATGTGCTCATGTTATTTATTTACTGTTTCAAATGATTATAAAATTATTCATTCGTTCTCTCAATACGCAAAGGAAAAACTAAACATTATTATTAATCCGCCACCAATCAATCCACCAATTGATCCAGGTGAGCCTATTATACCAATTGATCCTTTACTTCCATATTTGTCCGATAAAGATCCCTATGACTATTCAGAAGTCGAAGTGATTGGCAATCGTATTTTGGAATTAGCTAATGTTTATGACAATACATCACAACATTTTAGTTATTTAAATAATTTTGATGAAAACGATTCTGATTGTGTAACAATTGACGCCAATTCGTTCATTGACATCATGAGTGATGATTCATATGACTCTTTAGATTCTAAAATTAATCGGATGAAAAATGTTTGGGTTCCTGACGAATTGTCTTCTTTTCAGCACGAAGAATGTACTTATGAAGTTAAAAACGTACCTTGGATACCTAGCGCCAAAAATGTTCATGTTCTTGTTCATGGAATCGGCGGAAATGCAACTGATTGGACAAACGATGGGTCTTCTTCTTGCTCTTTCAAGTTGCAAGAAGAATCATTACCTGTAAAATTATCGCGTAAATATAATTCTAATATTTGGATTGGCGAGTATGTTAATGGACAAGCTAAAATCGGAAAAGCAAGATTAAATTATTTTGATTCATTAACTTCATTTTCAAATACCGACTTAAAAAATACCGACATCATTATTTATCAAGATAATTTGAATAACAATTCGTTTAACTCTAATTTCTATACTCCGTTCAATGCATTTTGCGCTAGTCTTCATAATAAGATTAATGGCGGGAAAATTAGTTTGTATGGGCATAGTAGAGGAGGACTAATAAATTTAAAACTTGCTACTCAACATCCAACTTGGTTTAAGAATATGATTAGTTTGGGAACCCCATATTTTTCTCCAGAACTATCGATTTTTGAAACTATTTTGCAGTTAAGACTTTTAAGTAGTAATTTAGGTTTTTTAAATGAATATTTAGATAGGACAGCCTTGGCATACTGCGATGCCTATACGGATTTATCTAATGTGATGCTTTTAGATTCATATAGGAATAGTTGGAATAATACAAATTCTTCTATTAATTTTAGAACATATGGTTTTGGTATGACTATCACATACGAATCATTTATTACAATTCTTTTTAAGAAAATTAAAATCATACATTATGTAAATTTAGGATTTGATGGTCTGGTTGGTGAAGGCAATGCTAATGGCAAATTATATAATTATAGTAGTACTGCTTGTAATAACTTTCTAGATATACCTTTAATTACTTTTAATCATTCTGTTGCAAATTCTCAACTTGATACAACATCGACTAAAACATTTTATATACCTTTAGAATATATGGTAAGTGTGCAGTTCATTAACTCGAATAAATTTTTGTTAGCAAATCCAAATATGCCTGCCGTTCCTCATAATTTGGAGACAATGTACCCGGAGGCAATCGATGACATTCTTGAAAATATTATTTAAAGGCCTTGGTGCTATATCTCTTTGTTTTGTCTCCTCGTGTTTTAATGTTAACAAAAGTCTTGAATATTTTGATTTTTTTAGTGATTGTTTTCAAAAAAGCGACTCTTTTCAATTTAGAAATATTGATAGAAAATCTTGTTTTTTTGAAACCAAAGACTATTCAAATTATATTGATAATGTTTTGGCAAAGAATTATGTATATGTGAAAAAAGATAATACGATTCAGCCAATCTCTTATTCTAAGAATAATAACGATACATATTTATTTGATGACTATGGTTTTCAATATAAATCTAAGTATTCTGAATATTGTTTAAATTCATTCAATGTTTGCTGCAAAAACAATTCGTTTGTTTTCGTTGATGGATATTCTGCAACAATTTATGATCTCAATACTCAAATACTAACTTTAGAAAACGTCTTTCATGAAGATGAAATATATGTTGCAAATTTATCTTTTTGTGGAGTTGCTGATTATAATAATTGCTTTTATTTTTATGCATTAAACACTATTAATGAGATACCAGTAGTTTCTTTAGCTTGGTATGATTGTTACTTTAACTTTATAAATAATAAGAATTTGTATTTCGAAAACAATGTCAGAAGTTTATTTGATCAAGAATATATAAGTTTGAATCATTTTTTTGAACCTATTTTGATTAAAAATGGTAAATTATGCGTGTTAATAAATAACTGTTACATTGTTCTTGATGAAACTACTAATACAGCTTCTATCGACTCTTTTCTTAGCGAAGTTGAAACCGGCGATAAAATCTTTTTTGATAATGATAAATTGCATATTGGCGATTGTATTTTTGATTTAACTTTAGATAAAAAATATTATCCAAATGTAGGACATATAAATAAATCCATTATTTGCGTCGATACAAAGGATATCTATATTACTTATCAAGTTGAATCAATAAATAGATTTTCTCCTAAAGATAAAGGTAAATACGATTTATTATCTAATTTTTATTTATTCAAATTTGTTGGTAGTTCATTAGAATACTTTACTTTAGATTCTTGCTCCTATTCATTAGGAATAGAAAAGAGAGATGAATATTTTGAAATATATATATCATCATTCATCCATGAGGACATTCGTTCTAAAGAATCAAAACTTCTTTATAATAACGAGCTATATTCCTTTGTTTTCTAATTAATCTAGACTATGTGCGCCAAGGACATTCTTTGTTCTTCGTATTTTGATGCAAATTTGTTATCATACTTTTATGAATAAATTAGTTGTAATGTCTGGTGTTCCTGGAAGTGGGAAAAGTTATTTCTCAAACACATTGAAAAGAATAAAAGGTAGACATGTTTATATTGTATCTTCTGATCAAATAAGGGCTATGCTTTGTGGAAATCAACAAGATTTAAGCCACGATAAAGTTGTATGGGAAATGTATTATGAATTAGCAAAAGCTTATTCAAAAGATCCTGATGGAATTGTTGTTCTTGATTCAACTAATTCCACAACAAACTATCGTGTTGATTCAGTTAAACCTTTAAAATTATATTTTAATGAAATAGATTTAGTTTCTTTTAAATTGGATAAAACCACTGTATTAAATCAAAATTTACAAAGAGATTGGCCTATTCCTACTGATGCATTGAAAGACCTTATTGAAAGATTTGAAACGCCAAATGAAATTGATAAAGAATTCTTTGATAACATTTGGATTGTTGAAAGTAATGATATAGCTTCTATTGTTAATTCAATTGCTTTTGATAAATAATAGCATCACTGATGCTTTTCTTTTTACGTGTAAATACACTTTAAAGTGTTTTCATATCTATTTTTCTAATTATTTGTTAGAATAATTCGAAAGAAGAAATTATGGGAAAGAAAATTATTATTACAGGAGCTAGAGAGAATAATCTTAAGAATGTTAATGTTAGCGTTCCTAAGGAATCTTTAGTTGTTTTTACTGGTTTATCAGGAAGTGGCAAATCAACATTAGCATTCGATACTATTTATGCTGAAGGTCAAAGAA
This sequence comes from Bacilli bacterium, assembly GCA_045600585.1. Lineage (GTDB taxonomy): Bacteria > Bacillota_I > Bacilli_A > RFN20 > CAG-826 > JAZRYE01. Next base: position 10,850 of record JAZRYE010000003.1, on the reverse strand, counting down.
GATATATGGAATCATTATCTAGTTATGCTAGACAATTTTTAGGCAACTTTAATAAACCTGATGTTGATTCTATAGAAGGATTATCTCCTGCTATTGCAATTGATCAAAAATCTGTTTCTCATAATCCTCGTTCAACAGTTGGAACGGTTACAGAAATTTACGATTATTTAAGATTATTATTTGGTCGTATTGGTATTCCATATTGTCCAAAACATCACGAGCCAATTATTTCTTTTTCTGTAACGATGATGACTGATATAGTTATGAATTATCCAGAAGGAACAAAAGTGCAGTTACTTGCTCCTATTGTTCATCAAGAAAAAGGAACTCATAAAGATATTATTGATAAGATTAGAGTAGGTGGTTTTTCTCGTGTCAGAATTGATGGAGAAATGCTTTCAACTTTTGACGTTAAGGAGTTAGAAAAAAATAAAAAACACAATATCGATATTGTCGTTGATAGAATCATTGTTAAAAAAGAAAGTAGAAGTAGAGTTTATGAATCAATTGAGACCGCTATTAACTGGTCTCGTGGTTTATTAATTATCCTTTCTGATATCGAAGAAAAGATTCTTTCTGATAAACATACTTGCCCACAATGTGGTTTCTCTATTCCAAAGGTTGAACCAAGATTATTTTCTTTTAATTCACCTTTAGGATGCTGCCCAGACTGCAAAGGCTTAGGAATCAAAAGAGAAGTTGACCCTAACCTATTAGTCCTTGATGATACATTATCCATCGATCAAGGAGCAATAAGATATTTTAAAAATACTGTTGGCTCGCAAAATCTTGAATGGCAAGAATTTAAGATGCTTTGCACTTTATATAAAATTGATACAACAATTCCATACAAAGATATACCAGAAAAGAAAAAAACTATTTTATTAAATGGTTCTCCAGAAATTCATAAATATACACTTAAATCTTCAAGCGGCAATACGATGAATAGAATCGGCTATATTGAAGGCATTAAAACTAAAATTGAACGTTTATATAATGAAACCTCTTCCGATTTCATGAGAGAGTATTATGAAACTTTCTTACATGACACAATTTGTACAACATGTAATGGTGCGAGATTAAGTGAAGCGGCATTATCTGTTTTAATTGATAATAAAAATATATATGAAGTTACTAGCATGCAACTCAAAGATTTAAGAGAATGGGTTAGAACTTTACCTAATAAATTAACGACAACACAAAAAAATATTGGCGAATTAGTTTTAAAAGAAATTGATAATAGAACAACATTCTTATGCGATGTCGGTCTTGAATATTTAACATTGTCACGTATGGCTATGACTCTTAGCGGTGGTGAATCACAAAGAATTAGATTAGCCACTCAAATTGGTTCTAAATTAACAGGCGTTTTATATGTTATGGACGAACCATCTATTGGCTTGCATAGTAGAGATAGCGAAAAGCTTATTAAAACAATGAAAACAATGAGAGATTTAGGCAATACTCTAATTGTTGTCGAACACGATGAAGAAACAATTAGAAGCGCGGACTATATTGTTGATATTGGGCCTGGCGCTGGAGTGCATGGCGGAGAAGTTGTTGCTGCCGGATCTCCAAAAGAAATTGAAGAAAATGAAGCTTCTTTAACAGGCGCTTATCTTTCTGGCAGGAAATTCATTCCAATTCCAAAAAATAGAAAAACTGGTAATGGCAAATTTTTTTCTATTAGAGGCGCTAGATGCAATAACTTAAAGAAAACTAATATTGATATTCCTTTAGGATGTTTAGTATCCATCACAGGCGTATCCGGTAGTGGTAAATCTTCTTTAGTTAATCAAACTTTATATCCTTATTTACAAAATGCTTTATCAAAAACAAAAACTATTCCTGTTGGTCAAGTTGATCAAATTTTAGGTGTAGAAAACATTGATAAGGTTATTAATATTACTCAAGAACCTATTGGAAGAACACCAAGAAGTAACCCAGCTACATATGTCAAATTATTTGATGATATTCGTGATATATTCGCAGAAACTGTTGAAGCCAAATCAAGAGGCTTTGATAAAGGTAGATTCTCCTTTAACAATGTTGGAGGTAGATGTGAAGAATGCCAAGGTGCAGGTGTTACATGTATTCCAATGAATTTCCTGCCTAATGTCTATGTAAAATGTGAATCTTGCCAAGGTAAAAGATATAACGAAGAAACTTTACAAGTTACATATAAAGGTAAGACTATTTACGATGTTTTAGAAATGACTATTGAAGATGCTCTTAAGTTCTTTGAAAATAGACCATCTTTAAAGAAGAAAATTCAAACATTATATGATGTCGGCTTAGGCTATATTAAATTAGGTCAATCAGCGACTACTCTTTCTGGTGGAGAAGCTCAAAGAGTTAAACTTGCTAGCGAACTTCAAAGAAAAGCAACTGGCAAAACTTTATACATATTAGATGAACCTACAACTGGTTTACATACAGATGATGTATCTAGATTAATTAAGATTTTACAAAGAATTGTTGATAATGGCGATTCGGTTTTAGTTATTGAACATAATTTAGATGTTATTAAAGTTAGCGATTATATTATTGATTTAGGACCTGAAGGCGGCGATAAAGGTGGAACTTTAGTTGCCAAGGGAACTCCTGAAGATATTGTTAAGGTTAAAAAGTCATACACTGGACAATATTTAAAAGAAATATTAGAGAAAGGGCATTATTGCTAGGTGATTAAAATGGGAATGGTTTTATTTATTATATTTGCAATTGCAACTGTAGTGCTTGGCACATTAATGGTTGTCAAATCACGCGCTACTGTTAAATCTTTACAAGCAAAAATTGATTATGTTCAAGTAATAAAAAAAGAAGGCATTCTTCTTGGTGCTTTAGCAATTACTTTCACTATGATGATGGTGTCCATCTATTGGTGGAAAGATGTTTCACCAAAAGGTGGTGAAATTGCTTTAGGTGTTATTGGAAGTTTACTATTCTCTAGTCTATTTATGGGAGCAGTTAATGCTTTTATTCTTCATTATTATGGCAAAAACATTCCTGAAAAGCTTGATAAGTGGCTTTTTAGAGGGATGATTATTGCCTTTACTTTATCTCTTGTTTTCTTTTTTGTTATGAGTGATGGATTTGCAGAATATATGCATTATCCTTTATATAATGGTATCAATTTCAAAGAAGGCTTAGTATACCCTGGTAGCGGAACTTCACCTAGCATTGCTTGGTATGCAATTTGCATCCTTTCTGGTGCGGTTCTTGTTTATTTCTTGTGCGACCATAAAATGTATCTTGAATATGGAAAACATGGATTATTAGAATCCACATTCTTGATTGCTCTTCCTGCCGGAATTATTGGCGCAAGAATTTTCTATGTTCTTGGTGAATTAGATAGCTTTATTATTCCTGGTCAACCATGGGAATCATTTGTATCTATGTGTTCAATCCATGAAGGTGGATTAACTATTATGGGTGGTGCTCCTACTGGTATCGTCGTCGGTGTTCTTTGGTTTATTTGGAGGCACAAAGGAAAAGGCTACAGCATTATCAAAGTAGCTGATATTGCTATTCCATCTATTTTAATTGCACAAGCAATCGGTAGATGGGGCAACTTCTTTAATATTGAAGTTTATGGTCAATTAGTTGATGACAAATTATTTGCATGGTTACCTAGAGTCATTTTTAATAACTGCCATTTCAATGGCAGTGGTGTTCCTACTCCAGCAGGTCAAATGTATGTCCCATTATTCTTAATTGAGGGATTTGTAAATTTATTTGGATATTTCTTCCTTGCACATTTTGTTGAACATGCTTTGAAGAAATGGAAAAAGCCTCTTGATATTGGTTTTGGCTATATTGTTTGGTATGGTTTAACTCGTGCTATCATGGAACCATTAAGAGACCCAACTTATAACATGGGAAACGATGGTAACTGGAGTTGGATCTGGTCATTTGTTTTCATTGCTGCTGGTGTACTTGCTATCATTGGGAACCACGTAATTAGATACATTATTTCAAAACATAACAAAACTCAAATAGAAGAAACAAAAGTAGTAGATACTCAAGAGGGTAGTACTAATGAGTAAATACTCTTTACTCTTATTTGATCTAGATGGGACTATTGTTGACACAATTCCTTGTCTTATTCAAACAATGGAAGTGCTCTATAAAAAATATGGCAATGGTAAATTACCTTCCAAAGCCAAGCTCGCTTCTTTTTCTGGACCTCCAGTAACTGAAACAATGGCGAAAGAATTTCCAAATCAAGATCCAATTAAATTAGCTAATGAATATATAGAAATTGCTATATCTTCTTTAAGTAAAACTTTGATTACATATGATGGGGCCATAGAGTCACTTGGAAGACTTAAAGAAAGTGGAATGCATATTGTGATTATCACAAATAAATTCCATAAACCGACTCAAAGTTATATTGATGCTTTGAAATTGAATGACATCGTAGAATTCTTTGTAGCAGCGGATGATGTAAAAGTTGCAAAGCCTGATGGAGAAGGCTGCTTATCGGCTATGAAAAAATTAAACATTACTAATCCGGAAGAGGTTTTATATATCGGAGACAATACGACAGATCTATTGACAGCTAAAAATGCTGGCATCGACTGTGCGTTAGTAACATGGGGCCCTAATCCAGTTGATATTATTTATGAACCTGCAATTAAAGCAGATACATTTGAAGAACTAACGGAGAAGATCTTAAATGCTTAATCCTTACGATACATTAATTATTGGGTGCGGTCCTTGTGGCATTGGATCTTCTTTGATTTTGAAAAACGCTGGAAAAAGAATTGCAATTATAGAAGGCTCCACTCCTGGAGGAAAAGTAAATATTACTCCTAGAGTTGATAATTATCCTGGATTCGATAAAGTATTAGGTCCTTCATTAGCATATTCTTTATATAAAAGAGTTTTGGATAATAAGATTGAAGTTATTCCAGATAAAGTCATCTCATTAACCAAAGAAGAAAATATTTTTAAACTAAAGGGAGAAAATTCTACTTACTTTGCTAAAACGGTATTAGTTGCAAGTGGATGTAGAGAAAAGAAACTTGGTTTAGAAAAAGAAGATGAACTTCTTGGCCTTGGCCTTTCCTACTGTGCTGTTTGCGATGGCCACTTCTTTAGAAAAAAAGAGGTCATTGTTATCGGAGGAGATGAACACGCTATTAAAGAAGCTATTTATTTATCTTCTTTAGCTAGCAAAGTAACATTTATCGATTCAAAAATAGAAATAAATTGTTCAAAAAAATTACTTGAAGAGTATTTATCAAAAGATAATACAAATATTCTAAATCCATATATTATTAAAGAAATTATTGCAGAAGACATAGTAAAAGGCGTTAAACTACTAAATTTAAAAACAAACGAAGAAATCGTAATTCCTACAAATGGAATATTTCCATTGATTGGAGTTATTCCAAATACTATATTTATGAACATCGATAAAGTTTTAGACAATAATGGCTTTATTCCTGTTAATAAAAATATGGAAACGTGCATTCCTGGTCTATATGCTGGAGGCGATGTCTTACCTCGTGAATTAAGACAAATCTATTTAGCGGAATTAGATGGCAAAAAAGCCGCTAACTCAATTATTGAATATTTAAATAAAGAAAATGAAAACTAAAGAATCTTTTACATCAAGAATAAAAGAAGAACTTGCGACAAACGAATATCCTAGTGGCGACCGTTTAAGAGCACTTCTTGCTGCATATATCCGTATTAACGGTTCTTTGGTTATACGCGATAGAAGTACTTATCTAACTTTAACTACCGAAAATGCCAAAATTGGTAAGTTCATATATCAAACATTAAATGACATTTATGATTGCCATGCTCATTTATCTATTCATACAAAATCAAATTTATCAAAATCAAATGTCTATACAATTACTGTTGATGAAGCTAGTGAAGCTATTATTGAAGATTTAGACATTTCTTTCCTTGAAGGTAAGATAAGTAAAAACATTGTTAGAAATGATGATACGATATCTGGCTATTTAGCTGGTGCTTTTCTTGCTAGTGGTAGTGTTAATTCACCAGAAACAAGCAATTATCATTTAGAAATATCTTGTAATAGTGAAAACTACGCTAAATGGCTTTCTAAATTATTTGGTAAATACAAAAATAGCAACATTGAACCAAAAGTTGCTGCTAGAAGAGATAGATATATCATTTATTTTAAGAAAAGTGATCAAATTGCTAATTTCCTAATTATGATAGGTGCAGTTTCTGGATGCTTGGAATTTGAAGATGTAAGAGCTAATCGCGATTTTGTTAATAGTGCTAATCGTTTAACAAATATTGATACCGCTAACTTCAAAAAGACATATGAAACAGGCTTAAGACAATTAAAAGAAATAAAGCACATCGATGAAAAACTCGGAATTGATAATATTTCAAACCAAAAACAAAGAAAACTTTGTGAATTACGCTTGAGAAACGAACAAGCCTCTCTTCAAGAATTAGCGGATCTAATGTCTGAAGAATTAGGAACTACAATCACAAAATCTAATATCAATCATTTGTTTAGAGCAATTCATGTTTTATATGAGAGGCTACCAAAATGACAATCGAAAAGCAGTTAGGCATGAGAATTGCTTATCTTAGAAAGCAAAAGAAGTGGAGTCAAGAAGATCTCGCTCTAGAAGCTAATATAAATAAGAATTATATAAGTGATTTAGAAAGAGGTACGAGAAATCCAACAATCAAAGTTCTTGAACGAATTTCTAATGCTTTTGGCATAACATTATCCGTCCTTTGCCAAGGATTAGAGTCCTTCTAAAATCATAAAAATAATCAAAGCATAATGAGTTGTAATACTTTTTATGCTTTTTTCTTGTAAAAAATAAATAATATAGTTTAAACTATATACGCAAAACATAAGGAGGACATTATTACATGTCAGTTAAAGTTGCAATTAACGGATTCGGTCGTATCGGCCGTTTAGCATTTAGACAAATGTTTGGCGCAGAAGGTTATGAAGTCGTCGCAATTAACGATTTAACTTCTCCAAAGATGTTGGCTAACTTATTAAAATACGATACTGCACAAGGTGGTTACACAGGTAGAATTGGTGAAAACTTACACACAATCGCTTCTAAAGAACCAGTTTTTGCAGAAGATGGAAAAACAGTTGTTACTCCAGGTAGTATCACAGTTGATGGTAAAGAAATCACAATTTACGCTGAACCAAAAGCTGAAAATCTCCCTTGGGGCAAAATTGGCGTTGATGTTGTCTTAGAATGTACAGGTTTCTACTGCTCAAAAGAAAAGGCAAGCGCACACGTCAAAGCTGGTGCAAAGAAAGTCGTTATCTCTGCTCCTGCAGGTAAAGATTTACCAACAATCGTCTTCGGTGTTAACGAAGGCACATTAACAAAAGAAGATACAGTTATTTCTGCAGCTTCTTGTACAACAAACTGCTTAGCTCCAATGGCTAAAGCATTAAACGATTTAGCTCCAATTCAATCTGGTATCATGAGCACAATTCACGCTTATACTGGTGACCAAATGATTCTTGATGGTCCACACAGAAAAGGTGACTTAAGAAGAGCTCGTGCTGGTGCAGCTAACATTGTTCCTAACTCAACAGGTGCTGCTAAAGCAATCGGTTTAGTTATCCCAGAATTAAATGGCAAACTCATTGGTTCTGCACAACGTGTTCCTGTTGCAACAGGTTCTACAACAATTTTAGTCGCAGTTGTCAAATATGACGGCGAATTAACAGCTGAAGTTGTTAACGCTGCTATGAAAGCTGCTGCAACACAATCATATGGCTACAACGAAGATCCAATCGTTTCTTCTGACGTTGTCGGTATGAGATTCGGTTCCTTATTCGATGCTACACAAACAATGGTTAGCAAAGTCGCAGAAGGAACATATCAAGTACAAGTCGTTTCTTGGTATGACAATGAAAACTCATACACAAGCCAAATGGTTCGTACAATTAAATACTTCGCTGAATTAGCATAATTGTTTAATTGTTGGGTAGCTAATACCCAGTGATAACACACTAATTATTGGCACCCGTGACTTCATGGGTGCCATTATTTTTAAGAAAAGAAAGGAAATTTAACTATGTTAACAGTTAAAGAATTAAACGCTGAAGGCAAAGTCGTCATCGTTAGAGTTGACTTCAACGTTCCACAAAAGAATGGTGTTATTTCCGATAACAACCGTATCGTTGCTGCTCTTCCTACAATCAAAGAATTAGTAGCAAAAGGTGCCAAAGTAGTTTTAATGTCTCACTTAGGCAAAATCAAACACAAATTAACTCCTGAAGAAGTTGAAGCAGCTAAAGCTAAAAACAACATGGCTCCAGTTGCAGATGAACTCGCAAAATTAGTTGCTCCTACAAAAGTTACATTCTGTCCAGCAACTCGTGGTGAAGAATTAAAGAACGCTGTTGCAGCTTTAAACAATGGTGAAATCTTATTAGTTCAAAACACGCGTTATGAAAAAGGCGAAGAAAAGAATGATCCAGAATTAAGCAAAGAATGGGCTTCTTTAGCAGACGCATTCGTCATGGATGCTTTCGGTTCTGCACACAGAGCTCACGCTTCCACATATGGCATTCCTGAAATCTTAAAAGCAGAAGGCAAACAAGTTGCTTTAGGCTATTTAGTTGAAAAAGAAGTTTCTAACTTAACAAAATGCGTTGTTGTCCCAGAAGACAGACATCCATATGTTGCTATTTTAGGCGGTTTCAAAGTTTCTGATAAAATCAAAGTCATTGAATCTTTATTAAAGAAATGCGACAAGGTCATTATTGGTGGTGCTATGGCATACACATTCTTAGTTGCATTAGGAAGACCAGTTGGCAATTCTCCGTTCGAACCAGACTTTGTTGAATACGCAAAGAGAATGTATGAATCTGGTAAAGTCTTGTTACCAGTCGACGCAGTCGTTGCAAACGATTTCGAAAACCCAACAGATGTTAGAATCGTAGATTCTATCCCAGACGGTTTCCAAGGCATGGATATTGGTCCAAAAACAAGAGAACTTTATGTTAACGCTATTGCAGGTGCTAAAACAGTGTTCTGGAATGGTCCAATGGGTGTTTTTGAACAAGATCAATTTGCTGCAGGTACAGTCGCTGTTTGTACAGCCTGTGCTGAATTAAAAGATGCATTCACAGTTATCGGTGGTGGTGACTCTGCTTCTGCTGCTAAGAAACTTGGCTTCAAGAGCAAATTCTCTCACGTTTCTACAGGTGGCGGTGCTTCCTTAGAAATGATTGAAAACGATGGCCACTTACCTGGTATCGATGTTCTCGCATAATTAAGAGGTATAAAAAATGAGAAAAAAATTATTATTAGGCAACTGGAAAATGAATAAAACTGCTGCTGAAGCAAAGGAATTTGCAATTGCAGCAAAACCATTAGTCAAGTTAGCTAGAGCAAACCGTATTGATTTAGGTGTTGCTCCAACATATTTATCATTAGCAGCTGCTAAAAAATACGCTTCAAAGAACATGATCGTTGCAGCTCAAAACGTTCACTTCAATGAAAAAGGTGCTTTCACAGGTGAAGTTTCTATCCCAATGTTAAAAGAATTTGGAATTAACTGGGTTATCTTAGGCCACTCTGAAAGAAGAGCTTATGATAATGAAACAAGTGAAAAGTGCAACCTTAAAATGAAAGCATTAGTCGCTAACAACATGATTCCAGTTTATTGTGTTGGTGAAACACTCGAACAATATGAAGCTGGCGCAACAAAAGAAGTTGTTGGTGAACAAATTAGAAAAGGTTTCGAAGGCATTACTGAAGAACAAGCAAAGAACTTTGTTGTTGCTTATGAACCAGTTTGGTCTATCGGTACAGGCAAAAATGCTTCAACTGAAATTGCAGAAGACATTTGCAAATTCATTAGAAAAGAATTAAAGAAAATTGTTGGCAAATCAGCAAGCAAAATCAGAATCCTCTATGGTGGCTCTGTCAAACCAGAAAACGTTAAAGCATATTTATCATGCCCAGATGTTGATGGTGCTTTAGTTGGTGGTGCTTCACTCAAAATCGATTCATACGAAGGTTTATTAAAGAATATTCTTTAATAATACATCCGGAGTTCAAACATGTCTAAAGACATCTATATTGAGGAAAACTCATATAATCTTGCCGACAAGAAAACTGTAAACCAAATCGTTGGAAAAGTTTTCGGAGTCATGTTTATCGGATTACTTATTACTGCTGCTGTAACTGGTTTATTCGGTTTTACATTCAGCTCTATGATTAATAGGGCGGTTGAGAGTGGCAATGTTGAATTAGAAGATAGACTTCTCTTAGGAATGATTGCTCTTCTAATCGTATCAGCTCTTGGCCTTCTTATTATGTCAATCGTATTACCTATTATGTATATGAGGGGTAGACATTCTATTTTAGTGCCTGCCCTCATATATGTGGTGCTTATGGGTGTCATGCTTTCTAGCTTAGTCATCGCTGGCATCGGATGGGAAATATTCGCTATAACATTTGGAATTACCGCTGGCATATTTGGCATCATGGCTTTATTGGCACTTCTTGCTAAAGGTAATATGAATGGTGTCCTTATTGTTATCTTAGGTTTAAGTATTGGCATAGCCTTAGCTTTCCCTTTATATTTAGTTGCAGGATTATTCGCTAGTGAAGAAAGCTTCATTATGATCTACATGGTTATTTACCTAGCTGTATTAGCATTAATTATGTTTACTACTTTATGGGATGTTTATAGAATCAAAAAGATTGCCAGCAGGGGAATTGACAGTAATAATAACGTAATCTTATATTCTGCTTTTATTATTTATACTGATTTTATTAATATTTTCATTAGAGTATTAAGACTTGTATTGATCTTAAGTTCTAAAAGAAAGTAATAATATATAATATATA
>JAZRYE010000002.1:0-2098 GCA_045600585.1 Bacilli bacterium | reverse complement strand
AGTAGAACAATACTACATTGACTACATTATTGCAAAACACAGAAATGGTGAAACAAGAACTATCCCTCTAGTTTTAAAGACTAGATATGGCAAGTTCTTTGAACTTGATACAAGGAAATAAACATGAGACTAAATAAATTTCTATTAGCATCTGCTGTAATAGTTCCAACTTTGGCTCCAAGTTTAACATTAACAAGTTGTAGTCAAACATGAGGATATTTAAATCCTATTAGTTTTGGAAGTATTGATCAGGGCGATGCTAATGATCCATATCAAGCATTCCGTAGCCAAACTAATGTGTATCTTGATGCTAATGGACAAGATATTACAAAATATCTTCAATCAAATTTCATAATTGATCAAGCTAAATCTAGCATATATGCATATACTTCGCCTGTAACTAAGTGATATGAAACTAAGGATGATGTTAGTGGAGATGAAGAACCAAAAGTTCTTCCAGTTAATAGCTGGCAGAGATTAAATGATGGTTGAAAAACATCATCAGATGGTATTTCTACATCAGTAACATTGGATGACCCAGATGAAGATAAACCTAAAGGTGTTAAAAAGACATATACAAACAATGAAAACTTTAATTTAGTGTCAAACATTAACTTTACAAGTACAATTGCATCCACAATTTCTAATTATTTAACATATGGGTTGCAATACCAAGCAAGTCAAATTAATGTTAATGATAAAAAATTAAAAAAGGATTTAAATGCTGCTTGAGGTAGCCAATCTTCGTTGCTTAATCTCCAAAAAGAAACTGGTTGAATAAACACAGGCGATGAAGACCAAAACCGTAACTTCTATGAATACATATTTGCTTCAGCAAATAGTCATAGTACAGGAAAAACAAATTCATTCTTGAGACCAATTTCGGCTAATTTCAATTTCGAAAGTAATTATTTCCCATTTCCAACATATGATGTAACTACTCCTGCTGCAGATGATATTGATGCTAGAATTAATGTTTCAGCAAAAACAAAACTATTATTGATGCACGATGGTACAATTAAGTTCTGCCGAGCAGGAATTGAAGGCAAAACAAGTGAATTAGCCTACTACACTGATGTAAAAGATGTTAAAGTTAACATTCCTTACAAGAAAACCACTAACGCTGCAGAATGAGACTCATATCCATTAACTGTTAAACAATATTTGTTTAGTTCTGTGCCAATTGTTGTTGATGCTACAAACTTATCTGCTAAGTGAGTTGACCCAACTAAGAATGATTCATTTGTACCATCAGACTACTTTATCAATGATAGTGAAACTGTAAATAAAGCCATTGGCAACTCTTGAGAGAAGATTTCAGAGTTTGCAACTGGTGAAGCAAAATCTACTATTCAAAAATTCAGTTTTGATTTAACAAAAGCTGGTGAAAGTCATAGAACATTTAATATCTATGAAGATCCTGACCCTGAAAAGGGTACTGATCCGAGAATAATCAATAAAACAATGAGTGGTAATTCATTCGTTGTATTAGTATCCTATGTTGTTAATGAATATGATTCAGATAAATCATTAAAAGCTAGAGACAAATATTTTGATGAAAAAGAAATGGACGTGCCTGAAGAATTGTCAGATGCTAATTTAGCAAAGCTAAATGCCGTTTCAATAAATTCGATTGAATCAATTTTTCCTGCATATTTGTTGTCTATTAGTGATAATAATTTATTTAAAAAGGCACACAAAGATATTGAAGATAAGGATGAAGGCACAACAACAAAATTTGGTTATATCATTAATAGTTCAACTGTTAGTAAATACAACAACAAATTACTAAACTTGTTAAGAAGAACTAGTCAAGAAGGTATGAAACCTCATGCTTCTGAGCTGAGCCAAGAAAGCAAAGACTTATTAGCATTCTTAGGGTTTATGTTCGCTTCAACTGCCGATACATTATCTACTGATTTTCTATCAACTGACCCATGACAAAATTAAGAGCTACGCTCTTAATTTTTTATAATATTGATATGGATTGATATACATTCATAAACAAAGAAACACAACAAGATTACTATAAGAAACTTGAAGATTTTATAAATAATGAAGCAAAGTCACATGTTATTTTTCCTGAAAGAACTAACAT
>JAZRYE010000001.1:0-10687 GCA_045600585.1 Bacilli bacterium | reverse complement strand
AAAGAATATAAAGACCCTTTTAAGGGTAGCTAGAGTGAGAATCACGGTTGTCAGTCCACATATGACCCTTGAGGGTCTGTGGAGTATTAGCCCTTATAGGGTTTAGTCAGTACAACGTATTTTATGCGTTGGTACTATTTGCAATTGAATAAGAAGAATCGATTACACTTACAATATCAGAGTATAGATTGTCTGAATTAACAATTTTCACACTTAATGATCAAGGATTCTCTTTCATAAAGTGATATTCCAGTTTCAAATGATAATAGCATAAAGAAAGTATCTAAGCTATCCAGGGCATTTTCAAAAATACTCTTAATGTTTTTGGTCGCAAATGCGAAATCAATTAATATATATCTTTTATAATTTTTCTTTGCAAAATCCTCAACCAAAGTAGATTTCCCAATTCTCCTTGCGCCCTCAATTAAAAGTGCTGTTCTTCCATCCGATTTGTTCTTCCAATCCAATAGTTTATTATATGCTTTTCTTTTAAAAATCATTAACAGCCACCTCATTTTTTTGCGCAAAGTAAATATACCGCATTTATACTAAAAAGCGCATTGTATTAATTTTGAATATTACTATATTTACGCAATGTATTTAGTGTGTATTTGCATAATTATAATGTTTTATAATGTACACACGAATGGAGCATTTTCTATTCAATTACTAATGGATTACCTTGATATTCTTGAAGATTTCCAGTTGTAATTTGACTTGTTATTTCAACGTTCATTTTTTGAATGGCAACGTCTGCTGCATATATTTTATATTCATATAAAAGTGAATATGATGTGCATTTATTATTATTTATATTAAATTGATATGAATAATTAATTTGTTCAGCTAAAGATCTTTGCCCTCTTTCAAAGATTTGATAATTTCTTACTTCATAAGAGAATGTCAATTTACCATCTTTTGTAACACAATCGAGATTTGTTATATCGTATTCAAATTCATCTTTTTTGTCTTTTAAAGAAGAAATTAATTCAAAATTTGTTTTAGTTTCTTGAGCAAATCCGACTGCATAAAAATCATCTAATGTTGCTTCGTTATATGCGTATTTTTTCGAATAACTTTCAAACTCGGATGAATTTGTATAAGCAATTACTTCATATTGATATTTGCTGTCATTGTATCTTTGTTTATGGAATGGGCTTGAGGAAGAAACGCTTTCATCATCGTTTAAATATGATTCAGTTCCAACTTCATCTAGTAGATAAGATGATTCGCGCTTATATTTTGTTAATGTTTCATCATATTTAATGACCATATCAAAATAATCATTACCAGAAGTTAAGTAAGAAACTGTTTTAAGTGTTACTTTATTTTCACTTACAATTGATCCTTCTAAATCGAATAATGTAGTGATTAATTTATCAAACTTTTCTTCTTCGGTTAATTCAGAACTTGTTTCGTTATTTTTACATCCAACTAATAGAAGTAATGGTAGTAATAAAATTGTGGATTTTTTCATACTCTATTCTCCTGCAATTGCTGTATTGTATTTGTAAACAAATAACCATGCTTCATTTTCACTTGCGTCGAAATAGAATCTGACGGAATAAGTATGACCCTTATCATAGCCAGCATAGAATGTGTTATTTTTGACATTTCCATCGTATGATTTGAACACAAAATTATGATCAGAAATTAATAAATCTAGATAACTAGTGAAGTATTCTTTATTTGTGTTATGTGCTTCAATTTCTACTGACCTACAGTCATATAAAGATGAATTGAATAAATCTAAATAATAAAGATTAGATTGGTAAACAGGTAAACTGCCAGTTGTTCCTAAATATTCATTAGTTTTCTCCATTGGCCAATCTTGTCCAATATAATCCCATTGAGAGTATGGTTCTTTTTTAGCAATACCAATATCGGAAGTTTCTCCATATTGGAATCCGAAGTCTAATGAACCATCTTCAGAATCATAAGAAGCAATAAAAATCATTGATGAATATTTCCATAAGAAAGCATCATCATAGACATCATAGTTACCTTGATATGCAAATGCATAACCATTTAATGTTAATGTGTCATCGTTATTGATTGTGAATTCTGTATTTGTATTAAATACGGAGGAAGTGTGCATATACCATTTTCCATAGAACACTTCAGGAATTTCTGGTAATTCTAGAGAAGATGATTCTTCAATAGAAGTTGTTCCTTCGCTGGATTCTTTTGGCTTGCCACAACTTATTAATGGCAATGTGACTAATAATAAAAGTAATAATTTCGATTTCATAATAAATTCATTATACTCTTATATATTTTCATTTATAATGATAAATATTTAGGAGGCTTTAATTATGAAAAATAAATTAAAGACACTTATTCCATTATTTGTATTAATTATTCCTAGCTGTGGAGGTGGCCAATCATCTGCTTCTACTAGTGAAGAAGAAAAGAAAAATAAGGTTACTTTTGAAAATGCTTATAGAGAGTTAGTTTCTTTAGAACAAAACGAATATAGCCATGTTAGTAAACAAAACTATAAAGAAACCATTATTGGTGGGGCTATTAAAGAAGTCAAAACAACGACAACACAAGTATATGAAGATAAGAGCTCTTCAAGCGTTGGAACTTATGAACAAACTATCAATGGTGAAGCTACATTAAATGACACTTTTAAAGCTGTTAAAACTACAACTGAAGATGTTTATGACTTTGGTGGTGTTCAAGAAACATATCCAATGTATGTTGAGATTAGAGATTATCAAAATGATGCATCTTTTAAATCAATGTATAGCGATTCAATGAGTAAGAAATTTATCTTACGTAATGAACAAGAAGCAGAAAAAGCTGGTTTATCAAGAAATCAATACATTCTAGAAGATGAATATCAATACTACACTGTCGATAGTTTGGCTAAACGTGTTGAAGACTTTATTGATAGCACATTAGCAAGCAACTATTACATCACTCAATTAGGTTTAGATTCTCTTATTGTTGATGTTGATAGTAACAACAATCATATATATTCATTTGATGCTGAATATTCATATTCTGCAGATGGTCATATTGTTACTGAACAAGTCAGTTTGATGTATACATTAAATGCAGAAAAAAATAATATCGTTAGCTTTAAACATTCATATTCTTCTACTGAAAGCGATAATGAATCTTCTTATACATCAACAGTTGCTTTAGAAGCAAATAATGAATATGAAGAAAGACCTGCTCAAAAAGGTAGTGATGTTTTAAAAGTTGATACATATGCCTTAGCGTCAATTAGTAAGATTGGACTTAAAGCAAGAGATTCAAAATTCAACGACATTGTTGTTGATGCAGCAGGAGTCCCTGCTTCTTGCTCATATATTTTCCCATATGCAGAAAAATATTCTCCAAGCAAAGCTTTAGATATCTCTATTTCCAGTGTATCTTCATCAGATGAAACTGTTGTTGAATTAAATAATTCTGGTGTATTTGAAATTGTTGGAGTTGGTAAAACAACTTTAAAATTCTCTTATTATAAAAAGATTTCTGGTGTTTATTATTTAACTACTGTCAGTGTTGAAGTAACAATTACTGAAGCTCAAGCTGAAAGAGTTTCATTTGTTCCAAAGACAAATATGTATTTAAATTACGGCTTAAATACTTCTTCAACTTACACTTGGGAAGCAGCAATTTCTCCAAGTAAAGTTGCTCAAGTTGTCACCGCGACTAGTAGCGATCCATCAGTATTAGAAGTTACTGCGAATGGTGATAATACGATTACTTTAACTCCCAAAAAAGAAGGTAAAGCAACGATTACTATTTCTTCTTATGTCACTCCAGAAGTTACAGCAACTAAAGAGTTCTATGTTTTAGATCCTGAACTCGATGCAACTTCATTCTTAACTTCACACACATTTAAGCATTATTCCCCATATGGATATACAACAACTATGACATTTAATCCTGATGGAACAGGTACAACTAGACAAGTTGTTAATGATGGTTCTAGTAGTCCATATGTCGCAGTATTTAAATGGTCATTAGACAAAACTCAAGTCAACTTTTCTTCTTGGGATGGCCAACATTTTGACAATAATTTTGAATACGCAACTATTGTTAAATGGTTGGATAAAGAAAATGAACCAATGGGTGTCTACGCAGAAACTGATGCGAAGGGACAAGGATTTATCGTAGAATAATTAAAAGTATGAAAATTCTACAGTGGATATTATTTGCTGGACACGATAGAGCGACATACAAAATACTAAGCAAACAACTCGCGAAATCAAATCGCGCTCGTCTTCTTGCTTTTAGTATTTTCTTTATTGGCGCGGTATCACTTTTGTTGATCGTTTCTTTCATTATGCCTACCGAAAGAATAGTCCAATTAATATATGCTGGTTTCATGTTAGTCGGTATTGCTATCGTTGTTTTAACGTTTACGATTGCTAAAAAATACGATCTTGCAACGAATATATTAATCTATGTTTTTATCGTGTTTTCGTTAGCATTTGGTATTTTGGTTAGCTCATTATTATCTCCTATCGAAATTAGTGCGGCTTATATGGCTTTATTATTAATGGTGCCTCAATTATTCATTGATAAACCATATCGTATTTATAGTGTTACTTTAGTTATGAACATAGTTTTTATGTTTACGGTTTATTTGGTAAAAGACCCAGTAACTTGGAGAAGTGATTTCACTAATGCGATTATTTTCTATCTCGTTAGTGATTTGTTCTTAGTATTCAATGTCTATGCGATGGTTACCCGTTTCTTAACTGAAAAGAAAGTTAATGATTTAGCCGAGACTGATCAATTAACAGGACTACTTAACCGAAACTCATTTGAAACTGCAGTTAATAGTCCTCTTATGGATGGCAATAATAACATTTATTGTGTTTATATCGATATTAATGGTCTTCATGATTTAAATAATTTAAAAGGTCATGAAGAAGGAGATAAAATGCTCGTCTTTATTGCTAAGGCAGTTCAACATACTTTTGAAGGCCAACAAGCATATCGTATTGGTGGCGATGAATTTGTTGTTCTTGCTCGTGATTATTCAGCACAAGATATCGTTAATCACATTACAAGTTTAAGAAATCAAATTGATGTAGCAGGCTATCATGCCGCGATTGGTTACTTTAATACTTTTGAATCTAAAACCGATTTAAAAAATGCAATTAGAGTTGCGGAATCTTTAATGTATAAGGATAAAAAAGCATATTATGACGATGAAGGTAAAAAACCCCGTAGAATGCATAAATAATATGAAAAAAGTTAAGATTACAGTAATGAAAATGGTCTATCATCAAGACCTTATTAATAAATATGAAAATCCAATAGAACACACATGTGATATGTCATTAGGTAAAGAGTTTATATCAATTGATATGACTAAACCTGATGGATTTTGTGATAGTGCATGGGATAGCGTTTATCCATTTGTAAAAGAACTCGCTTTAGGTGGAGGTAACTTTTACGATGGTTGGATGAAAAATGAGAAAAGCGCGATGATATCCTGTAATGATGGATTTAGACCAGTATCGTTTTTACTTGAAGTAATTGATTAATTAGGAGTTTTTTATATGAATTACAAAGAAAAATCATTAATCGCTCACGGAGAATGGAGAGGAAAGATTGAAATGGTTGCAAGAGTTCCTCTTACAAATAAAGATGAATTATCAACAGCCTATACACCTGGTGTAGCTTCTTCTTGTATGGCTATTCATGAAGATGTTAATAAAAGTTTTGAATTAACAAGAAGATGGAATACTGTTCCAGTTATTACTGATGGTACAGCGGTTCTTGGTTTAGGTGATATTGGTCCAGAAGCTGGTTTACCAGTTATGGAAGGTAAAAGCGCATTATTTAAAACATTTGGTGATATTGATTCATATCCACTTTGCATCAAATCTAAAGATACAGAAGAAATCATTAAAACAATTAAGTTATTATCTGGATCTTGGGGCGGAATTAATCTTGAAGATATTTCTGCACCTCGTTGTTTTGAAATTGAATCAAGATTAAAAGAAGAATTAGATATTCCTGTTTTCCATGATGATCAACATGGTACAGCAATTATTGTTTTAGCAGCAGTAATCAATGCACTCAAATTGGCAAATAAGAAAATTGATGAAGTTAAAATTGTTATTAATGGTGCAGGTGCAGCAGGTATTTCTATTTGTAAATTCTTAGCAAAATACGGGGCAAAAGACTTATACATTTGTGATATAAAGGGTGTTTTATACGAAGGTAAAGAAGGTATGAACCCTGCTCAAGAAGCAATTGCAAAAGTCACAAATAAAAAGCATATAACCGGACTTCTTAAAGATGTCATGGTTGGAGCGGATGTCTTTATCGGTGTTTCTGGCCCTAACTGTGTAAGTAAAGAAATGGTTCAATCAATGAACGAAAAAGCTATTGTTTTCCCACTTGCTAATCCAGTTTCAGAAATCCATCCAGATTTAGCAAAAGAAGCTGGTGCGTTTATTGTTGGAACAGGTAGTAGTGAATTCCCTAACCAAATTAATAATGCATTAGTTTTCCCTGGCTTATTTAGAGGGGCAATTGATGCAAATGCAAGAACTGTAAATGATGAAATGATGTTCGCGGCTTCTATCGGCATCGCTAACTGCGTTAAAGAAGATGAGTTATCAAGAGAATATATTCTTCCAAAAGCATATGACAAACGCGTTCATCAATGCGTCGCGGAAGAAGTTAGAAAAGCATGTATTGCAAGTCATGCAACCAAGCAAGATAAATAGGTGGTAATTTTATGAGCAGCACATTTGAAGTATCTAATGGTTTTATCAAACTATCATTTGTTATTAAAGATGATGGAAGAGTAAGACTTTGTTATTTTGGTAATGAACAAAACTTCATTAACCGTGAATCAACTTTTGTTGAAATCGAAATAAGTGAAGGTGATCACATGGGTTGCCACTGCAGCAAACAACTACAAACTCCATTTGGTGAATTTGCAAAATATGTTTCTCATAAAGAAATAGATAATCCAAATGGTAAAGAATTAGTTATTACAACGAGAGACGATGTATTAGAAGCTGATACACACTTTATTTTATATAAAGATACTTCTGCTACTTCTATTTATAACGTTGTTAGAAATATCTCTTCTAAACCCATTCATTTAGAATACGTATCATCATTTTATTTAAATACAATCGGTCAAAAAGAAGGCCTACCACATGATGATATGAATATTTGGTATGCTTCTAATTCATGGCATGTAGAAGCTCAATGGAGTAAAAAGACATTCTTAGAAGCCGGTATATTTAATGGCAATAATGCTTTCTCAATGAAAACATGGCATTTAAATAATACTGGTTCATGGTCTACTAAAGATAATTTACCAATGTTAGGTATCGAGAATGTTAGAAGCAAACAATTTATCTTAGGACAAATTGAAAATAACGGATCTTGGCATATGGAAGTATCCGATATTAGTAATTTATATTATGTTTCTATGTGTGGACCAGAAATGGTTGATAACCAATGGGTGAAGAAACTTGATACAAATGAAGAATTTACGTCTGTTCAAGTAACAGCTTCTTATGGAAATGATTTTGAAAAAGCTATTCAAGAATTAACTAAAGCAAGAAGATACATGATTAGACCTTGTGAAGATTTAGAAGAACTTCCAACTATCTTTAATGACTATATGCATGCGACATGGGATGCATCTAGTGAAGAATTAATTTGGCCATTAGTTGATTTAGCAAGTGACTTAGGTATTGAAATGTTTGTTATGGATGCTGGTTGGTTTGCAAAAGGACCAGGCTGGACTAATTCCATTGGTGAATGGGTCGAATATAGTGAGAATTTCCCAACCAACGGATTAAAAGGAACATTTGATTATATCCATAGTAAAGGTATGAAAGCTGGCCTATGGTTTGAAATAGAAAATATGGGTATAAAGTGTCCTTTATCAGAAGAATTCCCTGATGATTTCTTCTTTATGATGAATGGAACAAGAGCAATTAGAAATACGAGAAATTGCATTAATTTTGATAATCCAAAAGCATATAAATGGGCAATGGATTTAATTAGTGATCGCATTGAAAAATATGGCATTGATTACATTAAAAATGACTATAACGTTGATACAGGTGTTGGTAATGAATGCAATTCTGATTCTGCCGGTGATGGTTTATTAAAACATAATCGTGCATTTACAAAATGGCTTGAAGAATTGATGGATAAATATCCACATTTAACAATCGAAAACTGTGGCAGTGGAGGTTGCAGAATGGATTATCAAATGTTAAAACTTTGTTCCATTCAATCAACTTCTGATCAAACTGATTATCGTAGATATCCATATTTAGCTAGCAATGTCTTAACTGCTTGTATACCAGAACAAGCCGCTGTTTGGGCATATCCAGTTAACCCATCTATTAAAGAAGAAATTACTGATGAAGTAGTTATTATGAATATGGTTAATGCAATGCTTGGTAGAATCCATTTAGCTAGCTACATTAATAAACTTAAACCACATCAAATAGATTTGGTTAAAGAAGGATTAAGATATTTTGAATCTATTAGAGAATTTAAAAAAGGTTCATTACCTATCTATCCAAACGATATTGCTTATTTCTTTGATAAAGAAGTCGTTGGGGGCTTAATTAAAGATAAGAAAATCGTTCTTTGTGTTTGGAATACATCAGGAGAAAAACGCGAAATTAGAGTCGACTTATCTAAATATAATGTGAAATCAATTAAAGTTGGTTACCCAACAAATGTAGCCACTTCTTATGAATATAAAGATGGTTATTTAACACTTCATTCTGATGTTCCATATCAAGGTAGAACATTTGAAATTGATTTAGATTAATTATTTGGATAATTTTTAACTTACTTTTTCAAATTTAATATTATAATTAGTTTATAGGTAAGTTATATGTTAGGCGCTTTATTTGGCGACATTGTTGGAAGTAGATTTGAATTCCAAAATTTTGGTTTAAAAGAATTTGAACTATTCCATGAGAAATGTCATTACACAGATGATTCATTAATGACTTTGGCGGTAGCGAAAGCACTTTTTGAATGTAAAGATAGCCTTCTTGAATATAACAAAGTTCTTGTTAAAGCGATGAAAAGCATCGCTAAAACACATCCAGTAGTTCAATGGGGTGAAAGATTTCATGATTGGGTATTTAGCAAAGGCAAATCCTGCCCGATGAATAGTTATGGCAATGGATCTGCAATGCGTATTGCACCTGTTGGTTGGGTTTGTGATACCTTAGAAGATACAATTGCATTAAGTAAAAAGACTACAGTTGTATCTCATAATCATCCTGAAGCTATTAAAGGAGCAGAAGCTATTGCGGTTGCTATCTTTTTAGCAAGAACAGGTTCTTCTAAAGAAGAGATAAAAGAAAAGATGATTAGTTATTATCCAGAATTAAAAGAAATGACTATTCAAAGTTTAAAAGATAATAAGTATGGATTAGTTGATGTTAATATGTGCATCACTTGTCAAGGAAGTGTTCCAGAAGCAATTACATGTTTCCTTGAAGGTAATTCGTTTGAAGAAGTAATTAGAAATGCGATTTATATAAATGGTGATTCTGATACATTAGCGTGTATGGCAGGGGCAATTGCAGAAGCATATTATGGCTTATCAGTCAAAGAAGAAGAAAAAGTCTTAAGTTACTTTGATGATGAATTAAAAAATATTTATAAAGTATTTCATACTATTCAAAAGAAAAGAGTCGTGAGATAGTGGAATACTTCTTAATATTTACGTTAATACCATTAGCTATATTTTTAGCTATTTTCATTCCACTTAGAGTTAGAAATGCGCGATATGAAAAGCTTATAAGAACGCACAGCAAAGCTTTAAAAAATTTACTAATCATCAACAAAAGATATAAGTTCAATAAAGTCATTCCACCTACATTCAATTACACATATGACAATGTTAATTTCTATGATTCTATTAGTTGTGAAGATTATTTGATATATGAATTATCGTACTTAAGAAAACAGGTATTAGAAGATATTAATGATGTCTGGGATAACAAGATTAAATATGAAGAATATAAAAAAGACATCAAAAATAAATGTTTTCTTGATACGTATGATGTTGATGTAACTTTACCAAATAGAAAATTATTAAGAAAAATAGAAATGAAATTATTCGATAGAATTATCAAAAAGCCTACAGTTACTTATCTCATATCAGTCAATCTAAAGAGAACAAAAATCAATGGTAATTATGTTGAATCTAAAAGCGATATTTTCCATATGAATGAAATCAAACAAATAATAAGTAAGATTAATCAAAAACGTGGAGATTTCTACTTAAACCAGAATATATGGGATGCAATATGTCGAGTTGAAAGAGGAAAGGTATCAAATAAAATGCGATTTGCTATCTATAATAGAGATGGTTATCGTTGCTGTATGTGTCATAGAAAAAGAGATGATTTAGAAATTGATCACATCATTCCAATTGCAAAAGGTGGCAAATCAACTTATAGCAATCTTCAAACTTTGTGCCACAGATGTAACAAGCTTAAAGGTTCCCAAACAGTTAATTTAATATTGTAAAACTATGTAAATATTGCTATAATAATATTGTGAAATATTACTCAAGCAAGACTTTAGCAAAGATGTTAGGTGTTACTACCCAAACATTAAGAAATTGGAATAGAAATGGTAAATTATTACCTAGCTATACTAAAAGTAATGGATATCGATATTATTCAGATGAATC